>NZ_JBSKBR010000012.1:0-237451 GCF_053714315.1 Mesorhizobium sp. PL10 | reverse complement strand
AAGCCTCTGCCAGGCTCAACTGACCCGTCTGCTTCACCGCCATTGCGATTCCCTCCGAACTCCGTCTCAGAGAATCACAACCAGCCAATTACGCAACAGGCCCCCTGTGGGAGAAGGTGGCCGCGAAGCGACCGGATGAGGGGTGTTCCAGCGGAGTGAGGGGTTGGCGTTCCTTGGAACCCCTCATCCGTCTCGGCGCTAACCCGCCGATCCACCTTCTCCTACCAGGGGGAGAAGGAAGAGGGCGCTTCTCACCCCTTCGCCGCCGCTTCGATCTTCGCAATATCGATCTTGCTCATCTGCATCATTGCCGACATCACCCGGCCAGCCTTGGCCCTGTCCGGATCCAGAAGCAGGCGCGGCAACTGCTCCGGCACGACCTGCCACGACACACCGAATTTGTCCTTCAGCCAGCTGCATTGCGAAGGTTCGCCCCCACCTTCGATGAGCTTCTCCCAGAAATAATCGACCTCTTCCTGCGTCTTGCAATCGATCGACTGTGACATCGCCTCGTTGAACTTGAATTGCGGTCCGCCGTTGAGCGCCTGAAACTGCACACCGTCGAGTTCGAACGTGGTCACCAGCGCTTTGCCCGCATCGGCGTGACCGTCGGGCCAACGCAAAACGCTCAGCACCTTCGAATTCTTGAAGATGGAGATGTAGAAATTCATCGCCTCTTCGGCCTGGTTGTCGAACCACAGGCAGGTGGTGATCTTTTGCATGTCGTGCTCCTCGGGGTGTCTTTGGTTGCGGTTACAGTGAAACGGCTGACTCCAGAAATGGTGCCATTCCCTTGCCGTTGCCCCAAGGACGCGCGTGCGGCGAGCGATCCGACACCGGTCCGCAATCTTTTTCGCAAACTCTGATTTCTCACGCGAATCTGGCGCATTGCAAAAATGTGGCCAGACCATACTTGCCGGTCTATAACGCCTCCGACCTGAATTCAGCGCCGCCACGCTCCGCACCGGGCGCAGCCAGCCAGCTAAGGAATATTCATGCCCGCCTATCGTTCCCGCACCACCACCCATGGCCGCAACATGGCCGGCGCCCGCGGCCTGTGGCGCGCCACAGGCATGAAGGATTCGGATTTCGGCAAGCCGATCATCGCGGTGGTCAATTCCTTCACCCAGTTCGTGCCCGGCCATGTCCATCTCAAGGATCTTGGCCAACTCGTCGCGCGCGAGATCGAGAAGGCCGGCGGCGTCGCCAAGGAGTTCAACACAATCGCCGTCGATGACGGCATCGCCATGGGGCATGACGGCATGCTCTATTCGCTGCCGTCGCGCGAGCTTATCGCCGACTCCGTCGAATACATGGTCAATGCGCACTGCGCCGACGCCATGGTCTGCATCTCCAATTGCGACAAGATCACGCCCGGCATGCTGATGGCCTCGCTGCGCCTCAACATCCCGACCGTCTTTGTGTCCGGCGGCCCGATGGAAGCCGGCAAGGTGGTGCTGGCCGGCAAGACGCAGGCGCTCGATCTGGTCGACGCCATGGTTGCCGCCGCCGACGACAAGATCTCCGACGAGGACGTCAAGGTCATCGAACGCTCGGCCTGCCCGACCTGCGGTTCCTGCTCGGGCATGTTCACGGCCAATTCGATGAACTGCCTGACCGAGGCGCTCGGCCTGTCGCTGCCCGGCAATGGCTCGACCTTGGCGACCCACGCCGACCGCAAGCGGCTGTTCGTCGAGGCGGGCCATCTCATCGTCGATCTTGCCCAGCGCTACTACGAGCAGGATGACGAGACGGCACTGCCGCGCAGCATTGCCTCCAAGGGCGCCTTCGAGAACGCCATGACGCTCGACATCGCCATGGGCGGCTCAACCAACACCGTGCTGCACATCCTGGCCGCCGCGCATGAGGGCGAGGTCGACTTCACCATGGAAGACATCGACCGGCTGTCGCGGCGGGTCCCTGTGCTGTGCAAGGTGGCACCGGCAAAGTCCGACGTGCATATGGAAGATGTCCACCGTGCCGGCGGCATCATGGCCATCCTTGGCCAGCTCGACAATGCAGGGCTGCTCAACCGCGACCTGCCGACGGTGCACACGGCAAGCCTTGGCGAAGCGCTGGACCATTGGGATATTTCCCGCACGACGAGCCAGAATGTCCGCGACTTCTTCCTCGCCGCTCCCGGTGGTGTGCCGACGCAGGTCGCCTTCAGCCAGGATCGCCGCTGGGACCAGCTCGATCTCGACCGCGAGAGAGGCGTCATCCGCTCGGCCGAGACGCCGTTCTCGAAGGACGGCGGCCTTGCGGTGCTGAAGGGCAATCTTGCGCTCGACGGCTGCATCGTGAAGACGGCGGGCGTCGACGAATCGATCCTGAAATTCACCGGCCCGGCGCGTGTGTTCGAAAGCCAGGACGCTTCGGTGAAGGCGATCCTGTCCAACGAGATCAAGGCCGGCGACGTCGTCGTCATCCGCTATGAAGGACCGCGCGGCGGCCCCGGCATGCAGGAAATGCTCTATCCCACGAGCTATCTGAAGTCGAAAGGCCTCGGCAAAGCCTGCGCGCTGGTCACCGACGGCCGCTTCTCCGGCGGCACATCTGGCCTGTCAATCGGCCACGCCTCGCCGGAAGCGGCGGAAGGCGGCACGATCGGTCTGGTGCAGGAAGGCGACACGATCGAGATCGACATTCCGAACCGCACCATCCGCCTGGCGGTCAGCGATGCTGAACTCGATGCTCGGCGAGCGGCGATGGAGGCCAAGGGCGCCCTGGCCTGGAAGCCAGAGGAAAAGCGCAAGCGCAAAGTGACGACCGCTCTGCGCGCCTACGCCGCCTTCGCCACCAGCGCCGACAAGGGCGCTGTGAGGCACGTTCCGGAGTGAGGTCTGCGCAGGCCCCCTCATCCGGCCGCTTCGCGGCCACCCTTCTCCCCAATGGGGAGAAGAGGCTGTCGCCGGCGCTGACGATCTCTTCTCCCCTCGGGGAGAAGGTGGCCCGAAGGGCCGGATGAGGGGGCTTGGCTCCGACATCCGGAAATGCCCTCAAGGCATCAACTGGTACTCATAAAGCTTCTGGTACAGCCCGCCCTGATTGAGCAGCGTGCGGTGCGCGCCGCTTTCCACCACCTTGCCGGCTTCCAGCACGACGATCGTGTCGGCCTGGTGCACGGTCGACAGGCGGTGGGCGATGACGATGGTGGTGCGCCCGACCGTCAGCTGTTGCAACGCGTCGCGGAACAGCGCCTCGGATTCGGCGTCGAGCGCGCTGGTCGCCTCGTCGAGCAGCAGGATCTCGGCATTGCGCAGCATGGCGCGCGCGATAGAGATGCGCTGGCGCTGGCCGCCGGAAAGCAGCGCGCCGTTCTCACCGACATCCGTATCATAGCCCTTGGCCATGGCGCTGATGAAGTCATGCGCGTTGGCGGCCTTGGCGGCAGCGATCACCTCCGCGTCGGTCGCGTCCTGACGCCCGAGCCGGATGTTGTGCATGACCGTGCCGGCAAACAGGAACGTGTCCTGACTGACATAGGCGATCTTCTCCCGCACCGAGGCGAGCGTGGCGTCGGAGATATCCTGGCCGTCGAATAGCACCCTGCCGACCTGCGGGTCGTACATGCGCATGATCAGGTTGAGGATGGTCGACTTGCCGCTGCCCGAGGGCCCGACCAGCGCCGTCATCTTGCCGGCCTCGAGCGTCAGGTCGAGCCCTTCGAACACCGGCGGGCTTTCCGGGTAGGCGAAGCTGACATTGTCGAAATGGATTTCGCCCGGCCCGGCCTGCAACGGCTTTGCATCCGGCTTCTCGGCCAGCGTCAGCGGCCGGTCGGCGAGCTGGAACATCATTCGCACGCCGACAATGCCGGTTTCCAGCGAAATGCGCACGCGCGCCAGGCGCTTTGCCGGTTCGTAGGCCAGCAGCAGGGCCGCGATGAAAGCCATGATGTTGCCCGGCATCTGGCCGCCACCCAGAACCAGGAAGCCGCTGACCAGGACGGAGCCGGAGATTGCCAACCCGGCAAGCGTTTCCATCACCGGGCTGGTGGCGGCTTCCAGCGTCGCAATATTGTTGGCGCGGTTCTCCACGTCCGACACGGCCTTGTACATGCGCTTGCGCATCGCGCCTTCGAGGCCGAAGGATTTCACCACGCGCACGCCCACCGCCGTTTCCTGCATCACCTGCACGATCTGGCCGAGCGAGCGGAACTCCTGCGCGGCAATCTTGCGCACGCGTTTCAGGATGTGATTGACCCCGTAAATGGCTATGGGGCCAATGACAAAACAGATCAGGGACAGCGCCGGCTGCTGCCAGACCATCACCCCCACCAGCACAATCATCGTCACCAGATCGCGTACGTAGGATGTGACGACGAGGTCGAGCACGTTGCGCGCTGCCTGCGCGTTGTTGGTCATGCGGGTGATCAGCTCTGACGACGAGGTCGAATGGTAGAACTCGATGCCTTGCGCCAGGATGCGGTCGTAGATCTTGCGTTGCCGGTCGGCGATGATGCTGTTGCCGACGCGGCTCATAAAGTAGGCCTGCACGAAGTTGGCGACGCCCTTGAAGACGAAGATCGCGGCGACCCCTCCGGCAATCAGGTTGACCCGGTCGAGCCTCTTGTAGATCACGAACTCATTTGTGATCTCGCGAAGAATCCAGGCGCTGGCGCCGGTCATGGCGGCCACCACCAGCATCGACGCGATCGCGGCGGCATAGCCAAACTTGTGCTCGTGGAAGGATTCCCTGACGAGCCTCGCGATGAGGCGCTGGTTTTCCGTAGAACGGAAGAAGCGAAACAATGGTTGATCCCATGCCTGACTGAGACGAATTTCGGATTCGCCA
Source organism: Mesorhizobium sp. PL10 (assembly GCF_053714315.1). Lineage (NCBI taxonomy): Bacteria > Pseudomonadati > Pseudomonadota > Alphaproteobacteria > Hyphomicrobiales > Phyllobacteriaceae > Mesorhizobium > Mesorhizobium sp. PL10. The sequence goes on along the minus strand of NZ_JBSKBR010000012.1, from coordinate 232,654 downwards.
CGGGGGCGAAAGGCGGCTTATAGAGCGAGTTGCCACCGGATGGAACCTTTCGCTGCCGCGGAGACAAACGGCTGCGGCCGGGTGTCTTTTGCGCCACGATTGTGACGAGTGATCCAGGGAGATGACGACAGATGGATTTCGACCTTGTTGTGCGCGGCGGAACCCTGCCGGACGGCACCGTCGCCGACCTCGGCATATCAGGCGAGACGATCGTCGCCATCGAGCCCGAACTGAACGTCACCGCCGGCACGGCGATCGACGCACATGGCAATCTGATTTCGCCGCCCTTCGTCGATCCGCATTTCCACATGGACGCCACGCTGTCCTACGGCATTCCGCGCATCAACGCCTCGGGCACGCTGCTCGAAGGCATTTCGCTGTGGGGCGAGCTGAAGCCGCTGTTGACGCATGAAGGCGTGCGCGAGCGGGCGCTCGCCTATTGCGACTGGGCGGTCTCGATGGGCCTGCTCGCCATCCGCACCCATGTCGACGTCTGCGACGACCGCTTGCTGGCGGTCGAGGCGCTGCTCGACGTCAAGAAGACGGTCGCGCCCTATATCGACCTGCAACTGGTCGCCTTCCCACAGGACGGGTTCTACCGCTCGCCGACGGCGCGGCAAAACACCATCCGCGCGCTCGACATGGGCGTCGATATCGTCGGCGGCATCCCGCATTTCGAGCGCACGATGGCCGACGGCAGGCGCTCGGTCACTGAACTCTGCGAAATCGCGGCAAAGCGCGGGCTGATGGTCGACCTGCATTGCGACGAGACCGACGATCCGCTGTCGCGCCATATCGAGCAGCTTGCCTATGAGACGCAGCGGCTCGGGTTGCAGGGCAAGGTGGCCGGCTCGCACCTGACCTCCATGCACTCGATGGACGATTACTACGTCTCCAAGCTGCTGCCGCTGATCGCCGAGGCGGGTGTTTCCGCAATTCCCAATCCGCTGATCAACATCATGCTGCAGGGCCGCCACGACAGCTTTCCCAAACGCCGCGGCCTGACCCGCGTCAAGGAGATGCAGGCGCATGGCATCCGCGTCGGCTGGGGCCAGGACTGCGTGCTCGACCCCTGGTATTCGCTGGGCACCGCCGACATGCTCGACGTCGCCTTCATGGGCCTCCACGTCGCGCAAATGTCGAGCCCGGCCGACATGGCGCGCTGCTTCGACATGGTCACCAACGTCAACGCCGCCATCATGGGCCTCGACCATCTCGGCCTCGCCGTGGGCAAGCGTGCCAGCTTCGTCATCCTCGATGCCGGCAACCCGATTGAGGCCTTGCGTCTGCGGGCCGAGCGGCTCTGCGTCGTCGCCAGGGGCAAGGTGGTGGCCGAGCGCACGAAGCAGGAGACGCAGCTGTCGATCTCTGGGCGGCCAGGCCAGGTGAACCGGCGGCACAAGACTGCGTAGACACAGCCGATTTCCGCCGCTGGTCTTACCGATTTGCCTCGTCAAAGCGGCCGCTTGCGGATAGGGAGCCGCATGGCCCAGTCGCTTGCTCGCAGCTTCACGATGAGAAACGTGCTTCTGGCCGGCATACTTTTGATGCTGGCCGGCGATTTCATGTTCGCGCTGAACGACGCGATGGGCAAATGGCTGGTCGCCTCTTTCTCGGTTGGCCAGGTGGTTTTTATCCGCTCGATCGGCGCCTTCATCGTGCTTGGCCCGATGATCGCCAACCAGGGCGCTGGCAGACTGTTCCGCATGGAGCGGCCAGTCCTCCAGTCTCTGCGCGTGCTGGCAACGACGGTGGACACGGCGCTGTTCTATGCCGCTGTCGTCTATCTGCCGCTTGCCGACGTGATGAGCTTCTACATGGCCGGGCCGATCTATGTGGCGGCGCTGTCGCATTTCCTGCTCGGCGAAAAGGTCGGCTGGCGCCGCTGGGCAGCCATCCTGGTCGGCTTCTGCGGCGTGCTGATCATACTGAAGCCGTCCTCGGCGGCGTTCTCGCAGTCCTCGCTGTTCGCGCTGGTAGGCAGCATCGCCTTTGCCTTCGCCATCATCCTCAGCCGGCGTTTGCGCGGAACGAGCGATACGACACTGGTCACCTGGCAGACCATAGGCACGTTGCTGGTCGGTGGCCTGATGACCATCGGCGCCTGGCGCACCCCCTCGGCGCTCGATTTCGGCGCCATGCTCCTGCTCGGTATCGTCTCCTGCAGCGCCCATCTGATGATCACTCGGGCGCTGAAACTGGCGCCAGCCTCGACGCTGGCGCCGCTGCACTACAGCCTGCTTCTATGGGCGGTGATCTTCGGCCTGGCCTTCTTCGGCGACGTGCCGGGACCGCGCATCCTGATCGGCTCGGCCATCGTCGTGCTCGCCGGCCTGTTCATCTTCCATCGCCAGAAAGTGGTAGAAACAGTGGTGCCGCCGGAAAACGTGCCGAAAGGCGTCAATTAGAGCAATTCAAGGAAAGTGTGAGCGGCTTTACAGCCGTAATTAGCAGTGTAGGCTACCTCTCGGGCGCAGTTCGGAATTGATTCCTTGCAAGACAGGGCAAGGTCAATATTTCGGCGATAGGGGGAGTAATGGGCAGTTTTTCCATATGGCATTGGCTGATCGTTTTGGTCCTTATCGGCTTGCCACTGATATTTGTTTTAAGGGCCCCGCCAGCTGGCAGCAATCGTTTCGGAGACATACCGCCTCCGATGAGTTTTACCGAAGCTATTTCAAGCTTTTTCCAAAACTATGCAAATTTTTCCGGTAGAGCCAGCCGTTCCGAGTTCTGGTATTCTTATCTGTTCATTGTCATTGTCGGCATCGTTATGACCGTGGTTGATGTCGTCTTGGACAATGAAATTGTCTCATCGATTTGGAATCTTGCCATCCTTCTGCCGACACTTGCCATGACCACGCGCCGGCTGCACGACATCAACAGAAGCGGTTGGCTCCAACTCCTTGCCGGATTGTTCCCCATCGGCACCATCGCGCTGATCGTCTGGTACTGCAAAAAGTCCGACGATACGGTGACGATGAGTGAAATAGAGCGGGTTTTCAGATAACCGGCAGAGGAGCCAAGCGCTCTGCGTCAGCCCCTGCGCACGGCCGCCAGATGGCGTGAAAACGCCGGCGTCTCCATCAGCGCCTTGCACCGGGCAAACCGCTCGTCGGCATAGGCGCGGAAATCCTCGACTGGGTTGTTGTTGGCAAGCTGGATCAACCCCCACAGCGTCCACAACAGATCGCACATCGCCTTGTAGATGACGATACGGCCTCGCTCGGCTGGCCTCGCCTCGCCGCCGAAATAGGCGCGCATCAACTCTTCCTCTTGCGCAGTGTCGAATTTGCCTTCGACGCTGAGATCGCCGAGATCCCACATCGGGTCGTTCATCCCCGAATATTCCCAGTCGACGACCCACATCCGCTCGCCCGTATCGAGAAAGTTCTCGCACAGCGGATCGCAATGGCAGGCGACGATCGGCAGCGGATGGGCGGCGAGCGCCGAGCGCACGCTTTCCGCCTCACGCACCACGTCATGGTATCCCGCGGGGAGGGCGACCGCCTTGGTCGACAGCACCTTGAGATAGTCGTCGATCATCGCGAACAGTTCGAACCGGAACGGAAACACCGCGCCGGACGCGTGCAGCTTGCGGAAAGCCTCGGCCGCCCGGGCCGGACTGCCTGGCCTTGTCCTGAATTTCTCGGGCGACATGGTCTCGGCGCCGGCAATGAAGCGCGTCACCATCACGCCGGTGCCGGCAACGAAATGCAGCACCTCCGGGCTGACGCCGGCTTTCGCCGCTTCGCGCGCCGCCACGTCTTCATTGGCGCGATTGATGTATTCCTCGGTGCCCTTGCCCGGAATGCGCAGGCAGAAATCGCCGGCCCGGAAGACGAGATTGGTGAGGCCGCCAAGCCGTTCCAGCGGACCGTGATGCCCGGCCAGCGCCGGAATGGCCGCAAGCGTTGCTCGTACCTCGTCGCTCACCATGCCTCTCCCCCCTTTGGCGCGGTTATTTATGGCCGCAACGGTTCCACAATTTTTGACGTTTGGCTATGATCCAATGGATAGGTGCGTTGGCGGGTGAAGCAGCGATGACGGATGGCACACTTAAAGGCGCGCTTGGCGCGGTCTACGCGGCAAAGCGGCCGGAAGAGGTGGCGGCGCTCTACGACAGCTGGTCGCGGACCTATGACGCCGACATGTCCGCTGTCGGTTACCGCCATCCCACCATCTGCCTCGCTCTCCTGGCCCGCCATTTGCCGCGCGGGGCCGCGCCGTTGCTCGATGCCGGCGCCGGCACAGGGCTCATTGGCGAGTGGCTCGCCATCACCGGCTTTCCCGAGGTCGAGGCGCTCGACATCTCGCAAGGCATGCTGGACAGGGCGGCCGCGAAGAACGTCTATTCGGCGCTTCACCGTCTGGCGCTCGGCACAAGCCTGCCTTTCGCCGACGGTGCCTATGCCGGCATCATTTCGGCCGGCGTCTTCACCTTGGGTCATGTCGGCGTCGAAGGGCTGGATGAGTTGATCCGCGTCTGTCGCTCGGGCGGCGTGATCGTCCTCACGGTCAAGACAGCACTGCTGCAAGCGGGCTTTGCCGCGCGTATCGCCGAGCTGGAGGCGCAGGGAGTGCTCACGCTCATCGAGGAGACGCTCCCTTATGTCTCCATGCCCGGCGAGGAGGATACCGGACCAAGTCGCGGCGTTGTCCTGCGCGTGACGTGATCGGGACGTCAGGCCTTGATCCTTGCTCCTGCCGGGTCGTACAGCGGTTCGAGATGGATCTTGGCCGGCGTCCGCTGCATCGCCACCACCAGTTCATAGTCGCCTGAGCCGAGAAAGTCGTCGCTCACCCCGTCAGGGTTGCGCACATAGCCGTAGCCGATGCTCTTGCCGATCGTGTAGCCATAGCCGCCGCTGGTGAGATAGCCGACCGGTTCGCCATTGCGCAGGATGGTCTCGCGCCCGACGAGCACGATGTCGGGATTGTCGACCGTGAAGCCGGCAAAGCGTTTCTTCAGCGCCGCACCGCCGGCTTTCTCCAAAGCCCGGCGCCCGACGAAATCCGTGTTCTTCCTGAGCTTGACCGCCCAGCCGAGGCCGGCCTCCTGCGGCGTGTCGTTGGGGGTAATGTCGGAGCCCCAGGCGCGGTAACCTTTTTCAAGCCGCAGCGATTCCAGTGCCCGGTAGCCGATCGGGCGAATGTGATGCCTCTTGCCGGCGGCCATCAGCGCGTCGAAGATCTCGCCGGTGGCGTCGATCGGCACATGCAGCTCCCAGCCGAGTTCGCCGACATAGGTGACGCGCAGCGCCCGCACCGTGTGTCCGGCGATGCCGATCTCGCGCGCATGGCCGAACGGGAAAGCGGTGTTGGAGACGTCGGCATCGGTCACGGCGGACAGCACGTCGCGGGCGCGCGGTCCCATCAGCGACAGCGTGCCGAAAGCCTCGGTGACATCGATGAGCCGCGCATCGAGCCCTTCGCCGACATGGTCGCTGATCCACGACGCATCATGGGTGCGAAAGCCGGTGCCGGTGACGATGTAGAATGTCTCCTCCGCCAGCCGCGATATGGTCAGGTCGGCTTCGATGCCGCCGCGTGTGTTGAGAAGCTGCGTGTAGGTCAATCGCCCGACCGGCTTGTTGACGTCGTTGGCGCAGATCCAGTCCAGCGCCTTCAGCGCATCGGCCCCGCTCAATTCGTATTTGGCGAAGGACGACTGGTCGAAGATGCCGACATGTTCGCGCACATGCCGATGTTCGTCGCCGACCGCGGCGAACCAGTTCTGCCGGCCCATCGAATAGATGTCCTGCGGCTCGACGCCTTGCGGCGCGAACCAGCTCGGCCGCTCCCAGCCGAGCTTCGAGCCGAACACGGCGCCATGGCCTTTCAGCCTGTCATACAGCGGCGAGACGATGCGTGGCCGACCGCTGAGATATTCCTCATGCGGGAAGCCGACCGTATAATGCTTGCCATAGGCCTCCAGCGTGCGCTCGCTCACCCATTGGCGGTCGCGGTGCATGCTGGAAAAGCGCCTGATGTCGACCACCCAGAGATCGAGGGGTGCCTCGCCGTCGACCACCCATTGCGCCAGCACCCAGCCGGCGCCGCCGCCCGACGCGATGCCGAAGGCGTTGAAGCCGGCGCCGACGAACATGTTGGCGCATTCGGGCGCACTGCCGAGAATGAAGTTGCCGTCCGGCGTGAAGCTCTCCGGCCCGTTGATCATCTGCTTGACGCCGACGGTCTCGAGCGCCGGTACGCGTGCGATCGCCTGGCTCATATGCTGCTCGAAGTGATCGTAATCGTCGTCGAACAGGCGGAATTCCCATTCGTCAGGCACATTGCCGCCAGGCAGGCCGGTCGCCCAGGCCTGCGGGTTCGGCTCATAGCCGCCCATCACCAGCCCGCCGACCTCTTCCTTGAAATAGGTTCGTCGGTCGGGGTCGCGGATGGTCGGCGCGTCGGTCGCCAGCCCTTCGATCTTTTCGGTGACGATGTACTGGTGCTTGACCGGTTGCAGCGGCACGGAAATGCCGGCCATGGCGCCGACCTGACGCGCCCATTGCCCGGCGCAGTTCACCACCTTGTCGCAGGCGATGTCGCCCTTGTTGGTCTTCACCGCGGTGATGCGCCCATCCTTCATGTCGAAGCCGGTAACGCGGACATCCTCGAACAGCTTGGCGCCATGCATGCGCGCGCCCTTGGCCAGCGACTGCGTGATGTCGGAGGGGCTTGCCTGGCCGTCGGTCGGCAGCCACGAGGCGCCGACGAGATCGCTGGTTTCCAGCAGCGGCCACATCTTTTTCACCTCGTCCGGCGACACCAGCTGCATGTCCATGCCGAAGCTCCTGGCGGTCGTCGCCAGTCGTTTATACTCCGTCCAGCGGTCGGCGTTGGTGGCGAGCCTGAGGCACCCGGTCATCTTCCACCCGGTGGCGAGGCCGGTCTCGGCCTCCAACCCCTTGTAGAGCTCGACCGAATATTTGAGCACCCGGGTGATCGAGGCCGACGAGCGCAATTGGCCGACCAGCCCGGCCGCATGCCAGGTCGAGCCGGAGGTCAGCTTGCCCTGCTCCAGCAGGACGACATCGGCCTTGTGGTCACGCGCCAGATGATAGGCTGTCGAACAGCCGATAATGCCACCGCCGATGACGACGATGCCGGCATGGGTGGGCAAGGTCATGGCTGTGTCCCGTACTTCGTGCGGTAATTGTCCAGCGCCGCGTCGAGCCGCGTCAGGTTCTCTGCGGTATAGGCGACGTAGTCGATGCCCGGCGCATCGAGATAAAGCTCGGAAACCATGCTCCACATCGCCTCGCGCAGCAGCGACGCGCATTGCATGGCCGCGTGCGAACGGCGGATCGCCTCATCCGGCTCGCGCATGAAATAGGCGGTGAGGAAGGCGAAGGAGTCGGCGTCGCTCATCTCGGCATTGGAGGCAACACCGGCAAGGTCGAACATCGCGGTGTTGAAGCCGGCATATTCGAAGTCGATCAGCCATAGCCTGTCGCCATCGTCAAGAATATTTGCCGGCAAAAGATCATTGTGGCCGAAGACGATTGGCAGCAGTTTCTGCGCCCGCTCCAACTCGTCGGCCAGCGCCAAAAGCCGTGGCAGCTCGTCGCGCTTGCGGCTGCCGCCTTCGTTCAGTGTGCGCGCATAGTCGCGGATGACATGGAAGACCCAGAACATGAAGCCGGCGCCGGAGATGTGATTGGGCATCTCGCGATGGAACCCGCGCATCAGTGCAGCGACGCGGCCGATATTGGCGCGCACGTCTGCAGCGACGTAGGTTTTTGCGCCGAGGAATTCCGTGACCATGATGCCGGGCTCGGAATAGCGGACTGCCGGCGCGAAGCCCGCTTCATGCGCAGCCCGCGATGTCATCACCTCGCGATCGCGAAAGACGTGGTGGAACGGATAGTCCTGGCCGAAGCGTACGACGTGCCGCCCGGTGGCGTCCTTGACCAGATAGTTGGCGTTGCTGAGGCCGCCCGGCAGCGGTGCAATGTCGACGCTGCCATTCCAGCAGGGCAAGGCCCGGATCCGGTCTTCAGCAGTCACGAGGCCATCCCTGATTTGGCGGAGCTTCGACAAGGCGCCCTCCGTCGCGCAACGAGGGGAATGCAAAAATCTCGTCGGTGCGGGACGCCGGACTCTCCCGCGCCGCACCGACGAGCCCCTTTGGCCAGGTTTCGATACCCGGTCTCCGCCCCCGCGGATTTGAAAAGTCCTTGCGCCAGATCAATCCCAGACGGTCTGGCCAGACGGTCCGGTCCGTGAAATTGCGGCTCTGCCATCACCCTCCCGTGGCAGTTCCGAAGCCTGTCACGCGATCAATGTCATGCCAGTGCCGCCCGACTGTCAATCAAATGTTGTGACTTTTTTTGGGTGTTTTGCCCGAAACCACCTGCAATTCCTTTAAAAACGTCTGTATTGCCCTAAAATCGGGCAGTTCGCAGAATTCGGGAGGCCACATGATCCATTCGAAACGGCATGGCGAAATCCTCCGCCTCCTGAAGGAAGAGGGCACCGTCACCATTGCCAGCTTGGCGGACCGGCTGGGGGTCTCGCTTGAAACCGTGCGCCGTGATGTCAAGCCGCTAACCGGTAACGGCTCGGTGCTGAAGATGCATGGCGCCATCGGCCTGCCGTCGATGACCGGCGAGGCGCCGTTCGAACGGCGTATGCGCGACAATGCCGAAGCCAAGCGGCTGATTGCCCGCATGGTCGCCGCCACCATCCGCGACGGCGAGTCGGTGATGCTGGACACCGGCACCACGACCTCGTTCCTGGCCCGCGAGTTGCTCGGCCACCGGCGGCTGACGGTGGTCACCAACTCGTCCGACATCGCCCGCACGCTGGCCACCGTCAACGGCAACAAGGTCTATATGGCAGGCGGCGAACTGCGCAGCGATTCCGGTGCTGCCTTCGGCGTCTCGGCAATCGACTTCGTCAGCCGCTTCTCGGTCAGCCACGCGGTGATTTCGATCGGCGCGGTGGACGCCGCCGCAGGGCTGGCGGACTATGATCTTGAAGAGGCGGAGTTCGCCCGCATGGTGCTGTCGCGCGGCCAGCGTTCCCTTGTTATCACCGACCACACAAAATTCGGTCGCCAGGGTCTGGTCCAGGTCTGCGGCTTTGACGGATTTTCTGAACTGGCCACCGACCGGGCACCACCGCATGATATCGCCGCTGCGCTGGCAGAGGCTGGGGCACGCCTTAGCATCGCGGCGACTTAGCGAGTTCTGATCCCCAAAGCACCGCCTCCCGACAAATCTTTCGGTCAAGGCAGCTCTTCGCAATGTCCATGAAATGTGGTCGCCGCAAACAGCGCCTCATCAGAATGCGGGCTAGGCGAATCACCCGCATCACCAGTGAGGTCATCATGCCTGCAAACGATGCCTTGTCTTTTCTCATGGCCTGGACGCTGGCGCCGCTCCGGATCGGCTCGGTCACGCCCTCCGGTTCCACCTCGCGGCTCTGATCACGCGCGAGATCGGTCCTGAAACCGGTCAGGTGTTGGAACTTGGACCGGGCACCGGCCTGTTCACGCAGGCGCTGCTGGAGCGCGGTGTCAGGGAGCGGGATCTAACCCTGGTCGAAGCCGACCCAGACTTCGCCTCGCTTCTGACGCGGCGCTTTCCCGCCGCGCGCATCTTCGCGATGGATGCAGCCGGTCTGCGCCATCCGCCTCTGTTCGACAGTCCGGTGGCGGGAGCCGTCATAAGCGGATTGTCGATTCGGCTGATGTCGCCGCGCAAGGCTTTCGCTATACTGGAAGGCGTGTTCGACGCTCTGCGGCCGGGCGCGGCGCTTTACCAGTACACATTGGGCAGAAGCTGCCCCTTCGACCAGACATTGCTCGACAGGCTCGACCTGGAAGCGACCCGGCTTGGCCGGACCTTTCGCAACTTCCCGCCGGCCACGGTGTATAAGGTGTCCAGGATCAAGAACCTCAAAAACCTATGACTGGCGCTTCTCATGACCGATCCGCTGCCGGCGATCCTGGGCCTCGGGCTGCTCGGCGTCGCCTGTCTCGCTTTTACCGAAAAGATCCTGCCGCTGCCGCCCTCGCATGTGCTGCTGTTGTTCCTCGGCATGACGGCAGCCCCGGATCTCTCGAGGCTGGCGATCCTGCTCCTGGTGACGACGCTGTCCGCCATCACTGGCTGCCTTGTCTGGTATGCGGTGGGACGGCGGATTGGTTTGGATCGCGCTGACAGGCTGGTCGAGCGTTTCGGCAAATATGTCTGCCTGCGCTATGCGACCTATTCCAGGCTCGGCGAGGCCTATCGCCGCCATCATGTGCGGGTCTCCTTGCTGGCGCAGTTCATCCCGACGGTGCGCAACTACCTGCCGATCGCGGCCGGTGCGCTCCGTCTGCCGCTCTTGCCCTTCGCAGCAGTGACGCTGCTCGGCGCCACGCTGTGGAATACGGGCTTCCTCATCACCGGCTATCTCATGCGCGGCAGCGGACGGGATTCCTATGCCATCGGCTTTCGTATCATCGTTATCGTCCTGGCCCTGGAGACGGCGTTCATGCTCGCGCTGCGCTACGGTCCGGCATTGCGGCAGCGTCTCAGGCTCAGCTAAGCGCGAGGCACCAGGCAGCCCTCTCGGGATAAGCTCCGCCGTCGGCTTTCCTTCATGGCCGCGCCAGTGTTTAGTCCGGCCATGGCCTTTACCATCCGCCAGCTGCAGTTCTTCATTGCCGTCGCCGAGCAGGGCACGGTGTCGGGCGCAGCGCAAAACCTGTCCATCTCGCAATCCTCGGTCACTGAGGCGATCAAGGAGCTGGAAAGCGACCTCGGCGTCGAATTGTTCGAACGCCATCCACGCGGCCTCAACATCACCCACAAAGGCCACCAGTTCTTGCGTCATGCGACCAAGATCCTGGCCGATGTCTCCGACGCGCGCCGCGCTTTCTCCGACGACCAGGTGGTGGCCGGCGGGCGCCTGCAGCTCGGCGTCACCTCGCTGGTCGCCGGCTATGTGCTGTCCGATCTGCTTTCCCGCTATCGCCGCGCCTATCCCGGTGTCGAAGTCTCGGCCATCGAAGACAATGGCGACTATCTCGAGCACCTCCTGATCGGCGGCAAGCTCGACATTGCCGTCATGGTCACATCCAATTTGCGTGACCGCACGGCGCTGCAGTCGGAAATCCTCGAAGTCTCGGCGTACCGGCTGTGGGTGCCGCTCAGCCACAAGCTGGCCAGCGCCGACATTATCGGCATTGGCGATATTGCCGGCGAACCGCTGATTATGCTCACTGTCGACGAGATCGAGGAAAGCACCGGCAAGCTTCTGGCGGCGATCGGCGCCAAGCCGTATGTCGCCTTCCGCACCCGCTCCGTGGAAGCTGTGCGCAGCCTCGTCGCCACCGGCGCCGGCGTGGCGCTGCTGCCTGACCTCGTCTATCGGCCATGGTCGCTGGAAGGCGACCGCATCGAATCGCGCGATATTTCCGGCACTCTGCCGGTGGTCCAGGTCGGCATGGTCTGGCGCCGCGGCTCCGGCCTGCCACAGGCGGCGCGCGACTTCATCGGCCTCGCCCAGTCGCAGCGCACGGTGCGCCAGCAGCGCTGATCGGGTAAAGTCTTTGTCTTGATGCATGTCGTTCTCTCAAAACCGGGGCCACTTTTGAGTGACATGCATTTGCTACCTATCTATCGGAAAAACCGATATCGTGTTTCTGATAAATGAATTTGCGAAACCGGAATTTTCCAAGCACTTTTCATTTCAGAGACGAAAGCCGCCATCAGAGCGGCGACATGTCCATCGGACGAACTGACGCTTTTCAGCCTGCGGCTGACCGCAGCGAAGACCGGCTTCGCAGTCAGGCGCCAAAATGGGAGATTGACGATGAATTCATTTCTGAAGACGTGCACGGCTCTGACGGTCGCGCTGACCTTTTCCGGTCAGGCCGTCGCCCAGGTCAAGGAGCTTGGCAAGGGCGAAGGCGAGGTCAGCATCGTTGCCTGGCCGGGCTATATCGAGCGCGGCGAAACCGACAAGGGTTATGACTGGGTGACCGCCTTTGAGAAGGAGAGCGGCTGCAAGGTCAACGTCAAGACCGCAAACACCTCCGACGAGATGGTCTCGCTGATGAATGAGGGCGGCTTCGATCTGGTCACCGCTTCGGGTGACGCCTCGCTGCGCCTCGTTGCCGGCAAGCGCGTGCAGCCGATCAACACCGATCTCATCCCGAGCTGGAAGAGCGTCGACGACCGCCTGAAGGACGCGCCCTGGTTCACCGTCGACAAGGTGCATTATGGCGTTCCCTATCAGTGGGGCCCGAACGTCCTGATGTACAACACCGATGTCTTCAAGGAAGCGCCCAAGAGCTGGAACATCGTCTTCGAGGAAATGAACCTGCCCGACGGCAAGTCGAACAAGGGCCGCGTCCAGGCCTATGACGGCCCGATCCACATTGCCGATGCCGCCAACTATCTAATGTTCCACAAGCCGGAACTCGGCATCAAGGATCCCTACGAGCTGAACGAAGACCAGTACAAGGCGGCGCTCGAATTGCTGCGCGTCCAGCGCACGCTGGTCGGCCGCTACTGGCATGACGCCGCCATCCAGGTCGACGACTTCCAGAATGAAGGCGTCGTCGCCTCCGGCTCGTGGCCCTACCAGGTCAACACGCTGGTCGCCGCCAAGAAGCCGGTCGCCTCGACGGTGCCGGAAGAAGGCGTCACCGGCTGGGCCGACACCACCATGATGGAGGCCGACGCCGCGCATCCGAACTGCGCCTATATGTGGCTCGAACACTCCCTGTCGCCCAAGGTCCAGGGCGACGTCTCTGCCTGGTTCGGCTCGCTTCCCGTGGTGCCCGCCGCCTGCAAGGGCAACGAGCTTCTGACCGACGAAGGCTGCAAGACCAACGGCTACGATAATTTCGACAAGATCAAGTTCTGGAAGACCCCGGTCTCGAAATGCGCCACCCAGAACGACCAGTGCGTGCCCTATTACCGCTGGGTGTCGGACTATATCGGCGTCATCGGCGGACGTTGATCGCCTTACCCTCCCCCTATGTGGGGAGGGTCGACGCGCAGCGTCGGGGTGGGGGACAGCGCGGTTCGTGCTAGGCCACCCCCAACCCGCGGCTTCGCCGCGACCTCCCCACAAGGGGGAGGTGAGGCGTCGCGCGAACTCGCCACAACGCGATCCAAAAACAGACTGGCAGCCCATGACCTCGGCCGTTTCCTTCCAGAAAGTCTCACGCCATTTCGGCAGCGTTCGCGCCGTCGACGCGGTCGATCTCGACATCGTGCCGGGCGAATTCTTCGCCATGCTCGGTCCGTCGGGGTCCGGCAAGACGACGTGCCTGCGCCTTATTGCCGGTTTCGAGCAGCCGACCTCGGGCTCGATCTCGATCTTCGGCGAGCGCGCCGAAGGCGTGCCGCCCTATCGCCGCAACGTCAACACCGTGTTCCAGGACTACGCACTGTTCCCGCATCTCAACGTCCTCGACAATGTCGCCTACGGGCTGATGGTCAAGGGCGTCGCCAAGGCCGAGCGCCAGAAGGCGGCGGAAGAGGCGCTGTCGCTGGTACGGCTTCCCGGCTATGGCGCCCGCCGTCCCGGCCAACTCTCCGGCGGCCAGCGCCAGCGCGTCGCGCTTGCCCGTGCGCTGGTCAACCAGCCCAAGGTGCTGCTGCTCGACGAGCCGCTCGGCGCGCTCGACCTCAAGCTGCGCGAGAACATGCAGGAAGAGCTGAAGTCGCTGCAAAAGGCGCTCGGCATCACCTTCGTCTTCGTCACCCACGACCAGGGTGAAGCGCTGTCGATGGCCGACCGCGTCGCCGTCTTCAACGATGGCAAGATCATGCAGATCGGCACGCCGGAAGACATCTACCGGCGGCCGAAGACACGTTTCGTGGCCGATTTCGTCGGCTCCTCCAACGTGTTGCCGCCGGATTTCGTCCAGCGCTATTCCGGCCAGCATCGCTGGGGCAGCTTGCGTCCTGAATCCATCCGCATCGGCCGCGCCGCGAAAGGCGATGGCGTTGCCGCGCGCCTGGTCGGAGCCAACTATCTCGGCGCTACGACAAGGCTGGCGCTCGACGCCGACGGGTTGCGGCTGCACGCCATCGTGCCGGCCGGCACGAAACTGCCGGCGGAAGGCGAAGCGGTGGTGCTCACCTTCAACCGTGAGCACCTGCATCTGATGGATGAGCCGGCATGAGCCTCGACGCCGCCATGCCGCGCGCGACGGCCCCCGCTATCCTGCCCGGCAGCGGTGGCATGCGCGGTGCGTTGTCCGACCTGTTCTGGCGCCGGCCGCGATTGCTGCTGTTCCTCATGCTGCTGCCGCCGGTGATATGGCTGGGTGTCGTCTATATCGGATCGCTGTTCGCCCTCCTGGCGCAGAGCTTTTTCTCGATCGACGAATTCTCCGGCCTTATCAATCATGAGTTCACGCTGAAGACCTATGGCGACCTGTTCCAGGCCGCCAATCTGGACATCATCCTGCGCACAGTGACGATGGCGGTGCTGGTCACGCTGGCTTCGGCCATCATCGCCTTCCCCATTGCCTATTACGCGGCGCGTTATGCACGCGGCCGCTGGAAGGCGCTGTTTTATCTCGGCGTCATGCTGCCGCTGTGGTCGAGCTACCTGGTCAAGATCTATGCCTGGAAGCTGATCCTCGCCAAGGAAGGCATTCTGACCTGGCTGCTCGCCAAATTGCATCTGCTCTGGGTGCTCGATGGCTGGCTGTCGCTTCCGGTCGTCGGCGGAAACTCACTATCGGTCTCCGCAACCGGCACCTTCATCGCCTTCGTCTATGTCTGGCTGCCCTTCATGATCCTGCCGGTGCAGGCGGCATTGGAACGCGTGCCCGGCAATCTGGTCGAGGCCTCGTCCGATCTCGGCGCGTCGCCGGGCCAGACCTTCCGCAACGTGCTGTTCCCGCTGGCGCTGCCCGGCATCGTCGCCGGCTCGATCTTCACCTTCTCGCTGACGCTGGGCGACTACATCATCCCGCAGATCATCGGCACGTCGCGCCTGTTCATCGGCCAGGCCGTCTATTCGCAGCAAGGCACCGCCGGCAACATCCCGCTCGCTGCGGCCTTCACCGTCGTGCCCATCGTCATCATGGGCTTCTACCTCTGGGGCGCCAAGCGCATGGGGGCCTTCGATGCGCTCTGACGGCTCGCAATCCGCCCCGCTCGGCCTCAAGATCGCAGCAGCTTGCGGCCTGCTCTTCCTGCATCTGCCGATCCTGCTGATCTTCGTCTACGCCTTCACCACGGAAGAAAAGAGCTTCGTCTGGCCGCCGCCGGGGCTGACCACGCAATGGTTCGCTGTCACCTGGAACCGGCCGGATGTCTGGCAGGCGCTGTCGCTCTCCGTCCGCGTCGCCGCCATCTCGACCGCGATTGCCCTGATCCTCGGCACTTTGTGCGCCGCCGCCGTGTCGCGGACTAAATTCTTCGGCCGCGAGACCATCTCGCTGCTCGTCATCCTGCCGATTGCGCTGCCCGGCATCATCACCGGCATCGCGCTGCGCTCGGCCTTCTCGCTCGCCGACATCCCGTTCTCGTTCTGGACGATCGTGCTCGGCCACGCCACCTTCTGCGTCGTCGTCGTCTACAACAATGCGGTCGCCCGCTTCCGCCGTTCCTCGGGCTCGATGATCGAGGCCTCGATGGATCTTGGCGCCGACGGCTTCCAGACCTTTCGGCACGTCGTGCTGCCCAACATCGCGACCGCGCTGCTTGCCGGCGGCATGCTGGCCTTCGCGCTTTCCTTCGACGAGGTCATCGTCACCACCTTCACCGCCGGCCAGCAGCAGACCGTGCCGATCTGGATGCTGGAGGAGCTGATCCGCCCGCGCCAGCGCCCGGTCACCAATGTCGTCGCCATGGTCGTGGTTCTGGTGACGCTGCTGCCCATCCTGTTTGCCTACTATCTGACCCGCGACGGCGACCAGATCGCTGGTTCCGGCAAATGAAGAACAGCGAATAGGGAGTAGCGAATAGCGAATAGGGGAGATGCACGACCAGCCCTATTCGCTATTCGCTATTCGCTACTCGCTCCTGACCAAGGAGAACCTGCATGGACACCCAGATGCTTATCGGCGCGATCTTCGACAAGGGCACCGAGACCGAGGAGCCGATCCTCAATCCAAAGACCGGGGCGACCATTCTCAACCTGCCGGAAGCCAGCCCTGCGCAGATCGAGGCGGCGGTGGCGGCGGCGGAAAAGGCGTTCGTCCTGTGGTCGCGCACCACGCCAGCGCAGCGCTCCGGCTATCTCCTCAAGATTGCCGACCGCATCGAGGCCGAGGCCAAGGAGTTCGCCGCGCTCGAGGCGCTGAACTGCGGCAAGCCGATCAATGCCGTGCTCAATGACGAAATCCCGGCGATCGTCGACTGCTACCGCTTCTTTGCCGGCGCGGTGCGTTCGATGCCCGGCGTGGTCGCCGGCGAATATCTCCCCGGCCACACCTCAATGGTGCGGCGCGACCCGATCGGCATCGTCGCCTCGATCGCGCCCTGGAACTATCCGCTGATGATGATGGCCTGGAAGCTGGCGCCGGCGATCGCGGGCGGCAACACCGTCGTCTTCAAGCCGTCGGAACAGACGCCGCTGACGGCGCTTAAGCTGGCCAGGATCCTGGCAGAGGTGCTGCCCGAGGGCGTCGTCAACGTCGTGCTCGGCCGCGGCGACAGCGTTGGCAACACGCTGATCAACCACGCCAAGGTCAACATGATCTCGATCACCGGCGACGTCGCCACCGGCAAGAAGGTGCTGCAGGCCGCCGCCAAATCGGTTAAGCGCACGCATCTGGAACTCGGCGGAAAGGCGCCCGTCATCGTCTTCGACGACGCCGATCTCGGCGCCGTGGTCAACGGTCTGCGCGCCTTCGGTTATTACAATGCCGGCCAGGACTGCACCGCCGCCTGCCGCATCTATGCCGGCAAGAAGATCTACGACAAGCTTGTTGCCGATCTGTCCTCTGCGGTCTCGACCATCAAATACAACCAGCCAGATGACACTGAGAACGAGATCGGCCCGCTGATCTCGCGCCGGCAGCGCGACCGCGTCTCGAGCTTCGTCGAGCGCGCTTCCGAACTGAAGCACATCGAGATCACCACCGGCGGCAGACCGGGCGAGGGCTCCGGCTTCTACTACCAGCCGACCGTCGTTGCCGGCGCGCTGCAGGAAGACGAAATCGTGCGCCGCGAAGTGTTCGGCCCGGTCGTCTCGATCACCCGCTTCTCGGAAGTCGACGAAGCCGTGAACTGGGCCAATGACAGCGACTACGGCCTGGCGTCCTCGGTGTGGACCAAGGACGTCTCGCGCGCCATGGCGACGGCCGCCCGCCTGCAATATGGCTGCACCTGGATCAACACCCATTTCATGCTGACCAACGAGATGCCGCATGGCGGCTTGAAACAGTCCGGCTACGGCAAGGACATGTCGCTCTACGCGCTGGAGGACTACACCGCCGTGCGTCACGTCATGGTGGCTCACGGGTAGCGGGTAATATCTCTAAAATATTCGCCGTGCCGTTTTTTGCATATTAAGCGTAAGTTACTTTTGCAGCACGACGAGTGTTCACAATTTACTGAATATTCAACCTGAACGAGCAGCCTCCTTGCCGAGAAACCGCGCGGCGAGGGGGTTTGCACATGAATACGACCAAGATCAAGCTGGTCATGATTGGTGTCTTCTGCCTGGTGATGGCCTTCTTCGGCGGCAAGGACATGCTGAAGAAAGGCGGTTGGCCGGAAATGCCGGCTGAAGTCATTGCGGTCAACGTCGAATGCGACATGGAATCGACTGCCCACAAGATCGTCTACAAGACTGTCAGCACTGCCACGATCCCCTGCGAATTGGTTGAGGCGTTCAAGACAGTGCACGCGGACAAAGAATGGAAGGTGAAGCAGAAATTCACCGGCACCTTGCGCGTCGGCACCGGCGCCGATGCCGTCGAAGCCACGATGCAGCTGAACAAGGACGGTGGCCGCGAGCCGCAGGTCGGCGACAAGCTCACCGTCGTCCAGAACCCCGCCAACCCGACCCAGATCGAGCGCACCGGCATGACCGGCGCGCGTCTGACGATCGTCATCGGCGGTGGATTGCTCGGCGCGCTGCTTCTCTATCTTGCTTTCAGACCCCGCCGGCAGCCAGAGGCCTACGCTGCGGCCGGCAACCTTACCGGGGATGCGGGTAAAGACCAGCGCGCCCGCCAGGCCGACGCCCTGATAGCGGCCGCGCTTGCCAAACAGGCAACGCTACCCAATCAGCCGTCGCGTGTCGCAGGGGCCGGATTGGCCAGGGAAGGCCGCTTCGCCGGGCAGAAAACGAATTTCGGCCGCCGCAACTGACGGCCGAAATTCGCAGCATCCTCTTTCGCAATTCCGGACGGAAAACCGCTCACACTTTTCCTGGAATTGCTCCTACTCCACGATGCGGTAGATGTTCCAAAGGCTGGTGCCCGACACGACGTACGGCTCCATCTCCTTGCCCCATTTGGCGTGCGCGTCGATCTTGCCGATCTTGGCGAAGAAACTCTCCAGTTTGGCAAGGCTTTCGACCTGATGATGCGATTCGACCGTCGCTTCCCGGGCGCCGATCGAACCGGTCATGATCTGGAACTGCAGGTCGGCGATGCCGACCTGAGAGCCGATCTCGCGTTCCCATTTCTTGAGCAGTTCAAGCACGGTCTGCTTGTGTCCGAATTTGGCGTCGATCTGCCATCTGGCGCTGAACATTTTTGTCTCCTCCGGCTTTGCGGCCCAGGCCGCGGTTAGGTGGCCTACTCGTCCCAGGCCTGCACGACGGTCTGTCGTGCAATGCGTCCGTTCTTCAACTCCAGCATCGCCGCGCAGAACACCTTGGTTCCGTCCGGATAGGCGCAGGCCTGGGTGAAGGCGAGGTTGTCGCCATCGGCGATGGTGGTGTCGACCTTGTGGGTCATTGCCCGGCTGCAGATGTCGTCCCAGAATGTGCTGATCGCCGCCCGGCCACGGATCTCGCGCGGCTTGCTCGGCGGGTTGTTGCGATCGATCACCCGCACCAGCGCATCGTCGGCGTAGAAGCTCGCCAGCGTCCTGCCGTCCCGTCCTTCGATCGCTTTCTTGATCGCCGCGCCGTCAACGCTTTGCGTCTTGGTCAGCATCTTTTCCTCCATGGCCCCTCGATGGGCGGTTGATGACTTAAAGGGCTGCCCGGCGCCCATCGCCGGGCAGGGTCTTTCACTGCGACTTGGCTTTGACGGCCGCGAACACGCCGTCGGTCTGCTGTTTGAAGGTCGCGAAATCGACCTGGCTGCCGTTGAGCATCGTCGACCAGTGGCGCACGATGGCCGCCATCGCGATCGCCTCCTTGATCTCCTCATCGGTCGCGCCATTGAGCTTGGCGGCCTCGGTGTGGAAATAGATGCAGTACTGGCAAGGGATCTGCGAGGCGACGGCCAGCCCCATCAGCTCCTTGGTCTTGCCGTCGAGCGCGGTCTTGGGGTTGAGCTGCACGCCCTTGATCTCGGCCCAGGCGCCGGCAACCGCGACATCCGGCAGCGTCTTGAACATGTCCGGCACCGAGCCGAGTGTCGCCTCGATGTCCTTGTAGGCGGCCGCCGCCGTGGCGTCCTCGGCCTTGGCAGGGGCGATCGTGAACAGTGCGCCAACGCCTGCCGCTATCACCAGCGATTTGATCGACCTGTTTGACTTCAGCATTGCATCCTCCGTTCGCAGCGCCTTCCCGGCGACATCCGCCTGGGCTGCATGGAGAGAATTCGTAGCCCCTGCGCGCCCTTGGTCGCTTCGCCCGAAAGCGCCATGGCTCCTATGGCCCGTCCGGGCCAGTGTGCCTGGCGGAGAATGCCGCCGCCGCCGCCCGCGACGGCAGGTCGAGCTTCAGCAATATGTTGGCCACATGACGCTTGACCGTATGCTCGCTGAGCCTCAGCTCGGCAGCGATTGCGGCATTGCTCTTGCCGTCGGCGATCAGGCTGACCACCTCGCTTTCGCGCGCCGTCAGTTGAGCAGGCTCGGCAGGCCTGGCCTTGGGACGGCAAGCGGGCTCGAGATGCTGTTCCGACGTCACCTGGACCAGCGCCAGCGGCTCGTCCAGTTCATCCAGCGCGACACGGCCGGCATCGACGAAATGCAGGCCGGAACCAGCGGCGAGGTCGGCGACCAGCCGCGACGCCAGTATCTCGCCGCGCCCGGCATGGGCGGCGATCTGCATCGTCACCCGTGCCATCAGCCCCATCGGCGGTCCGCGCATTTCGACCTCGCCGACATGCGCGCCCTGGGCGCTTGCAATGCCCATATGCTGCGCCGCATCGCGCAGCGCCCCTGCGCAGCGTATGGCCCGCGCCGGCCCGTCGAAGCGCGCGACCATCAGCTCGCCATGGAGGCCGGCGGCGCGTCCGCCATGACGGCCGACCAGCTGCCGCCAGCTCTCCTGGAAGCGCTCGCTGCGTTCGCTCCACATGCGGTCGCCCACCCGCGCCGTGTCGTAGATGCGTGTCGCCAGAAGAGCGGCAAGCACGCGCTCCGCTTCGATTACGGCGCGCTCGCCGGTCAGGAATTCCTCAATCAGGTCTGCCACCCGGTCGACATCGCCGGTCCAGATCGGGTGATCGCGGCCGGGGATTTCGATCAATCGCGCATTCGCGATCTTTTTCGCCAGGAAGCGGCTGGCGTCGGGATCCACGCGCACATCGTTGCGGCGATGGATGAGCAGGGTCGGTGCGCCGATCGCCGAAAGTACGCCGCGCACGTCGACCCCGGCATTCATCCGGGTCAGGGCGGCCGCTGCCGTCGGGCTGGCCGACAGCCGCTCGAAGCGCGCCCACCACTGGGTGAAATGCGCGTCATCGACGCGGCCCGGCGCAAAGCTGGGCAGAGTGGCGCCGGTGCCCCACTCTGTGCCCGCGGTCGCGACGAAGGCCTCGAGGCGTTCGGGCGGCATTACCCATTTGTGAAAATGCGCATAGCCGCCATAAAGTGCCAACGCCCGTGTCCGCTCCGGATAGGTGGCGGCGAACAACATTGCCAGCGGCGCGCCTTCCGAGGCGCCGAGCAAGGCCGCACGGACACTGCCGGTGGCATCCATCACCACGCGCACATCGTCCATGCGGGTTTCGAGGCTGGGCAGATGGCGCGGGTCGACCCGGTCGGACAGGCCGGTGCCGCGCTTGTCGAACAGGATCAGCCGCGAGAACGCCGACAGCCGTTTCAACAGCCTGGTATAACCTTCGTCTTCCCAATGCAGGTCGAGATTGGAAATGAAGCCGGGCACGAAAACCAGGTCGAACGATCCCTGGCCGACCACCTGATAGGCGATCCGCACGTCGCCGCTGAGGGCATATCGCGTCTCGATCGGCCTCACGACTGCATCCCGCCCGGCCAGACGACTTCTGATCGTCGACCATAGCAGACACCTGCGGGATGCGGCAGTCAAACTTTAGAAGACAGCAATATAGCCTGGCGACCCGAACCGCGCTCGCCCGGTTGTTCCGGCGGTCGACTATTTCTGGGGAGCGGCGCTCTCTGCACCCGTGGGTTGGACGTAGCCGATGCTGATATCGGCCTGCTCCTCGGTCTTCGGCCGCTTGATTCTGGCCGAAGCCACGACGACAAGCTCGTCGAAATTTTCGCCGCCGCTGTCCAGCATCTCGAAGAACTGGCGGCGCATCCTGGGCTCCCAGAACTTGTTGATGTGCTCGGCTACACCCGCCACGCCTTCCTCGCGCGGCCTTGAATGGAAGAAGGCCGCAATCTGGTTGGCCATGCGCACCAGCTTTTCCCTGGTGCTCGTGATGTGGTCTTCGTCATGCGACATGCTGGGCAACTCCCAAGGCCACCCGTTCCGGGTGGGTGAAAACATCGAAATCGTCGCCGCGCACCAGCGCCACCAATGTCATACCGGCTTCTTCGGCAGTGCGGATGGCAAGTGCAGTCGGCGCCGAGACGGCCATGATGAAAGCCGAGCCGATGGCCGCGGTCTTCTGCACCATCTCGACCGAGACGCGTGACGTGACCACCACAGCGCCCGATGCGCCGTCAATGCCGGCCTTGGCAAGCGCGCCGGCCAGCTTGTCCAGCGCATTGTGGCGGCCGACATCCTCGCGCGCCATGACGATGCCTTTGCCCGGCACATAAAAACCCGCAGCGTGCACGGCGCCGGTTTCGGAATGCAGCGGCTGCACCTTCGACAGCAGCCTGACCGACCGCACGATGTCGTCGGCTTCAAGCGTAAGCTCCGACGCACCAACCTTGTCGACCGAGCGCATTGCTTCCTCGATGGATTCGATGCCGCACAGCCCGCAGCCAACCGGCCCGGCCAGGCGCCTGCGTCGCGCCTCGAAGCGCGTATTGGCCTGGTCCTTCAGCCGGATCTGGATGTCGATGCCGGCGCCATGATCCTCGACCTCGATGGCTTCGATCTCGTCAGGCAGCGCGATGATGCCTTCGGTCAGCGAGAAGCCGAGTGCAAAATCCTCGAAGTCGGCAGGGCTCGCCATCATCACCGCATGTGTGGTGCCGGCAAAGGAGAACGCCACCGGCGTCTCCTCCGGCACCATGCGGTTCGCGGCCGCAGTGCCGCTGGCGCGGTGCGCCAGCCGCGATGTCTGCGTCGTTGCTTTGCGGCGCGCGGCCAAGACTACTCCGCCGCCTGCAGCGGAGCGATGCGGCGGCTGTTGCGCGCCTGCTCGTCATAGTCGCGCTGCCAGTCCGAAGGCCCGTTGGAGGCGCCTACTTGCACCGCCGTCACCTTGTACTCCGGACAGTTGGTCGCCCAGTCCGAGAAGTCGGTGGTGATGACATTGGCCTGGGTGTCGGGATGGTGGAACGTCGTGTAGACCACGCCGGGCGACACCCGGTCGGTGATCTGCGCACGCAGCGTCGTCTCGCCCGAACGGCTGGTCAGCCGCACCCAGTCGCCGTCGCGCACCCCGCGATTTTCGGCATCGTGCGGATGGATCTCCAGTCGATCCTCGCTGTGCCACATGACGTTTTCGGTGCGCCTTGTCTGTGCGCCGACATTGTACTGGCTAAGGATGCGGCCGGTGGTCAGCAGCAACGGGAAACGCGGCCCGGTCCGCTCGTCGGTCGTCACATATTCGGTGCGGATGAACTTGCCCTTGCCGCGCACGAAGCCGTCTATATGCATGATCGGCGTGCCGAGCGGGGCTTTCTCGTTGCAGGGCCATTGCACCGATCCGACACGGTCAAGCAGATCGAAGGAGACGCCGGCGAAGCTTGGCGTCGTCTTGGCGATCTCGTCCATGATCTCGGAGGGATGCTGGTAGTTCCAGTCAAGCCCGATCGCACGGGCAAGCTCCTGCGTCGCTTCCCAGTCCGCGTAGCGCGCTTTCGGCTCCAGGACCTTGCGCACCATGTTGATGCGGCGCTCGGCATTGGTGAAGGTGCCGTCCTTCTCCAGGAAGGTCGAGCCCGGCAGAAAGACATGCGCGTAGTTCGCTGTCTCGTTCAGGAACAGGTCGTGCACGACCACGCATTCCATCGCCGCCAGGCCGCCCGCGACATGCTTGGTGTCAGGGTCGGACTGCAGGATGTCCTCGCCCTGGATGTAGATGCCTTTGAAGGAGCCATCGACAGCGGCATCCAGCATGTTGGGGATGCGCAGGCCCGGTTCGTCGTCGAGCTTCACGCCCCACAGGCTCTCATAGATGTCGCGCACGGCTTCGCCGGAGATGTGGCGGTACCCCGGCAGTTCATGCGGGAATGAGCCCATGTCGCATGAGCCCTGCACATTGTTCTGGCCGCGCAGCGGGTTCACGCCGACGCCCGGGCGGCCGATATTGCCGGTCGCCATGGCAAGGTTGGCGATAGCCATAACCGTGGTCGAGCCCTGGCTGTGTTCGGTGACGCCGAGGCCGTAGTAAATCGCGCCGTTGCCACCCTTGGCATAGAGCCGCGCAGCACCCCGGATCAGCTCCGGGTCGACGCCGGAAAGCTTGCCGACGGTCTCAGGGCTGTTCTCCGGCAATGCGACGAACGAGGCCCAGTCCTGGAACTCCGTCCAGTCACAGCGTTCGCGGATGAAGGCTTCGTCGAAAAGCCCCTCGGTGACGATGACATGGGCGAGCGACGTCAGCACAGCCACGTTGGTGCCGGGCTTCAGCGGCAGGTGGTAGTCGGCCTCGACATGCGCCGACTTGACCATTTCGGTACGGCGCGGATCGAGCACGATCAGCTTGGCGCCCTGGCGCAGCCGCTTCTTCAGCCGCGAAGCAAACACAGGGTGGGCGGAAGCCGGATTGGCGCCGATGATGACGGCGACATCGGTGAAGTCGACGGAATCGAAATCCTGGGTGCCGGCCGAGGTGCCATAGGTTTGGCCGAGACCGTAGCCGGTCGGTGAGTGGCAGACGCGGGCGCAGGTGTCGACATTGTTGTTGCGGAAGCCCTGGCGCACCAGCTTCTGGACCAGATAGGTCTCCTCATTCGTGCAGCGCGAGGACGTGATACCGCCGATCGAGGTGCGTCCGTATTGATATTGGATACGACGGAATTCCTTGGCCGTATGGGCGATCGCCTCTTCCCAGCTCACCTCGCGCCAGGGATCGCTGACCTTTTCGCGAATCATCGGCGACAGGATGCGGTCCTTGTGGGTCGCGTAGCCATAGGCGAAACGGCCTTTCACGCAGGAATGGCCATGGTTCGCCTTGCCGTCCTTGTAGGGCATCATGCGAATGACTTCGTCGCCCTTCACTTCGGCCTTGAAAGAGCAGCCGACGCCGCAATAGGCACAGGTCGTGACGGCGGAGCGCTCGGGCATGCCTTTCTCAAGCACGGCCTTTTCACGCAGCGCATCGGTCGGACAGGCCTGCACGCAGGCGCCGCAGGACACGCATTCGGAGGCGATGAAATCCTCATGCATGCCGGCGACCATGCGCGATTCGAAACCGCGACCCTCGATCGTCAGCGCGAAGGTGCCTTGCACCTCCTCACAGGCCCGCACGCAGCGCGAGCAGACAATACATTGCGCCGGATCATAGGTGAAATAGGGGTTGGATTCATCGCGGGCGATGTAGTCGACCGCCAGCGAGCCATGGCCCGGCGCGACGCCGTTTTCCTGCTTGACGTGGTTGCGGCCCTCGATGCCGAAGCGGTTCTCGGTCAGGCCGACGGACTTCGCCACAACGTCGAACTCGCTGGCGCCGGTACCGGCCTTCTCGTTCCAGCCGGTCGGATGGTCGGAAACGTAAAGCTCCATGACACCGCGGCGGATGGCATCGAGCCGCTCGGATTGCGTGCGCACCACCATGCCTTCGCCGACCGGAGTCGTGCAGGATGCCGGCGTACCGCCGCGCCCTTCGATCTCGACCAGGCAGACGCGGCAGGAGCCGAACGAGTCCAACATGTCCGTGGCGCAGAGTTTTGGAATCTCGACCCCGCCTTCCATCGCCGCGCGCATGATCGACGTACCTTCCGGCACGCTGATGCTGCGGCCGTCGACGATCAGCGTGACCTGCTTTTGCGCCTTCGATTCCGGGGTTCCGTAGTCGAGTTCTTCGATGAGTGTCGGGAAGTCGGCCTTGATATTCATCTGCCAGCTCCTATTCGGCAGCCACGCGCGCCGGCGCGGGCTTGAAATCTTCGGGAAAATGGGTGATCGAGCTCATCACCGGGTAAGGCGTGAAGCCGCCCAGCGCGCAGAGCGATCCGAACTTCATCGTGTTGCAGAGATCGGTGACCAGAGCCAGGTTCTTTTCCGGCTCGATGCCGGCAGCAAGCCTGTCGATGGTCTCCACCCCGCGTATCGAGCCGATGCGGCATGGCGTGCACTTGCCGCAGCTCTCAATGGCGCAGAATTCCATGGCGAAGCGCGCCTGCTTCAGCATGTCGGCGGTGTCGTCGAACACGGTGAGGCCGGCATGGCCGATCAGCCCGTCACGCTTGGCGAATTCTTCATAGTCGAACGGTGTGTCGAACAGCGCGCGCGGGAAATAGGCGCCGAGTGGGCCGCCGACCTGCACCGCCTTCACCGGGCGACCGGTGGCCGTACCGCCACCGATATCGTCGACGATTTCGCCCAGCGTCATGCCGAAGGCAGCCTCGAACAGGCCGCCGAACTTGACGTTGCCGGCGATCTGTATCGGGATCGTACCGCGCGAGCGGCCCATGCCGAAATCCTTGTAGAAGGCCGCGCCCTTGTCCATGATGATCGGCACGGAAGCCAGCGAGATGACATTGTTGATCACCGTCGGCTTGCCGAACAATCCCTGGATCGCGGGCAGCGGTGGCTTGGCCCGCACCACGCCGCGCTTGCCTTCAAGGCTGTTCAGCAGTGAGGTTTCCTCGCCGCAGACATAGGCGCCGGCGCCGACGCGGATTTCCATGTCGAAGGCGTTCGGCGAACCCATCACGTTGACGCCGAGCACGCCGTGCTTGCGGGCAATCTCGACGGCCTTGTTCATCGTCGCCACCGCATGCGGATACTCCGAGCGGATGTAGACGAAACCCTTGGTCGCGCCGGTGGCGATGCCGGCGATCGCCATGCCTTCGATGAGCACGAAGGGGTCGCCCTCCATGATCATGCGGTCGGCGAAGGTCGCGCTGTCGCCTTCGTCGGCGTTGCAGACGATGTACTTGCGCTCGCCGGCGGTATCGAGCACCGTCTTCCACTTGATGCCGGTCGGAAAGCCAGCGCCGCCACGACCGCGCAAGCCCGATTCCGTGACCTGCTTGACGATGTCGAGCGGCGCCATGGCCACCGCGTTCTGCAGGCCCTTCAGTCCGCCGAGCGACTTGTAGGCGTCGAGCGACAGCGGGTCGTTGATGCCGCAACGCGCGAAGGTCAGGCGCGTCTGCTTGGCCAGGAACGGGATCTTGTCCGGTGCGCCCAGCCAGCGCTTGTGATGTCCGCCCTTGAGGAAGCCGCTGTCGAACAGGCTCTTGACATCGGAAGGCTTCACCGGCCCGTAAGCGACGCGGCCCTCGGCGGTCGCGACCTCGACCATAGGTTCGAGGAAATAGGCGCCGCGCGAGCCGTTGCGCACGATTTTGGCCTCGATGCCCCGTTCGGCCAGCTCCGCACGAATCGCCTTGGCGACCTTTTCGGCGCCGAGCGCCAGCGCGCCGGAGTCAGCTGGAATGTAGATGCGCGGGATCATGAGCGTACCTCCGCGACGATCTCTTCGATCTTCTCGTCATCGAGCCGCCCGATCACCTCACCATCCAGCATCGCCGACGGTGAACAGGCGCAAAGCCCGAGGCAATAGACCGGCTCCAGTGTAACCGATCCGTCGCGGGTGGTCTCGTGGAAATCGATGCCGAGCAACTGCTTGACCTTTGCGGCCACCGCATCCGAACCCATCGACTGGCAAGCTTCCGCCTGGCAGAGCTTGAGCACGTGCCGGCCGGCCGGCCGGGCACGGAAATCATGATAGAAGGTCACGACGCCGTGCACCTCGGCCCTCGACAGGTTCAGGCCATCGGCGATGACAGGCACCGCGTCCTGCGGTACGTGGCCGAATTCTTCCTGGATGCCGTGGAGGATCGGCAGCAGCGGACCCTCGAGGTCCTTCAACTCCTGGATGATCGCCGCCGTGCGCGATGCGATCTCGGTACTTGCAGGCTGCATCGTCATGCAGCGCCCTCCCTTGTCGTGGCGTCCAATGCATATCGCCCAAACGTGTGAAGCGTTTTTGGGGCAGCGACGTGCATAGGCGCAATATCGCTAAGTTCTTAGGAAATCAGAGGAAACCCCTGGAATCAATAAAGCTGCATCGTTGCTCGATAGAAATCTTCTATCGAGCCGCTACAGCCTGCGATATCTAGCCTAGCGGTGGGCGCGGAAATCGTCTGCCAGCGCCATCGCCTCGTCCAACAGCGCCTGCACCAGCGGCGTGTGCGGCTCGCGCGGCGCCGCCACCAGCCCCACCGTGTGGCGGGCGTCCGGTTCGACGATCGGGATGGCCCGGATCGGTTCGGAAAAGCCGAATGTTTCCGCGAGGTTGAGCGGCATGATCGATGACCATTTGCCGGTCCGGATATGCGAGAACAGCACGATCATCGAATTGGATTCGAGCGTCGGCCGCATCTGCACGCCGGCTTCCGCCAGATGCTGGTCGATGATGCGCCGGTTCTGCATGTCCGGCGTCAGCAGGCAGAGCGGCAGGCTGCTGAGTTCGGCCCATGTCACTTTGTCGCGGTCGGAATAGGGATTTCCGACAGCTGTTATCAGCTGGTAGCGCTCGTCATAGAGCGGCACGCTGATCACCCGTCCCAACGGCTCATTGTCGAGATAGGTGATGCCGGCGTCGATGTCGAAATTGCCGAGCAGCGACAGCACTTCGATTGAGGTGCGCGATAGCACCGAAAAGGTGACGCCAGGGTGCTTTTCGCGGAACGGTGTCGTCAGGCGCGCCGCCATGGCCAGTGCCGTCGGGATGGCGGCGATGCGGATGCGCCCCGACAGGCCATAGCGCGCCGCCCTCATCTCCTCGCGCATGGTCCTGGTGTCGCCGACGATGCGGCGCGCCCACACCAGCACCTGTTTGCCTTCTGGCGTCAGTCCCTGGAAGCGCGAGCCGCGCAGCACCAGCATGACGCCGAGCTGGCCCTCCAGCTGCTTGATCCCCGCCGACAGCGTCGGCTGCGTGACGCCGCACACCTCCGCCGCCCGGCCGAAATGCTCTTCCCTGGCCAGCGCGATGAAGAATTCCAGTTTGTCGATCATGCCTGCAGGCTAGCCAGCGCGGGACGGCTGCGCCAGATGGTGCCGGCGCCACAACAACACAATCTTGCCCGCAGCCTGGAAATCGTTGGCCGGGACTATTTATCCACGACGTTCAGGATGTTGCCGTCCAGGTCCTTGAACCAGGCGACTTTCATGCCGGAGCCGACATGGATATCGCCCTCGAGCGAAAGACCAGGCATCTCGTAATGTTCGAAGGTGACGCCCTTCGATCTTAGCGATTTGACAATAGCTTCGATTTGGTCGCCGACCGTCCAGGTCACCACCGTCGCCTTGTTGGTTCCGGCGAATTGCGAGTGATAGACATTGATGACCGTGTCGCCGCTTTTGTAGACGACCAACTCATCGCCAATGTTGTCCACCTGCTTGAGGCCCAGCGTTCCTTCATAAAAGGCCTTTGCTCTCGCCAAGTCCTTCACTGCGATGTTGGCCGTTGCGTTGCTGTTTGCGAGCATAATCGTATCCTTCCCTGATTGTCTCCCTCATGCTGGTCATTGAAATAGGTCGCGCGCCCTGTTTGGCGACGTCCGCCGGAACTCTCGCTCGCAGAAGCCAAGGGTGCGTCGAGGCGGCTGCTTGGTTCTCTCCGAAAACTACATTATCTGAGGTGCCGAACGCTGAGGAAAAGATCATGGCCGTCACCAAGGAAACCGTCATCGAGCGCCTGAAGACGGTCAACGGACCGGATTTCACCGGCAACATCGTCGACCTCGGCATGGTCTCCGAGATTTTCATCGCCGATTCGAAAGTGTTCTTTTCAATCACGGTTCCGGCTGCCCGGGCGCAGGAGATGGAGCCGCTGCGCGCCGCAGCCGAGCGCGTCGTCAAGGCGATTCCCGGTGTCGCCGGCGCCGTCGTCGCGCTGACGGCTGAAAAGAAGGGCGGCGGCATGGAGGCGCCGGTTCCGGCGCGCCCCGCACCCAGACCGGCTCCGCCAACTGCGCCACGCGCGGCTCCGCACGCCCCAGCCTCGCACAACTCGGGCAAGCGCGGCGTGCCCGGCATCGAGGCGATCATTGCGGTTGCGTCAGGCAAGGGTGGCGTCGGCAAGTCGACCACCGCCGTCAACATCGCGCTCGGGCTCGCCGCCAACGGTTTGCGCGTCGGCGTGCTCGATGCCGACATCTATGGCCCGTCAATGCCCAGGCTGCTCAACATCCATGGCCGACCGCAGACCGTCGACGGCAAGATCCTGAAACCAATGGAGAATTACGGTCTCAAGGTAATGTCGATGGGCTTCCTCGTCGATGAGGAAACCCCGATGATCTGGCGCGGCCCGATGGTGATGTCGGCGCTGACGCAGATGCTGCGCGAGGTCGAATGGGGCCGGCTCGACGTGCTCGTCGTCGACATGCCGCCCGGCACCGGCGATGCCCAGCTGACCATGGCCCAACAGGTGCCGCTGGCCGGCGCCGTCATCGTCTCGACGCCGCAGGATCTGGCGCTGATCGACGCGCGCAAGGGGCTGAACATGTTCAAGAAGGTCGACGTACCGCTGCTCGGCATCGTCGAGAACATGAGCTATTTCGTCGCGCCCGACACCGGCAAGCGCTACGACATTTTTGGCCATGGCGGGGCGCGGCGCGAAGCCGAGCGCCTCGGCGTGACCTTCCTTGGCGAAGTGCCGCTGGAAATGGGCATTCGCGAAAGCTCGGATGAAGGTGCGCCCGTGGTGGCGTCGAAACCCGATAGCCCCGAGGCGAAGATCTATCGCGATATTGCTTCGAAGGTCTGGGACCGGGTCAACGAAGAACGCGGCGCGGCCGAAGCAGCGGTGCCGAGCATCGTGTTCGAGTGAGGGTTCAGCCGCCCACCTTCTCGCCGAACGTCGAAAAGAACTGACCCGCCAGTTTCTTCGACGTCGATTCGATCAGCCGGCTGCCCAGCTGGGCGATCTTGCCGCCGACATCGGCTTTGGCCGCGTATTTGAGCACCGTCGCATCCGGCCCGTCTGCCGTCAGCGTCACATCGGCGCCGCCCTTGGCGAAGCCGGCAATGCCGCCCTTGCCTTCGCCCTGTATGGTGTAGGCGTGCGGTGGCTTGAGGTTTTTCAGCGTCACTTCGCCGTTGAACGTCGCCTTGATAGGCCCGATCTTCAGCACCACGGTCGCTGCCATTTCGGTCGGCGATTTCATCTCCAGGCTCTGGCAGCCGGGAATGCTCTCCCGCAGCACGTTCGGATCATTCAGCGCCTCCCACACTTTCTGCAGAGGTGCGACAATGCGTTCCTCGCCTTCGATCACCAAAGCCATGCAAACCTCCCCGCACCAGATTGTTCAAAGGCCTAACGCAGCGCTCGATGCATGTCTATCGCACCAAAGTCCGGTTGCGACGGTGCGCCCTCTTGCCTGCTTCCGCGCGTTGCCATATCGATTTGTCTTACAAATACGGAGACCACGATGGCAGGCGCCCCCACCAAGAAGAAATTTCGCTCGCAGGAGTGGTTCGACAATCCCGACAATCCGGGCATGACCGCGCTCTATCTCGAACGCTACCTGAACTACGGGCTGACGCGGGCCGAACTGATGTCGGGCAAACCGCTGATCGGCATCGCCCAGACAGGCTCGGATCTGTCGCCTTGCAACCGCCACCATATCGAGCTGGCCAAGCGCGTGCGCGAAGGCATCGTCTCGATGGGCGGCATTCCCTTTGAATTTCCCTGTCATCCGATCCAGGAAACCGGCAAGCGCCCGACCGCGGCGCTCGACCGCAACCTTGCCTACCTCGGCCTCGTCGAGGTGCTTTACGGCTATCCGCTCGACGGCGTCGTGCTGACTATCGGCTGCGACAAGACCACGCCGGCGCTGCTGATGGCGGCGGCCACCGTCAACATTCCGGCGATCGCGCTGTCGGTCGGCCCGATGCTCAATGGCTGGCACAAGGGCAAGCGCACGGGCTCCGGCACCATCGTCTGGGAATCGCGCCAGCGGCTATCGGCCGGCGAGATCGACTATGACGAGTTCATGGACATTGTCGCCTCTTCGGCGCCGTCCACCGGCTATTGCAACACAATGGGTACCGCCACCACGATGAACTCGCTGGCCGAGGCGCTCGGTATGCAGTTGCCGGGCTCGGCCGCAATCCCCGCGCCCTACCGCGAGCGCGGCCAGATTTCCTACGAGACGGGCAAGCGCATCGTCGAGATGGTGCATGAGGATCTGAAGCCGTCCGACATCATGACCCGGCATGCGTTCGAGAACGCCATTGTCGTCAATTCGGCCATCGGCGGCTCGACCAACGCGCCGATCCACCTCAATGCCATCGCCCGCCATCTCGGCGTGCCGCTCGACAATGACGACTGGGAGAAGGTCGGCCTCAACGTGCCGCTGCTCGTCAATCTGCAGCCGACGGGCGAGTATCTCGGCGAGGACTACCACCATGCCGGCGGCGTGCCGGCCGTGGTGGCCGAGCTTTTGAAGGCCGGACTTTTGCCGCACCCCGACGCTGTGACCGTCAACGGCAAGTCGATCGGCGACAATTGCCGCGGCGTGGCCAACGAGAATCAGGATGTCATCCGCAGCGCCGACAAGCCGCTCAAGGCCAATGCCGGCTTCATCAACCTCAGCGGCAATCTCTTCGATTCGGCGATCATGAAGACCAGCGGCATCTCGCCGGAATTCCGCGAGCGCTATCTGTCCAACCCGAAGGACCCGGAAGCCTTCGAGGGCAACGCCATGGTCTTCGACGGGCCGGAGGACTACCACGCCCGCATCGACGATCCGTCGCAAGGCATTGACGAGCACACCATCCTGTTCATGCGCGGCGCCGGCCCGATCGGCTATCCCGGCGGCGCCGAGGTCGTCAACATGCAGCCGCCCGCCTACCTCATCAAGAAGGGCATCCACGCGCTGGCCTGCATCGGCGACGGCCGCCAGTCTGGCACGTCGGGCTCGCCGTCGATCCTCAACGCCTCGCCGGAAGCGGCTATCGGTGGCGGCCTGGCGCTGCTCAAGACCGGCGACCGCGTGCGCATCGACCTGAACAAGGGCACCGCCAACATCCTTGTCAGCGACGACGAAATCGCCAAGCGGCGCGCAGCACTCCAGGGCAATGGCGGTTTCCACTATCCGCAGCACCAGACGCCATGGCAGGAAATCCAGCGCGGCATGGTCGACCAGTTCGACCAGGGAATGGTGCTGAAGCCGGCGGTGAAATACCAGGATGTGGCGCACACCAAGGGCGTGCCGAGGGACAATCACTGAACGCTAAATTGGTCGCCAAGATCGAAAGGGCGGTCCGCTGCCGAGCGGACCGCCCTTTGTCATGACCAGCCCCTTGTTTCGACCCGACCGGACCTACAGATAAGCTTGATCTCTATGGGTTCAGCTGCGGGAACGAGACGATTCATGGCGAAACGGCGCTCTTCCTTCGGTTTTCTCGGCATGTTCGGCCGCTCCGGCGACTTGCGGGAACTTGACGCAGCACTACGCGGCGCCGACCTCCATCCGGCCCTTGTTCCCGAGGGCGTCAAGCTCACCATCGTCAACCTGATGAAGGACCATTGGCCGGACGAACCGCCACCGGACGCCTACCGGTCCGTGGCGCAGCTTTTCAGTTATTGTATTGCGGGGCCGCTGACTTTCGAACAGGCCAACGGCCCGGACAAGCGGCTGGACGCGGAGCGCCGCATCGAAGCAGCGCTTGAGACCGGCGACAGCCTGGATGCACAGGTCGTGCTGATGGCGCTGCATGGCAAGCTGATCAGCGCTGAGGTCGTCGAGCGTTTTGGGCTAAGCGCGGGCTAATGTTTTGTAAGGTTAGACTTACCCGCCCATGCCGCTGCGCGGCAACTTGATCATCTCGCCGAAGCGGGCGCGCAACTTGTCGTCGAGCAGCTTCGGCACATGGCGAGGGAAGCGCTCGGCAAGCACCCGCTTCTTCTCGATGATCGCCCGCTGCAGGATGTCGGGCCTGCCCTTCTCGTTCCATTCCTTGGGAGAAAAGCGGTCGCCGACGGCCGGATAAAAGTACTCGGTCTGCATCAGGCGCAGCGTCTGCTCATTGCCGAGATAGTGGCCAGGGCCGTTCATACAGACTTCAGCGATGGTCTCGATCGACAGCGCTTCGTCGGTCACCTCGATGCCGCGCACGCAACGCAGGCAATGGCCCAGCATGTCGTTGTCGATGATCAGGCTTTCCAGGCAGAAGCCGAGCAGCGAGGCATGCATGCCGGCCGATTCATAGACCAGGTTGAGGCCGGCAAGGCCGGCCATCACATCGGTGATGCCCTTTTCATAGCCGGACTGGATGTCGGGCAGTTTGGAATCCGTCATGCCCGCGGCCGAACCACCCGGAAGGTCATAGAATTGCGCCATCTGCGCGCAGGCGGAAGTCAGCACCGCCTGCTCGGCCGAGCCGCCCGACATGGCGCCGGTCCTGAGGTCGGAGACGAATGGCCAGGTGCCGAAGATCGCGGGGTGTCCGGGCTTGATGGCGTTGACATAGACGAGGCCGGCAAGCACTTCCGCCACCGCTTGCACGACAGCACCTGCAATCGCCGCCGGGGCGGTGGCGCCGGCCTGGCCGGCCGACAAGAGCAGGATCGGAATGCCGCCTTCGACGCAGGCTTCGAGCACGCCGCAGGCGTCCTCGGCAAATTTCATCGGCGGCACGACGAAACAGTTTGAGTTGGAGACGAAGGGCCGGGCGCGGAAATTCTCCTCGCCGCCGGCGATCGCATAGAGCATCTCCAGCGCCGGCTGCACGTTCTCGCGCACCGTGAACGAGGTGCCGACATGCTTCGACGTGCCCATCACGCAGGCGTAGAGCGTGTTGAAGTCCATCTCGAGCGGATCGGGAATGTCGCGCGGCACCATCGGCCGCTGGAAGAAGTGGATGTTGTCGAGCCCTTCGACGAGGCGGGCTGCGTCGTAAATGTCTTGCACCAGCGACTCGCGGTATTCGCGCTTTTCGACATCGACCAGATGCACCGCGGCACCTGCGGTGCCGTAGTGCACCCGCTTGCCCTGGATCAGCATGTCATGCCTCGGATCCTGGCCGTGCAGCGTAAAATTCCGCGCCGCTTTTTTGATCGTGTCCAGCACCAGTGCGCGGGGGAAGCGAATACGCCCATCATCGCCGTAGATGGCGCCGACCCCGGTCAGCGCCTCGATGCAGGAGGGAATGGCATTGGCGAAGCCGACGGTCTCCAGCAGCGTCAGCACCGCTTCATGGATGCGCTCCTGATCGTTCCGGCTGAGTGGGCCGTAGCTGCCGCCTTCAAGCCCGGCGCGCACCGGCCTGATGTCGTCGGCCAAGGGTGCGGCCCGCATCGCGCGGCGCGCTTCGCGCCCGCCGGATCGGCGCGAGCGCTGGTCAGCCTCCTGCTTCTCGGGCGCATCCTGCTTCTCAAGAGCCACTGACATGGGAGGCACTCCACCTTATCTTGCGAAACCGGACGCGGTGATTGGTCCACCGTCGCCTGCTTCGTCCCCTCTGTCAGCCGACTATGCCGCCGGTATTGGCCCAGCCTATGGGCCAGCTGCTATGGTCGAATATGCCAGAGAGCTAAAGCGGGGCGATGGTGCCAAGCAAAAGGGAGCCGGCTTGCGCCGGCTCCCTTCACAAAGTCAAGCCGTGTATCAGGCTGCTGCCGGCCTGCGTCCGGCTGCGGTGGCCAGCTCGCGAATGCCTGGTTCGATGTGCTGCAGCGCGATCGAGGAAATGCCCAAGCGCATGAAACGCGACGGCTTTTCGGTGCGGTCGAAGAAGCGGTCGCCGGGCTCGATAATGACGCTGCGCGACGCGGCGGCTTCGGCTAGTCCGCGGGAATCGGTTCCGCGCGGCCCTTCGAGCCAGAGCGATGTGCCACCGGCGGAGTCGGTCGAACGCCATTCCGGCAGGAATGCGGAAATCGCATGGACCAGACGCTTACGGCGTTCGTCGAAGGCCGACGACAGACGCCGCACCAGGGCCTCGTGATGGCCGAGCGACAGGAACAGGGCGACGGCACGCTGGTTGTTTGCAGGCGGATGCCGCAGCATGAAGCGGCGAAGTGCCCTGAGCTCCGCGATTAGTCCAGCGGACGCCACGATGTAGCCAAGCCGCAGGCCCGGAGCCAGCGTCTTCGACATCGAGCCGACATAGATGACGCGGCCCGAGCGGTCGAGGCTCTTCAGCGCCTGCTGCGGCGCCTCGTCGAGAAGCTGGCTGTCATAGCCGTCCTCGATGATGATCTGGTTGTGGCGGTTGGCGCGCGCCAACAGGTCCTGCCGGCGGTCCGCCGACAGCGGCACCATGGTCGGGCAATGGTGGCTGGGGGTGACGAAGACAAAGCCCGAATCCTGCGGAATGGACGACGTCACGATGCCGGACTGGTCAACCGGAACCGGCTGGATATCGGCGCCCGCCAGCCTGAAGATCGAGCGCGCATCGGGATAACCCGGATCCTCCATTGCCACCTTCGAGCCCTTGGTCATCAGCAGCGTCGCCAGCATGTAGAGCGCGTTCTGGGCGCCCAGCGTGACGATGATCTCGTCCGGATTGGCGAAGATGCCGCGCCGTGGCAAGAGCCGCGCCTGGATCTGTTCGATCAACAGCGGATCGTCGCGGTCGACCATGTCCGAGGCCCAGTTGCGGATCTCGAGCACGGCCAGCGCCATGCGGTTGCACTCGCGCCATTCGGCGGTCGGGAACAGCGCCGGGTCGAACTGGCCATAGACGAACGGGTAGGACGACTTGATCCAGTTGTCGTGCTTGGCCGGCGGCGGCATGTCGCTGGCGGCGATCTGCCGGCGCGCCTTCCAGTCGATCTCGTTCTGCTGGTCCGGTGCCTTCTGGTGCGGCTTGGCGGGGGTGGCCAGCACGTCCGGATTGACGAAATGGCCGCGCCGTTCTCGCGCCACCAGGAAACCCTGATCGACCAACTGCTGGAACGCCAGCACCACTGTGCCGCGCGCGACGCCGAGTTTCTCTGCCAGGATGCGGCAGGACGGAAGCGGCATCGAAGCCGCGATCTGCCGGTCGAGAATGGCGGCGACGATCGCCTGACGGATCTGCGCCTGCAGTGTCTGGCCCGATTCCGCCGAAATCCGGAACAGGCCGGACCATATGGCCGTGTCGTTACGCTGTGGCATGGAAGATGTTCCTCGATGGCCAAACTTTTTTGCTTGGCTGGACCAGCGGAAGGTAACCGTGGCACAAGGGGTTGCGCCAATCAATTTTTCTGATCGCTGGGATTTATGCCAGTGATCTATGCGCGACGCGAAGCGTCGTCGCGTGTGCGCACCCGAGGCGTGAGGTTGGCCACCGGCGCGACGCGAAGCGTCGTCGCGTGTACGCACCCAGGCATGAGGTTAACCAAGGCGCGGCGCGCAGCGTCGTCGCCGCTTTCTACCTCGCTGCGTCATCCCCACGCATTGAAACAAATGGAATTCGGCTCAATAACTCCAGCGCGACACGCGCCGGAAACATCCGGTCTGATAAGATGTCGTGAAAAAGCGTCAGGAGCCCGGCATTGGATCACTCGTCCTTCGACAAACAGCTTGCCGCCTTGCGCGCTGAGCGAGCGGCCGCATCGGGCACGATGCGCGAGGCTTTTGCCGCCGACCCCAAGCGCTTCGAGACATTCTCGGCCAGCGACGGCGACCTCTTGCTCGACTGGTCGAAATGCGCGGTCGACCAGCGCACGATGGAACTGCTCGAAAAACTTGCCGGCGCCGCCGACCTCGAGGGACGCCGCGCCGCGATGTTCTCCGGCAAGAAGATCAACATCACCGAGGACCGCGCCGTGCTGCACACGGCGCTGCGCAACCTCTCGGGCAAGGGCATCACCGTCGACGGTCAGGACGTCAAGGCAGATGTTCTTGCCGTGCTCGACGCCATGGGCGCCTTTGCCGATGCCATTCGCTCCGGCAAGGCCGCCGGCGCCACCGGCAAGAAAATCACCGACATCGTCAATATCGGTATTGGCGGCTCCGATCTCGGCCCGGCCATGGCGACGCTGGCGCTGGCGCCCTATCATGACGGCCCGCGCGCGCACTACGTCTCCAACATCGACGGTGCCCATATTCACGACACGCTGAAGGGCCTGTCGGCGGAAACCACCCTGTTCATCATCGCCTCGAAGACCTTCACCACGGTCGAGACGATGACCAATGCCGAGACTGCGCGCAAATGGGTGCAGAAGGCACTGGGCAAGGAAGCCGTCGGCAAGCATTTCGCCGCCGTCTCGACCGCACTCGACCTTGTGAAGAAGTTCGGCATCGATGCCGATCGCGTGTTCGGCTTCTGGGACTGGGTTGGCGGCCGCTATTCGCTGTGGGGCGCCATCGGCCTGCCGGTGATGATCGCCATTGGCCCGCGCAATTTCCGCGCTTTCCTCGACGGCGCGCATGAGATGGACGAGCACTTCCGCACCGCGCCCCTGCAGAAGAACCTGCCGGCGCTGCTGGGACTGGTCGGCTGGTGGCATCGCGTGGTCTGCGGATATCCGGCGCGTGCCGTCATCCCTTACGACCAGCGTCTGTCCAGGCTGCCGGCCTATCTGCAGCAGCTCGACATGGAATCGAACGGCAAGGGCGTCACCCTTGACGATACGCCGGTGACGACGCCGACCGGACCGCTGGTCTGGGGCGAGCCCGGCACCAATGGCCAGCACGCCTTCTTCCAGCTGCTGCACCAGGGCACCGATTTCATCCCGGTCGAGTTCCTTGCCGCCGCTGTCGGGCACGAGCCTGATCTGAAGCACCAGCACGATCTCTTGCTCGCCAATTGCCTGGCGCAGTCGGAAGCGTTGATGAAGGGCCGCACGCTGGATGAGGCGCGCGCGCAGATGCTGGCCAAGGGCATGAAGCCCGCCGATGTCGACAAGATCGCTCCACACCGCGTCTTCTCCGGCAATCGTCCGTCGGTGACTATCCTTTATCGCAAGCTCGACCCGCGCACCTTCGGCCGACTGATCGCGCTCTATGAGCACCGCGTTTTTGTTGAGGGCACTCTGTTCAACATCAACTCCTTCGACCAGTGGGGCGTCGAGCTCGGCAAGGAGCTGGCGACCGGCCTGCTGCCGGTTGTGGAAGGCAAGGAGAGCGCCGCCAAGCGCGACGCCTCGACGGCCGGGCTGGTGGCGCGCATCCAGCAATTGCGGGGTGCGGCATGAAAAACCCGGCGGATATCAAGGGCATATTGTTCGACAAGGACGGCACGCTCGTCGATTTCAATGCGACATGGCTCGGCATTGCCGATTTCATGGCCATGGATGCCGCCGAGGGCGATCGCTGGAAGGCCGACAGGCTGCTTTCGGCGGCAGGCTTCGATTTTGTCGCCAAGCGCTTCAAACCGGATTCCATTTTCGCTTCCGGCACCAACATGGATGTCGTCGAACTGTGGTTCCCGCGCCTGTCCGACGAGGACCAGATGCTGGCCGTCGCCCGCTTCAACGAGATCACCTCGGTGCAGGGTTCATCTCTGGCGGTGGGCCTGCCGGGCATCGTCGAAGCGCTGACGGCGCTGCACAAACGATCCTACCGGCTCGGCGTCGCCACCAACGATTCAACCGCCGGCGCGGAGAAGACCATGGTCACGCTCGGCGTCGCCCAGCTCTTCGACGCCGCCTATGGTTATGATGCGGTGGCCAATCCGAAACCCGCACCGGACACCATCCTCGCCTTCTGCGACCTGACCGGGCTGCGGCCGGCCGAGATCGCCATGGTCGGCGACAACCGCCACGATCTGGAGATGGCGCGGGCCGGCGGCTGCGGGCTGGCGGTCGGCGTGCTCTCCGGCACCGGCACGCGCGAATCGCTGTCGGCGATCGCCGATGTCGTTCTGGATTCGGTTGCCGACCTCCCCGACTTTCTGTCGGCGCGGGTCAAGGAGACGGTCTGAGGGGAAGGCCTGGCAAAACGGCACTTGCCGTCAATGGCCGAGATTGGCCGTTTGCGGACTGACCGCTTTTTGGCGCACGAAATGCGGAAGCGGACTTACGCTTCGCATTTGGATAGCTCGACTGGTCGGAAGTGGTCCGCCTCAACGCCAACCTTTATATCAGTCGTTTGCCCGCGTCTCATTGTTCAGGAGGACGGTCCACTTCGGCTGATTCTCCAGGATCAGCCCCACCGACGGCTGTTGCTTGCCCGGCAAAAGCCGCGAATAATTTTCCGAATTGGGGATGCTCGCGGATCGGGTCGAGGTCCGGCTCGTTTTCAAACCAGCTCCGCTGATACCAGGTACTATGCGGGAGGATTTTCCCAAGAAGACCCAGTGCTTTGTCGGGATCCCCCATGACCGAATACGCGCACGCGATGTTGAAGTGGGCGACAAGGTCATCCGGATCGATCGCCAAGGCGCGGGCGGCCCACTCCCTTGCCCGCTTGCGTTCGCCCAGATACGCCAGCAAAAGCGCTCCGCGGTGCGCAGGCCCGGCATTTTCCGGATGCAGTTCAAGCATACCTTCGGCCAACACGATCCCCGCGCGCGCCCATTTCTCGGCATCCGCGAAGCGCCGGAGTCGGCGAAATATACCCGCCAGGAACATCGCCGAGACATAGTCATCGGGACGAATCTTCGCAGCGCGTTCGAAATATTTGGCTGACGCCTCGAAGTCGCCTTTCACATAAAAGTGCCTGGCGTAGAAGAAGTTCGCCTCATAGGAATTAGGGTCTAGGACGAGTGCACGCTGAAAGGCTACATTAGCCTCCTCCGGGCGCCTGTCATGCAGAAGTGCCAACCCGAGTGAGGCATGAGCCTCCGCTAGACCAGGATCGAGCGTGAGCGCCTTGGCACTCATTTCCATGATTGCTTCAGGTGATATCTCCTCGGAATGCCACACGAACAGTGCCGAGTCGCAATCAGCGATGCCGGCATATGCGCGCGCATAGTTGGGGTCCAGTTCCACTGCCATGGCAAACATCCGGCGCGCCAGAAGCAGGTACGATTTAGTCCATTCGCGGAAAAACTCCCGCCCCCTGAGATAATAGGTATAGGCTTCGACACTCACGGTTGGCGGCTGCTCGATCGCCTTCTTCTCCCCAGGTAAAAGCCTGACCCTGAGTTGCTCGACAATGGTGTGGGTTATCTCGTCCTGAATCGCAAAGATGTCGGTCAGGTCGCGGTCGTAGCGGTCCGCCCAGATGTGTGTGCCATCTTTCCCGTCAATGAGCTGACCAGTGACGCGCACGCGTTGGCCCACTTTGCGGACGCTGCCTTCAAGGACGTATCGGACGCCGAGTTCCCGCGCTGTCTGCTGAACTTTGACAGGCTTGCTCTTGTAGGTGAATACCGTATTGCGGGCGACGACGTGAAGTCCTGACACTTTGGACAGATCGGTGATGATGTCCTCGGTTATGCCATCGGAGAAATATTCCTGCTCCGGGTCGCCGCTCATATTGTTGAAGGGTAGCACGGCAATCCGCGGCCTGTCCTTCTCGCACCGGTTCTCGGAGGCGACCGTGCCGCTGTCCAAGCTTCCGGACGAAGCGCCCAGGGAGATGTTGTAGACGCGCACGGGCCGGTCGATGTTCTTCAGCAACTGCTCGCCCATGTCCTCGAATGTGAGGTCGAGCCGGGCTCCGACGTGATCCCGTACGGAACTAGAAACAGAAATCCCGCCCGGCTCGGCGAATGTCTCGAGCCGGGCGGCCAAATTGACACCGTCGCCGAAGATATCGCCATCCTCGACTATAATGTCGCCGAGGTTGATACCTATGCGGAAGTCGACGCGATTGGGGATAGGCACATTTGCATTTCTTTGTCGCATGCCGCTTTGGATCGCTACAGCGCAGGCGACCGCGTTTACGACGCTTGGAAATTCGACGAGGAAGCCGTCGCCTGTCTGTTTAACGACGCGTCCCCGGTGGTCCGAGACGGTGGAATTGAACAACTCCTCACGAATGCGGTTCAAAGCGGCCAGCGCACCTTCTTCATCCCGGCCCATAAGGCGGCTGTAGCCCACGACGTCAGCTGCGAGGATAGCGGTCAGTCTGCGTTCCAACTTTCCCTCTGAAGTTCAGCCGAAGCTGCGGGGCAATCTATCCTCTTGTTGACCGCAAGTCTCCTGTCTTCCGAGGCCTTGCCGATCGGGCATGTCAGCCTGCCGAGCAGATTGCGGGGCTAAGTGTCTGAATCAGAATGACCGGCGTATTTTCACGCCCTTGCGAGCCTTCGCGTGAGCAAGCGGATAGCCTGCAGGACTTAACCACATCGGCGATATCTGCTTTTGCGTAGGGGCAAACGCTCCCTCGTTCATGCCGGGGTCGGCATAGTCAGCTTTTGGGTCGAACCCGGTCACTCCAAACGATTAGGCTTTTCCGCGTCAGCGCTCTTTCGCCTCGAACGAAAACACCCCGCTCGGCCTAGTCACAACTCCCTTCGCGTCGCCGAAATCCGGCACCTGATATTCAGCCAGCAACCGCAGTCGTGGAAGCGGCAGGTCGTTGCGGCGGGGGTCGCCGACCAACACCTCGATGCCGGCTGCCAGGCAGCGGTCGAGGAACGGGATAAACTGCAAAGCAACCTCGCGGCCATAGAACACGTCACCCGCAAGCACGAGGTCGACCGCCGGCGGCGGGCCCGTGGTGATATCCTTGTCGAGATTGGTGATTTCGACGCCATTGGCCGCGGCGTTGAGGCCGATGGCGGCAACACCGTTGCGATCGATCTCGGCGGCGATCACCGCGTTGGCGCCGGCCTTGGCGGCGGCGATGCCGACAAGGCCCGAACCGGCACCGAGGTCGAGCACGCGGCGGCCGGCTACGATTTCCGGATGGTCTAGTACATAGCGCGCAAGCACCGTGCCGCCGGCCCAGGCATAGGCCCAGTAAGGCGGCGGTGGCTCGCGCGCGTCGTCTACAGGCTCAAGCGCATCGCCGTCAGAGTCGCCGCTTTGGTGCGGCTCGACAAGCCGCCTCAAGCCACTGCCGGGATGAGCCGTATAGAGCTGGATTTCAGGAAGCACGGGAACGGGCGCTAGCCGCAGGTTCGCCTTGATGAACGCTTCCGGATCGAGACGTCGACCAATGTCCACGATCCCGTCATCGCCACGGCGGTCGTGAAAATCCCCCACTATTCACGCAGCGCCCGGCGCAAAATCTTGCCGACCGGCGTCTTCGGCAGTTCGGTCCTGAACTCGATGTATTTCGGCCGCTTGTAGCCGGTCAGGTTTTCGCGGCAATAGGCGGTGATCGCCTCGACGGTCAGCGCCGGATCCTTCTTGACGATGAACAGTTTTGGCACTTCGCCGGAATGCTCGTCCGGCACGCCGATCGCCGCCACTTCGAGCACGCCCGGATGCTGGGCGACGACTTCCTCGAGTTCGTTCGGATAGACGTTGAAGCCGGAGACCAGGATCATGTCCTTCTTGCGGTCGACGATCTTGGTGTAGCCGCGCTCGTCCATGAAGCCCATGTCGCCGGATTTGAAATAACCGTCCTTGGTCATCACCTTGGCGGTCTCGTCCGGCCGGTTCCAGTAGCCGGCCATCACCTGCGGCCCGCGGATGCAGATCTCGCCGACCTCGCCGAGCGGCAGATTGTTGCCGTCATCGTCGCGGATGGCGATCTCGGTCGACGGCAAAGGCAGGCCGATGGTGCCGGTGAAATTGCCGTCGCTGAACTTGTTGGCGGTGGCCACCGGCGACGTCTCCGAAAGGCCGTAGCCTTCGGTGATCGAGTTGCCGGTCAGCGCCTTCCAGCGCTCGGCGACGCCCTTCTGCACCGCCATGCCGCCGCCCAGCGTCAGGATCAGCGGTTTGAAGTCGAGCTTGCGGAAGTCCTCATTGTTGAGCAGCGCATTGAACAGCGTGTTGAGGCCGGGGAAAATGTGCGCCGGATATTTCTGCAGCTCCTTGACGAAGCCGGGAATGTCGCGCGGGTTGGGAATGAGCACGTTCTGGGCGCCCTGTTGCATCCCCATCAGCGCATTCACCGTCAGCGCGAATATATGGTAGAGCGGCAGCGCGCAGATGAAGTTGAGATGCGCCGGTTTCGGCTT
Organism: Mesorhizobium sp. PL10; assembly: GCF_053714315.1. Classification (NCBI taxonomy): domain Bacteria; kingdom Pseudomonadati; phylum Pseudomonadota; class Alphaproteobacteria; order Hyphomicrobiales; family Phyllobacteriaceae; genus Mesorhizobium; species Mesorhizobium sp. PL10. The sequence continues at coordinate 189,070 of NZ_JBSKBR010000012.1, read as the reverse complement.
GATCGCGTAGGCGTCCTGCAGCCACAGCGTATTCTGCGCGACATTGGACAGCACGTTGGAGTGCAGCAGCACGGCGCCCTTGGAAATCCCGGTGGTGCCGCCGGTATATTGCAGGAAGGCGACGTCGCTCGCTCCCATCTTGGCCGGCTTGAAGGCGATGCCAGCGCCGGCCTTCACGGCGGCATTGAACTTGACATGGCCGGGCAGCGACCAGGCCGGCACCATCTTCTTCACCCGGCGCACGACGAGGTTGACGATCGCGCCCTTGATGCCGCCGAGCATGTCGCCCATCGCCGCGACCACCACGTGCTTGACATCCGTCCTGGCGATCACCGCGTCCAGCGTGCTGGCGAAGTTCTCGAGAATGACGATCGCCTGTGCACCGGAATCCTTGAGCTGGTGCTCCAGTTCGCGCGGCGTGTAGAGCGGATTGACGTTCACCACGACATAGCCGGCGCGAAGCACGGCCATCATCGCCACCGGATATTGCAGCACGTTCGGCATCATCAGCGCCACCCGGGCGCCCTTCTGCAGGCCTTTCGATTGCAGATAAGCGCCAAAGGCAGCCGATTGCCGCTCGAGTTCGGCGTAGGAGATCGACTTGCCCATGCAAACGAAGGCCGGCTGGCCGGAAAACTGCTTGCAGGCGCCGACCAGGAAGTCGCCGATCGAACCGTAGGGCAGGGTGCCGATCTCGGCGGGCACGACTTTCGAATAGCTTTTCAGCCACGGCTTGTCCGGCAAGCCTGCGGCAAGCGCCGTCAGCGTCTTCGGCAGCTTCTTGGCCGGGCTCGGCGCCGGTTTTGAGGCCGGCTTTGCCGCCGCCGTTTTCGATGCAGGGCTGGCGGCGGGCTTTGCAACAGGTGCTGTCTTCGCGGCCGCGGGCTTGGCCGTAGGTTTTCCGGCCGGCTTGACGCTTGCAGACGCCGGCGCGCCGGCTGCCTTCGGTTTGGCGGCGGCTTTGGCCGAAGGCGCTTTCGGCTTGGCGGCAGCGGCGGTCGGCTTTGTAGCAGTCCCTGCCTTTGCCTTCGCCGGGGCCGTTGTCTTTGTTGCTTTTGCCACCTCTAGCCTCCCTAAGTCGTTCGTCGCCTGCTCCATGCTGCACCGCCTCTATAGGGGTGAGGCGTCCTCCGCTGCAGCGATGTCACGGATTCCCGGGAAATCCGGCGTGTCATCTATGTATTGCGACTATCGGCGGCCGTGCAAGTCTTGCCCCAACGGCAGGACAGCAAAGATTTGCGGCCGAAATCCTTCTCGCGACGCCGGCTCCGGAAAGGGCATCCTGTCATGCAGGCTGCGAAACCTGAGCCTGTGGATATTTGTGCTCACGATACCGGCAATCAATGAAAAAATGCGGTCGTTAACAATCCCGTGATTAGCAGATTTTGCTATTTCTTTCTGAAATCGAGCAAAAGCCGAGAAATATTTTCTGCTTACGGTGGGGTAGGCAAACAGGGTGTTCCAAAGCCCGAAAAACGGTGCTTATATGCGCGCTTCGCGAGCCTGCTAGAGGGGCTTGGAAGAACATCAGGGAGTGCTCAATGAAAAAGAAACTGACTTTTGCAGCCGCGTTGCTGGCTGCAAGCGTCCTCGGCGGCGTGGCCAATGCCAAGACGCTGGTCTACTGCTCGGAGGCCTCGCCGGCCAACTTCGACCCGGGTACCACGACGGGCGGCAACGACTTCGATGCCTCGTCGCGTACCGTCTATTCGCGCCTGGTCGAATTCAAGCATGGCGGCACCGAGATCGAGCCCGGTCTTGCCGACAAGTGGGAAATCTCCGACGACGGCCTGGTCTATACTTTCCACCTGCATCCGGGCGTGAAGTTCCAGACCACGGATTTCTTCAAGCCGACACGTGACTTCAATGCAGACGACGTCGTCTTTTCCTTCGATCGCCAGTTCAACAAGGAAAATCCCTGGAACGGCGAAAAATACCTGCCGAACCTGACCTGGGATTACTACACCGGCATGGACATGCCGAAATACGTCGCCAAGTGGGAAAAGGTCGATGACCTGACCGTCAAGCTGACGCTGACCGAGCCGAATGCGCCGATGCTTGCCAATCTCGGCATGGACTTCGCCTCGATCGTGTCGAAGGAATATGCCGACCAGCTGGAAAAAGACGGCAAGATGGCCGACTTCTCGACCAAGCCGGTCGGCACCGGTCCGTTCCAGTTCGTCGACTACCAGCTGGATTCGGTGATCCGCTATGCGGCCAATCCGGATTACTTCAAGGGCAAGGAAAAGATCGACGATCTCGTCTTCGCCATCACGCCTGACGCGACCGCCCGCATCCAGAAGGTGCTCGCCGGCGAATGCGACATCGCGCCCTATCCGAATCCTGCCGACATCGGCACGATCAAGGCCAACGCCGACGTGACCCTGATGGATCAGGCCGGCCTCAACATCGGCTACATGAGCTACAACACCACCATCCCGCCGCTCGACAAGCCTGAAGTGCGCCACGCGCTCAACCAGGCGATCGACCGGGCATCGCTCATCAAGTCGCTGTTCCAGGACGCCGGCGCCACGCCGGCCGAAAACCTGATCCCGCCGACCATGTGGTCGTGGGACAAGGACGTGAAGTCCGACGCCTATGATCCGGAAGCGGCCAAGAAGGTGCTGGCCGATGCCGGTCTGAAGGAGATCCAGCTCTGGGCCTCCGATCGCGTCCGTCCCTACAACCCGAACTTCCAGCGTGCCGCCGAACTGATCCAGGCCGACTGGGCCAAGGTCGGCGTCAAGGCGGAGATCGTCAGCTACGAATGGACGAAGTACCGCGAGGAAGGCAAGAAGAAGGAACGCCCCGGCGCCTTCCAGATCGGCTGGACCGGTGACAATGGCGATCCGGACAACTTCTTCGCCACGCTGTTCGCCTGCTCGGCCATCGGCGTGTCGAACTACTCCAGCTGGTGCGACAAGGACTTCGAGGACCTGATCCAGAAGGCCAAGAAGACCAGCGACCAGGCCGAACGCACCAAGCTCTATGAGCAGGCGCAGGTGGTCTTTGCCAAGCAGGCTCCGGCCTTCCTCATGGCACACAGCCAAGTTTACGCAGTCGTGCGCAAGAATGTCAGCGGTTACATGATGGACCCGCTCGGTATTCATCGCTTCGACGGCGTCGACAAGGCCGAATAGAACTGTTAGGCGGGCGGCGCGCAATCAAGCGCCGCCCCCTTTTCAAGATGCTCCGATATCTCCTCAACAAAATCGTCTTGGTGCTTCCGACGCTGATCGGCATCACCATCTGTGCCTTCGCTTTCGTCAGGCTGCTGCCCGGCGATCCCATCCTTGCCATGGCCGGCGAGCATGGCGTGTCGCCCGCGCGCTACGCGGAACTGAAGGAACAGTTCGGCTACAATCTGCCGATCTGGCAGCAATACGCGCATTATGTCCGCGATGCCGCGACCGGTAATTTCGGCGTGTCGATTTCGTCCAAGCGCCCGGTCATCGAAGATTTCATGACGCTCTTCCCGGCAACCATCGAGCTCTCTGTCTTCGCCATGATCTTCGCCATGCTGCTGGGCATTCCCGCGGGCATCTTCGCCGCGGTCAAGCGCGGCTCCTGGTTCGACCAGGGGCTGATGGGCACAGCCCTTGTCGGCTATTCCATGCCGATCTTCTGGTGGGGCCTGCTGCTGATCATCTTTTTCTCCGGCTATCTCGGCTGGACCCCGGTTTCCGGCCGCATCGGCCTGCAGTTCTTCATCAAGCCGATCACCGGCTTCCTGACACTCGACAGCCTGCTCTACGGCAAATGGGATGCTTTCCGCTCGGCACTGAGCCATCTGGTGCTGCCGACAATTGTGCTCGGCACCATCCCGCTGGCGGTGATCGCCCGCCAGACGCGCTCGGCCATGCTCGAAGTGCTGGGCGAGGACTATGTGCGGACCGCGCGCGCCAAGGGGTTGTCGTCGTCCCGCGTCATCGGCGTGCACGCGCTGCGCAATGCGCTCATCCCGGTGGTCACCACCATCGGCCTGCAGGTCAGTACGCTGCTCGCCGGCGCCATTCTCACCGAAACCATCTTCGCCTGGCCGGGCATCGGCAAGTGGATGGTCGATTCCATATCCAAGCGCGACTATGTCGTCGTGCAGTCGGGCTTGCTCTTGATCGCCCTTATCGTCATGGCCGTGAACCTGATCGTCGACGTGCTTTATGCCGTCATCAACCCGCGCATCAGGGCAGCGTGATGAGCCAGTCGACCGAAATCGCCCCGATGGCCGCCGGCAATCCTGATCGCCTGACCGGCTTCAGGACCTTCTGGCACTATTTCTCGGTGAACCGCGGCGCCGTCATCGGCCTGTTCGTCTTCATCCTGTTGGTGCTGGCAGCGCTGTTTGCGCCACTGCTGGCGCCCTATGCGCCCGATATCCAGGATAAGGCTGCTTTCTTGCGGCCGCCGGCATGGCAGGCGGGCGGCAGCGCCGAATATCTGCTCGGCACCGACGCGGTCGGCCGCGACATGCTCTCGCGCCTGCTCTATGGCGCGCGTTTCTCGCTGCTGATCGGCGCCGTCGTCGTCACGCTGGCACTTACCGGCGGCATCATGCTCGGCCTGCTGGCCGGCTATTTCCGCGGCTGGGTCGACGTGGCGATTATGCGCGTCATGGATTTGATCCTGTCCTTCCCGTCGTTGCTTTTGGCGCTGGTTCTGGTCACCATCCTCGGCCCCGGCCTGTTCAACGCCATGCTGGCCATTGCGCTTGTCCTGCAGCCGCATTTCGCGCGCCTGGTGCGCGCCGCTGTCATGGCCGAAAAGAGCCGTGAATATGTGGTCGCCGCCAAGGTCGCCGGCGCGGGACATATCCGGCTCATGCTGCGCACCATCCTGCCCAACTGCCTTGCGCCGCTGATCGTCCAGGGCACGCTGTCCTTCTCCAACGCCATCCTCGAGGCGGCCGCCCTCGGCTTCCTCGGCCTTGGCGCCCAGCCGCCGACGCCGGAATGGGGAACCATGCTTGCCTCGGCGCGCGAATTCATCCTGCGCGCCTGGTGGGTGGTCACTTTCCCCGGCCTCGCCATCCTCATCACCGTGCTCGCCATCAACCTGATCGGCGACGGCCTGCGCGATGCGCTCGATCCCAAGCTGAGGAGGTCGTGATGGCGCTGCTCGACATCCGCAATCTCGTCGTCGAGTTCCAGACCGCGTCAGGCCCGTTCCGCGCCGTCGACGGCGTCTCGCTCCACGTCAACGAACGGGAAGTGCTGGCCATCGTCGGTGAATCCGGCTCCGGCAAGTCGGTGTCGATGCTGGCTGTGATGGGCCTGTTGCCGTGGACGGCGACGGTCACCGCCGACGAGATGAGCTTCAATGGCCGGGACCTCCTCAAGATGAGCCCGGCCGAGCGCCGCAAGATCGTCGGCAAGGACATGTCGATGATCTTCCAGGAGCCGATGGCCAGCCTCAATCCCTGCTTCACGGTCGGCTTCCAGATCGAGGAAGTGCTGCGCTTCCATATGGGCATGGACAAAGCCCAGCGCCGGGCCCGCGCCATCGAGCTGCTGACGCAGGTCGGCATCGCCGAGCCGGCCGAACGGCTGAACTCGTTCCCGCACCAGATGTCGGGCGGCCAGTGCCAGCGCGTCATGATCGCCATCGCCATCGCCTGCAATCCAAAGCTTCTGATCGCCGACGAGCCGACCACCGCGCTCGACGTCACCATCCAGAAGCAGATCCTCGATCTGCTGGTCTCGCTGCAGGTCAAATACGGCATGGGCCTGATCATGATCACCCACAATATGGGCGTGGTGGCCGAGACCGCCGACCGCGTCATCGTCCAGTACAAGGGCCGCAAGATGGAAGAGGCCGACGTGCTGTCACTGTTTGAATCGCCGAAGAGCAACTACACGCGCGCTCTCCTTTCGGCGCTGCCGGACAACGCCGTCGGCGACCGCCTGCCGACCGTCTCCGACATGCTGTTCGAACCGGCCGCTGGAGTCGCCTGATGAGCATCAAGGTCGTCGAAGGCAAGAACATCAAGCGCGACTATCACGTCGGCGGTGGACTGTTTCGTGGCGCGCGCACCGTGCACGCGGTCAAGGGCGTTTCGTTCAGTGTCGACAAGGGCAAGACGCTGGCCATCGTCGGTGAATCGGGCTGCGGCAAGTCCACGCTGGCGCGCATCATCACGCTGATCGACCCGGCGACCTCCGGAGAGCTGTTCATCGACGGCAACAAGGTCGATATCGCCAGGAACGGCCTGACCAAGGAGATGCGCCGCAAGGTGCAGATCGTCTTCCAGAACCCTTACGGCTCGCTCAATCCGCGCCAGAAGATCGGCGATGTGCTGGGTGAACCGCTGCTCATCAACACCGACAAGCCGGCCGAAGAGCGGCGCGACCTGGCCATGAAGATGCTGAAGAAGGTCGGCCTCGGAACTGAACATTACAACCGCTACCCGCACATGTTCTCCGGCGGCCAGCGCCAGCGCATCGCCATCGCCCGCGCGCTGATGTTGAATCCGAGCCTGCTGGTCCTCGACGAGCCGGTCTCCGCGCTCGATCTGTCGGTGCAGGCGCAGGTGCTCAATCTGCTCGCCGACCTGCAGGACGAATTCCAGCTGACCTATGTCTTCATCAGCCACGATCTGTCCGTCGTGCGCTACATCGCCGACGACGTGATGGTGATGTATTTCGGCGAAGCCGTCGAATACGGCTCGCGCGAAGAGGTCTTTGCCGACCCCAAGCACAGCTATACGAGGACGCTTTTCGCCGCGACGCCGCGTGCCGACGTCGCCTCGATCAAGGCAAGGCTGGCGAAGAAGAAGGCCGCCTGACCTCCTTGGCAATTGCTTTTGCACAATCGGAAATGCGTCGCGGCGGTGTTTTGCCGGCAGGATCGATCGCAATCCGGGAACTGCCGGGCGCAAGCCGTGTCGCAGATTCCGGTGCGCCCCATCACTCACCCGCTCCGTGCTGGTAAAGCTCGTCCATGCTGAGCTTTGCCAGCGTTGCGAAGGGAGCCTGTTTCTTCACTCGACCGCGGCTCAAGATCACCACGTCGTCGCAGAACGAGATGGTGCTGTGGTGATGGCTGATGACAATGGTGGTGCGGCGGCCGGCCCGCGACTTCAGCGTCTCGACAATAGCGGCTTCCGACAACCCATCCACCGCACTGGTGGCTTCGTCGAGGATGAGGATATCGGGATCGCGCACCAGCGCCCGCGCCAGGGCGATCCTTTGCCTTTGTCCGGCTGACAGGTTGATGCCCCGGTATCCGACAAGTGTCGCGTAACCCCTCGGCAGGTGCTCGATGAATTCATGTGCCTCGGCCAGCCTTGCGGCGCGCATGGCGTCGCTGGGCGATGCGGTGTCGTGGCCGTAGACAATGTTTTCGAAAATGGTCCCGTCGACCAATTCCAGCTCCTGGCTGGCCAAGGCAATGTTCCGCCGCCACTGGTCTGGCTCGATTTCATCGAGCGGTGCCCCATCGACGAGGATTCTGCCGCTATCGGGTTTGACGAAGCGGCACAGGAGATTGACGATCGTCGTCTTGCCGGCGCCCGAGCGGCCGATCAGCGCCGTCGAGCGGCCGCTGCGGATGTCGAACATCGCCTGATGCAGCACCGCCTCGCGTGCGTCGGGGCCGGACAGGGCACCGGAATAGGCGAAGCTCACATCATCGAACGTGATCCCTTGGCGCAAGCCGTCGAACGGCAGGCTGCCCTGCGGTGCCTCGGGCTTGTCGGAAGGATCGAGCAGCCATTGCACCTCCTCCAGCGAGCCGCTCATGCCTTGCAGCTGACTCCACGACATCTGCAAGGCGCGCATATGAGGCTGCAGTCGGTAGAGCAGGATGAGGAAGGCGACGGTCAGCGGGAAGCTTACATTCGCCAGCCAGGCTCCGATCACCACCGCCAGGAACAGCATCGCGTGCAACACCTCGGTCAGTGGCGGCAAGACGCCCTGGCGGATTGAAAGCAGGAAAGCCGCGCGCCGAACGCCGTCGGAGGCTTTGGCGAAAACCGCCTTTTCTCGGTTCTCCTGCCCGAAGATGCGGATCAGGCGCCCAGCATGCACCAGATGCAGCATCTGCGAAGCGAGTGCACTGTTGCGCGAGACGACGCTGCGGCTCGGCGCCTTCAGACTGGACGACAAAATCCCATGCGCCAGCTGGACAAGCGCCAGCCCCAGCGTCACCAGCAGCGTCATCTGCCAGGACAGGAGCAGGAGGAAGGTGAGCAGGATAACGGCGGCCGAGGCACTGACGATCGCGCCGAGCAGGGCCTGGATAGCGTCGGACGCTCGCCAGGATTCGTTGGAGATGATGTTGAGCAGCCGTCCGGGGCTTTGCTGCAGGAAAAAGGGGTAGCCGACCCTGAGCAACTGCTCCGACAATGCGCTACGGATCGAATAACCTGCCTTGCCGTAGATGAAGCTGGTCAGCAGCGTGTTAGCGAAGGCAAAGACATTCTTCAGCACGATCGAACCGAGGATCGCGGCCGAAATGGCAATCAGCCGCTCGCGCTCTCCGAGGTCCGCTCCAACCTGCTGAAGGAGGGCGGAGAAACCGGCCATGCCTGATGTTTCGCCACGTCCCATAATGATGCCGAGCAGCGGAATGATGAGGCCGATGCCGAGGCCTTCCAGCGCGGCGCCCGCAAGCCCGAGCCCCACCACGACGGGAACGAGCCGCAACAGCCTGCCACCAAGCGCGCGGCGGAGCATCGGCAGGCCTGACGGAATCAGTGACATTATCGCGCTCTGACCTCCGCATTGGCTTCGCTGGCTTGCCGGTTCTGGCGCAACGGCAGCCGTTTTGGCCATCCCATCATGACGAGCAGCGCAAATCTGGCGGCACCTGCCAGATTCATGACGACAATAGGCCAGTGCGACAGATCGAGGTCGCGGTCGAAGCGAGGACGGCCCGCCAGTTCCTTGAACGCGGCCCGCGCGGACCAATAGACATGGCGAAGCAGCCAAGGGGCGTGGCGGACATGTTTCAGGCACAGCGCACCATTACCGAGGCTATAGTCGCGGTGCAGCCTGTCGATCGATTTGCGGTCTCGCCGGCCGTGATGATGCAGGACCGTCATGTCGGGCACATACTCGACCGGCATGCCGAGCAGCATCGCCCGTACGAGATAATCCGTATCCTCAGCCGAGCGTAGCGGGCCACCAGCGCCGAATCGTTCGTCGAACGACCCGATACGGGCTGCAACGTCGCGGTGCATGGTCATGTTGCAGCCAAGCACGAAGCCGCCCGGGTGGACCGCCGGGGTCAGCCGTTCGCGCGCCTCGCAGCGCTTGATGGTGAAGGGCAGGTCCCGGGCATCGCCGAGCTCGACGCGGCCGCCGCGGATCAGCCACTTCTCGCCGCTCCGGTAGTGCCGCTCGAGGTCGCGGAGATAGTCGCGATCGAGCTTGCAGTCATCGTCGATGAACACCAGCACGCGGCCTCGCGCTCGCGCCAATCCGGCATTGCGGGCAGTGGCCAGTCCGGGGCGCGGCTCCGAGACGGCTGTGACCGGGATGTCCGATGTTTCGGCGATACTGGCCAGCCGCTTTGACGTGCCGTCCCGTGAACCATTGTCGACCACCACCAACTCGGCCGCGAAGGCGGCGTGCGCCCGGCATGCAGCCTGGATCGACGCTATGCAGGCCTCCAGTACAGCGGCGCGGTCGCGCGTACAGACGATGAAGCTGACCTCGAGAGGCGTCCGCTCCGATCGCGGAGATGTCGGCACGGGCGCACTCGCAAACGGGTGCTCGCGCAGGAGCGGGTGGGGCCTGTCGGTCATATCTGTCCCCGCTGATAACGCGCAAGCACCGCTTCGGCCGGCGTGGTTTGGAAGAAGTACGCCACTGCGTCCGCCCGCTTTCCGGCCGCTATCGAGGCCAGGCTGAGCCAAGGCGCCCAGACGCCGGGACGCAGCGCATATTTTTCGCGGCGCCGGATGAAGTTCCATCTCGCTGTCCGCGTGAGCAACTCGTGCGTCAGGGGCGGTTCTCCTTCGTCGCTGACGAGCTGGTAGAGGAAATAGAACAGGTTCAGCGCGCCGGCCTCGAAGATTGGCCGTGTGCCGGGCGGCAGCGTGGAAATCCGCTCTTCCAGCGCACGGATGAAATCGGCTGCGCGCGCAACCGTGTCGAAAGAGACGGCCTCGCCGATGTCGCGCAGATCCGCGGTGGCTTCCGCTAGCCCCTCACGCTCGAGATTTTCGGCAACGATCCGCAAATGCGTCCTGCGCATTTCCTTGGCATGCCGCATGGTCACGCTTCCCGCATGGATGCGATAGATGAGCAGGTTATCGGGCGACATGGTCGCCGGGAAACGGGCAGCAAGCCGCCTGAAGAGATCGAAATCCTCGGCGTGCCTGTATCTGGGATCGTAATAGAGATCGTCGTTCCCTATGACCTTTCTGTTGTAGACCACCGTCGGATGCATGAATATCGTAAAGAACATCGACAATATATCGAGCCGGCCGAACCGGAACACCGGGTCGAGCCTGCCCTTGGCGATACGGCCGTGAAGCAAGGTATCGACGCAGGCGCCACAGAAGCCGAGCTCGGGCCGCCGCTCGAACAGTGCCACCTGGCGCGAGAGGCGCCAGGGATAGGCGACATCGTCCGCATCCATTCGCGCAACCAGCTCGCCCTGGGCCAGTCGCAGCCCTTCATTGAGGGTGGCGACGAGGCCGCGGTTTTCACGTGAGATGACAGAAACGCGATTGTCGGCCCGGCGGTATCGTTCGAGGATCTCGAGCGAATTGTCAGTCGACCCGTCATCGATAGCGATGACCTCGAGGCGATCGTAGTCTTGCCGCAGAATGCTCCCCAGCGCAGCGGCGAGATAAGGCCCGGCATTGTAGACCGGCAGCAGGACGGACACGAGCGGCGCGGCGGTCATCTGTGCGCATCCGTTCGCTGGAGATCGAGCGCGACGCGGCCATCGGGGCTGGCATAGGCGTCCGCCGCCCTGCCGAGCCAGCCGGCATCGCCGGCGCGTACCTGGGAGCGGTGGCGCGCGACATAGGGGAAGCGGCGCTTGAGGCCGTTGAGCGGCCTTTCGAAAACCGTCCACGAGATTGAAGCGACGGCGATCGTGGCGGCGCTCGCGACCAGGAACCGTCCAGGCCCCTGCTCCGAGACATTGAGTGGAATCCAGGGCTGTGACTTGACGGCGAGCGACAGAAGGATCGGATGGTAGAGATAGACGCCGTAGCTGATGCGGCCCAGTGACAGCAGCGGCGGCAGTTCGAAAACCCTGCCGAGGGCGCCGCCAAGGCCGGCTGAACAGGCGGCGACAACGGCCACCAGCGGCACCAGGGGCAGGACCTGCAGCAGCGCCCAGCGGGCCCATTCCAGCATCGGATCGGCCGGCGCCGGGACAAGCCACTCAATCGCCAGGAAGACGGCCGCAAGGGCTGGCCAGCCTAGCCGCATCCACTGCGGCAGGCCAGCGCCTCTAGTCCGCCGGCAGGCAAGCAAAGCACCCAACGCCAGCGCATCCATCGATGCAGGCGGCAGCAGATCGCGCGCCAGCGCCGGGGTGGCGGTGATCGGCCAGTAGAAGCGATAGGCCAGCGACAACAGGATGACGCCGATAGTGATCGCTTCCACGCGCCGGCGCGGTGCGAGAAGCACCACCAGCGGCCAGGCGATATAGAATTGCTCCTCGATGCTCAGGCTCCAGAAATGGCAGAGTAGCCAGGGCGTCCATTCGTTGCGCAGCGCGTACCAGAAATTCGACAGGTAAAGCGCATGCCAGACGAGCGATCCGCTGGACTGCTCCAGATCGGTCAGCCAGACGAACCCAAGCACGGCGAAATAGGGCGGGAATATGCGCAGCGCGCGCCTGATGTAGAACGATCTCAATGCTGGGCCGGCTTCGAATTCGGCCGCAGCGCGGGCTTCGAGCAGCAGTCGGGTGATCAGGAAGCCGCTCAGGACGAAGAACAGCCGCACGCCGATATGGCCCCAAAAGGAGGACCCGTTAGGTGCCAGGAAATGAGAATAGAGAACCATCGTGACAGCGATGGCGCGCAGAGCGTCCAGCTGATTGTCGCGCGCGACCGCCATCAGCCATTTCCGCCGATCTGATATCTCCGGTGAAGCCGGTGGCCCGCCATTCCGGACCTCAGGTCGAGGCCTGCCAGCGCGCCGACAGCATCAAAGCCGCACCTCGTGCGCGAGGCAGCCTCGAAATCGTCAGCGGCCAGCGAAAAATGCAAGCTGGTCAACTTGGCGGAATCCTCCACGGCGTACGTCCCGGTCTTGAATCCCCCATGAAATGGTGCAGCCGGGCAATGGTGCGGTGCAACACAAAATATCTATCGCACTGTAATGTTTATGTGAGTGAATGCTAAAATGGATGTGGTTTCGCAAACGCACTGCCTAGCTGACAGTCTTTCACGCTCGCCACGCTATCGAACGATTTGTATCGTGTCGGAAGGGTCTGGTTTAATTATACATGCCGAATCTGTAATGTCTGACGTAGTCATTAAACTAAAAAAGATATCTTAAGATGAGAGGCGGTGTAATTGTATGATCGAAGTTTGTATTATCGAATGATCGACAAAATCGAAGCTATCGATTTTGCGCAATGCAGCATAATCGATGGTCCAAGCTTCTGATGACGCAATCCTTCCCGATGGCGCGATCAATTCCGGTGCTGGAGCTGACAACCGGAGACATCCGCACCTTTGGTGGCGGCGGCCATATGGCGCATGTCGACGCGGCGGGCACGAAGTGCCGGCGTTTGCGGTAGGCGTGATCTGTACTGGCCTTGCACCCGCGGTCGCGCGCTGGCGTCTGATGGGGAACTGGTGCCGCTTAGGTGACTCGAACACCTGACCCCATCATTTCAAATCATGTGCCAGCGGCGCACCGGAGACCGGAAAGCAAGGGCCTGGTCGGCCCGATGGCGGGGCGACCGCTGCTTTGGGACACTTGCCGGGTTACTACCGCGTGGACGCCCACGGCGGTTGCCTCGGGAATTTCCCACGCGATTGTATGGTCGACAAATTTGACTCGCTAAACCATCTGCAATCGCTAATGTTCGCCTCGCGTGGGGAATGCTGCTTTCGCCCTCACGTGAGCGAGGGAACCATGGCGAAACGAACTCCAAATGCAATCGATGCCGACATCCTGCGGGCAACCTTCCAAAAAGCGGTCAAGGACGAGAACATCCCGGAGAGCCAGTGGCGAGAATTCGCTACCAAGTTGGTGACGACATATACCGGGTCAACCACAGTCGATTGCCAATTGGTGGACTGGATTGTGCAGAGTGAACGGCCCCGGAGCTAGTTACAGCTTCCTAGGCTTACGCATGTTCTTTCGCCCCAAGAGAAGTATCAGAAGCACGGTGCGCATTGACTCGTGCTCGCGGCTATCGACCTCCACCGTCCAGTCGTCATTGCGCTTGTGCCAAACGAAATCGCAACCGCGCAAAGCCTCCCGAAACGCCTCCGGTTCAATGCCCGCAGCGTTCGCCATTTCTGCGGCGTTAGTCAGTTCAGCCATGCCGATCCCAAATGCTCTGCGGCAAGCACATAGGGCGATTGCTGGCGGGCTTCAAATGCTGAGACAATGACCGGTGCGACCCGGGGTTTTACTTGGGTTGCAGGCCGCACCGGTCACTGCGGGTGATTGGACCCCCTCCCCGCACTGCTTAAATTATTATATATCAGCAATCGCGCAACTAAGCACTTTGGCGTGGCGAACTGATAGTTGGGGTCCTGCTCCCGTCGCTTCGTCATCGGTTTGTGTCCCGGAATGTGTCCTAATCGAAGATTTTGCGTGGGAGCTGAACGGATTGCGTAACGCAAACCTTTGGAAAATATGGTGCCGCTTAGGTGACTCGAACACCTGACCCCATCATTACGAATGATGTGCTCTACCAACTGAGCTAAAGCGGCCCGGGAAGCGCGGGGCTTCCAAGATCGGCTGGGTGATAGACTCAACCGGCCGCTAATTCAAGATGGGCAACCGCGATTTCAAGGCGGTATCCGGCAATTCGTCCCGGCATTTCCCGCTGGCGCGGGAGCGAGCCACGTGTCGTTTCGGTTTTCAATGGCGCGGGGGTGTCTCGGCGGTATGCGCGCAAATTGCCCGGGAAGATGGTGAAACAAGCTGATTTTATTGTCAAAAACCCGCTAAACTGGCTTTCGATGCCCTGCCAAGGCAGAATGCGGATGCTCGCCCGTTGATTGATTGGTCGCCTGCGGCTAACGATCATGGCAATGTGAGCGAACGGACAGGGGAAATTCGCTTGGACGCGATCGAAAAAGCGATCCGCAACGCCTTCGAGAAAGGCAATGCCGAGGACCGGGCGTTTCGCGAGAGGGTCTATCGATCGGCCTTCGCGGCGCTTGACCGCGTCCTCCAGGCCAATCCCGGGGTGACGGTGGAAGCCGCCATCAAGCGCCGAAAGGCGGTGCAGGAAAAGATCACCGAGATCGAATCCGAATTCCTGCCGGCGGTCCCTGAGGTCGCCGCGCAGACGCAAGACCCTGCGCCGACGCAAGACGCTGCGGCGACGCAAGGCGCTGCTCAGACGCAAGATGCCGCACAGGCGCCAGGCACCAACGAAGCGCCCGCAATCGACGCCCCGACAGGTGCCGCAGCCGGGCCATCGCCGGCGATCGTCGTTGATGGACCGGTTGAGCCTGACGCATCCGACGCGCCGCGCTCGCGCGTCCTGCCGGTCGTCCCCGACATCATGCCGGACGCCACGCTGCCCGGCGCGCCGGCGATCGATATGGGCGATTCCGCGCCGGCCGAGGTCGCGACGGAAGTGGCGCCTGACCGCGACGAAAGACGGATAAGGGGCCGCCGCCTGCCGCTGACGGCGATCTTCTTCGGCGTGACGTTGCTCGCCGCCGCCGGCATAGGCCTCTATTTCGCCGTCCAGACTGGCGTCTTCAAGACGCCGGCGCAGCTCGACACGGCCCCGCCCGAGGCGCCGCCGACGGTCGACGATGATGATTTCACGCCGCCCGCCGATACCAACGCACCGCAGCAGCCTGGCGTGCCGCAACAGCCTGGTGCGTCCGAACAGACGCGTGACTGGATCAACGTGTTTACGCCCACCGATCCGACGCATGTGGCGACGCCCTCCGACGCCAAGGCCGATGTCGTGCAGGACGATACCGGCTCCTTCCTGCGCATCCGTTCCGGCGCTTCCGGCTCGGCCATCAGCTTCGATGTCGGGCAGGGCGTGCTCGAGAAGCTTGTCGGCAAGCATGCCGTTTTCGACATCGTCGCCCGCGCCGAGGACGGCAAGGACACGCAGATCTCCATCGACTGCAATTTCGGCGATCTCGGCGATTGCGGCCGCAAGCGCTATGCGGTCGGCCAACAGCGCAACGAATATCTGTTCGACGTGAAGTTCCCCGACAAGCCCCCGGGTGCGGCCGGCATCATCGCCATCAACTCCGACTTCGACAAGCAGGGCAAGGCGGTCGATATCTACGAGATCCGCGTCTCGATCGAACCGTAATCGTTGCCTACAGCAATTCCAGGAAAAGTGTGCGCGGTTTCCGTCCGGAATTGCGTAACGAAAGAGATAGCGGCTCGCCGTTTCCGTGAAACGGTGAATCGCTCTAGCGATCCAGTAGCGCCTGCAGCGTCTCGATGCGGTCGGCTTCGGCGGTCGGCTTGTCCCAGCGCAACCGCGAAATGCGCGGGAAGCGCATCGCAACACCTGATTTGTGCCGGGTCGAGCGGTTCAGGCCTTCGAACGCTACTTCCAGCACCAGACCCTGCTTTCGGTCGGCGCGCACCGAGCGCACCGGGCCGAAGCGCTCGACAGTGTTGTCCCTGACAAATTTGTCGATCTGCTTCAGCTCCTCGTCGGTGAAGCCGAAATAGGCCTTGCCGACCGGCACCAGTTCCTCGGTGCCTTCAGGCCCCGCCCAGACGCCGAACGTGTAGTCAGAGTAGAAGCTGGAGCGCTTGCCGTGGCCGCGTTGCGCATACATCAGCACCGCGTCGACCGTGTGCGGATCGCGCTTCCACTTGAACCACGGGCCTTTCGGCCGTCCCGCGAGATAGGGTGAATCCCAGCGCTTCAGCATGACGCCTTCGATGATCGGATGCGGCGGCGCACGGCGCAGTTCTTCCAGCGCCTGCCAGTCGGCGAAGTCGACCAGCGGCGAGAGATCGAAACGGCTGGCGTCGAGCGTTTTGATGAAGGCCGCCAGATGAGCCCGCCGCTCGCGGAACGGCAGCGCGCGCAAATCCTCGCCACCGATCTGCAACACATCATAGCAGCGCATGAAGGCCGGGTATTGCAGCCGGATCTTCGGCGTCACGCTCTTGCGGTTCAGCCGCTGCTGCAGGTCTGAGAACGTGCCGGTCGCAGCAGGCTCGCCGACCAGCAATTCGCCGTCGAGGGCGGCGGAAAAATTCATCGCTTCGGCGAGATCGGGAAAGGCGCCGGAGACATCGTCGCCGGTGCGCGAATAGAGCCGGCGCACGCCGCCCTCGCACACCGCCTGGACGCGGATGCCGTCCCATTTCCATTCAGCGGCATAGTAGGCCGGATCGAGTTTTTCGAGATCACCGTCGCCGACCGGGTTCGACAGCATCACCGGGCTGAACAGGGCGAGCGCCGTCCGCTGCGGCTTTTCGGCCTTGCCTTCCAGCCAGGCGAACAACGAGATGTAGGGCGGCGTCAGCCCGTGCCATAACTCCTCGATCTCGGCGACATCGACCTTGCCGAAATCGGCCAGCGCCTGTTTGGCCAGTCGCGCCGAAACCCCGATGCGCAGGCCACCGGTGACCAGCTTGATGATGGCAAAGCGCGCCGAGATGCCGGCACTGTCGAGCAGCCCGGCCAGCACCTTGGGCCCATCGGAGCGGCTTGCCGCCTGCAACTTCGCCACCACATCGCCAAGCGTCGGCTCCCGGTTGGGGATATGCCCCGGCGTTTGCGGCCAGACCAGCGACACGGTTTCGGCGAGGTCGCCGACATAGTCGTAGGAATAGCCGAACAGCACCGGGTCCATGCGCTCGGTGACCAGCGTGCGCAGCATCGCCGGCTTGACCGCCGCGATGTTGAGATCGCCGGTGATCGCCGCCAGCGCCAGGCCGCGATCGGGGTCCTCGACACTGCGGAAATAATCGGTGAGCAGCGTCAGCTTGCCGTTGCGCGACGGCGTCAGCACCAGGCGGTCGAGGAGTTCGGCGAAGCGGTTCAACTCAATCGCCCTCGTCCTCATAGCCGACCAGATGCAGCGGCCGCGCGGCGATGCCTTCCAGTTCGCACCAGCGCACCAGCGCTTCCTCGCGGCCATGCGTGACCCAGATTTCGCCCGCACCTGTCTCCTTGATGGTGGCGGTCAGTTCGTCCCAGTCGGCATGGTCGGAAATGATCAGCGGCAGTTCGACGCCGCCTTGCTTGGCGCGCTGGCGGATGCGCATCCACCCCGAGGCGAAGCACGAGATCGGGTCGGGAAAGCGCCGCGCCCAGCGGTCGGCGAAGGCCGATGGCGGGCCGACGACGATGGCCCCAGTGAAATCCTGCTTGCCGCCGCTGTCGACGGTCGCCGGCTCCAGAGTGCCGAGTTCGATGCCCTGGCTCTGATAATACTCGCTGAGTTTGGCCAGCGCGCCGTGGATATAGATCGGCTTGTCATAGCCGGCATCGCGCAATAGCCGCATCACCCGCTGCGCCTTGCCCAGCGCATAGGCGCCGACCAGATGCGAGCGCTCGGGAAACTGCGCCGCCGATTTGAGCAGGCGGGCGATCTCTTCCGTGTCGGGTGGATGGCGAAACACCGGCAGGCCGAAGGTCGCTTCGGTGATGAACACGTCGCATTTGACCGGCTCGAACGGCGCGCAGGTCGCATCCTTCTGGCGCTTGTAGTCACCGGAAGCGACGATGCGTTTACCCTTGTGCTCGACCGCGATTTGCGCCGAGCCCAGCACATGGCCGGCTGGATGAAAGACGACAGTGACATCGTTTAGCGCCATCGCTTCGCCAAGAGTCGCCGCTTGCGTCGTCCCGGCAAAATCCTCGCCGCAACGCAATCCCATAATGTCGAGCGTCTGTTGCGTGGCCAGCACCGAGCGATGGCCGGAGCGGGCATGATCGGAATGGCCATGCGTGATCAGCGCGCGCGCCACCGGCCGCACCGGGTCGATGAAGAAATCGCCGGGCGGGCAGTAAAGGCCCTCAGGCCGGGGTTTGAGCAGGTCGCTGGCGCGCATCCTGCCAAGATAGGGACTAATTCCGGCGCGGGAAGCCTGTTGCAAGAGACTGCTGACTCGTCCTACAGCCAGCCACCCGGCCGCATCAGCCGGCGGACTATCGCCATGCAAACGCTGAAAACCTCGTCCGGCAACCTGACCGCCGACCGCCGTGCCGACTATGCCGAGATGCTTTTCGGCTCGGGGGACCCCGTGGCCGCTGCGGAATTGCTGCTCGGCGCGCTGGAACTGGCGCCGCAATGGGCGGCGGGCTGGTTCCGTCTCGGCGAGATGCATGAAACGACCGAGCGTCTCGACCTTGCTGCGCAGGCCTGGGCGATGGCGCTGAAACTCGACCCGGCGGATCGCCTGGGTGCGGCGCTGAAGCTGCAGCTGATCGGGCAGGCGCCGGTCGCCGCGGCACCGCCCAGCGCCTTCGTCGAAACGCTGTTCGACCACTATGCCGAAAGCTTCGAGGGTGACCTGGTCGACAAGCTCGGCTACCGGCTGCCGGAGTTTCTCGATCGCGCCATTCGAGCGGCGAGGCCCGGCCGCTTTTCGCTGGCTCTCGACCTCGGCTGCGGCACCGGCCTTATGGGCGAAAGACTGCGTCCGGTCGCCGAGCGGCTGGAGGGCTACGACATCTCCGCCGCCATGCTGAAGAAGGCCCGCGCCAAGGGCGTCTACGACCTGCTCGCCAAGGCCGATCTGCAGCATTTTGCCTATGCCGGTCCGAAAGCCGATCTGGTGGTGGCGGCCGACGTGTTCATCTATGTCGGCGCACTCGATGGTGTGGTGAAGATCGTCGCCGGCATTCTGGCCGGCAATGGCCTGTTTGCCTTTTCCGTCGAAACACCGGTCGAAGGCGAGGGGCTTGGCGATGCCGATTTCGTATTGCGGCCGTCGCGGCGATACGCCCATTCCCCACCCTATGTCGAACGGGTGCTTGCGGCCAACGACCTGTCGGTCCTGTCCATGCAGCCGACCGTCATCCGCTGGGACCGGCGCCAGCCGGTCGAGGGACTGGCAGTGCTGGCGATACGGCCGTCCAACGCATGATGTCTCGTCCTGTTCGAAAATGTGAATAGGATTTTTGCGGCTGGCGCGGCATCAGATAGGTTAACTGCCCAGAGAAAGTCCGCTCGGTTTGGCATTGAGGAGGAACAGATGCGCTGGAACATGATGGTCTTGGCGTCTTGCCTGGCGATGACCGGCTGCATGGGCAGTTCGATGTCCGAACGGCAGGACCAGGACGTGCTGTCATCACTGCAGTATGACAGCGTGCCTTGCGACCAGTTGCTGGCTCAGCGCAATGGGCTGGCGCAGCAATATCATCTATCGACGGACGCCAAGCCGAGCTTCTCCAATCCGGCGATGGGTTTCGGCCCGTTCACGCCGGACATGCGCTCCAAAAGCAAGCGCGACACCGACCTGGCAAGCGGCAAGATCGACGCCATGAACCGCTCGATAGAACGTCGCGACTGCGGCAAGCCCAACAAGCAGAAGAAGTTCGCTCTGCCGGGTTGAACCGGCGCACCGGCCTCAATAGCCCGCCTTGCGGTCCACCAGATTGTCGAGCTTTTCGCCGCGCTCGAAAGCATCCATCTGGCGCAGCATGATCGGCGCCAGGTGGACAGGGTCCGAGGTTGCTGCCGCATGCGGCGTCACGAACACCTTGGGGTGGCCCCAGAGTGGGCTTGTCTTCGGCAGGGGCTCGACCTCGAACACGTCGAGGCTCGCTTCCTTCAGCGTGCCGTCGTCGAGTGCGCGCAAAATGTCGGCGTCCTTCTGCAGCCGGCCGCGTCCGGCATTGATCAGCACCGAGCCGCCGAGGCCGTTGCGCTTGCGCAATTCCTTCAGCACGCCGTAATTGACTATGCCTTGCGTGTCCGGCGTCAGTGGCAACAGCACCACCAATATGTCGGTGGCGTTGAGGAAGGGGATCAGCCCGGCCTCTCCGGCATAGGTCGAAACGCCTTTCATGGCCTTGTCGCTGCGCGACCAGCCATTGACGGCAAAGCCCAGTGACAACAGCACCGACGCCGCCGCGCGGCCGAGATTGCCGAGCCCCATAATGCCGACCGAAATGTCGCTTGCCGGCCGCTGCGGCGGCTCGTGCCAGGACTTTTTCGATTGCTGCGCGCGGTAGAGCATGCCCTGGCGGTGGTGATCGAGCACCCGCCAGACGACATATTCGGTCATGTGCTCGGTGAGATTGTCGGCGACGATCTTGACGATCGGCACGTCGGGCAGGCCGGGATCGGCGAAGATGTGGTCGACGCCGGCGCCGATCGAGAAGATGGCGCGCAGATTGGGCAGCGACTTCAGGAGGTTCGGCTTCTGCTTCCAAACCACCGCATAGGTGATCGATGGGTCAGAGGCGCCGGCCGGCTCCAGCACCACCTCGCGCTCGGCCGACAGCAGCTCGCGCCAGCGCTGCGGATGAAAGCCGGTGACGGCAAGCAGGACTTTGCCTTTTTCCATTTGCGGATTTTTCTTCCCTGTTAGTCCGGCCTGAGCAATTCCAGGAAAAGTGTGAAGCGGTTTTCCGTCCGGAATTGCGTAAAACAAAATATCTATTCGCTGACGATGCCGACCGGCGCCGTCTCGATCCTGAACGCGGCCGAGATCAGCGCTTTGGTATAATCGGTCTGCGGCCGTTCGAAAATCTGTTCGGACGGGCCGGCTTCGACGATCCCGCCATTGCGCATGACGATGACGTCGTTGGCAAGGGCGCGAATGACTTTCAGGTCGTGACTGATGAACAGATAGGCAAGGTCGTGCTTGGCCTGCAGATTGCGCAAGAGGTCGACCACTTGCGCCTGCACGCTCATGTCGAGCGCCGATGTCGGCTCGTCCAGCATGACGAAGCGCGGATTGAGCACCATGGCGCGCGCAATGGCGACGCGCTGGCGCTGGCCGCCGGAGAATTCATGCGGATAGCGGTTGCGTGTGGCTGGGTCGAGCCCGACCTCTTTCAGCACCGCGACCACCTTGTCGTCGCGCTGGTCGGGCGACAGCTTCGGCTCGTGGATTTTCAGCCCTTCCTCGATGATCTCCGACACCGACATGCGTGGGCTGAGCGAGCCGAACGGATCCTGGAAGACGATCTGCAGTTCGCGCCGCAGCGGTCGCATGGCGTTGAAGGAAAGCTGGTTGATGTCGCTGCCGTTGAACTGGATCGTGCCGGTCGACGAGATCATCCGCGCCAGCGCAAGGCCGAGCGTCGTCTTGCCGGAACCGGATTCGCCAACCACGCCCAGCGTCTGGCCGGCGCGCACGGTGACGTCGATGCCGTCCACCGCCTTCACATTGTCGACGGTGGTGCGGAAGAACCCCTTCTTGATCGGAAACCAGACCTTGATGTCCTTGCCGGTCATCACCGGCTTGGCGGCGTTGTTGGCGGCCGGCGGCTTGCCTTTCGGCTCGGCCGCCAGGAGGTGCTTGGTATAGGCGTGCTGCGGGTTGGCGAAGATCTCCTTCGTCGGTCCGGTCTCGACGATCTTGCCCTTGGTCATCACGCAGACGCGGTCGGCGATCTTCCTGACGATGCCGAGATCATGGGTGATGAACAGCATAGACATGCCCTTGCGGCTCTTCAGTCCCGCCAGCAATTCGAGGATCTGCGCCTGCACGGTGACGTCCAGCGCCGTCGTCGGTTCGTCGGCGATCAGCAGTTCGGGCTCATTGGCCAGCGCCATGGCGATCATGACGCGTTGGCGTTGGCCGCCGGACAGCTGGTGCGGATAGGCGTCGAGGCGTTTTTCCGGCTCGCGAATGCCGACCTCGTTGAGCAACGCCAGCGTGCGCGCCTTGGCCTGGCGGTCGCCCATGCCCTGGTGCAGCGCCAGGATCTCGACGATCTGCTGCTCGATCGTGTGCAGCGGATTGAGAGAGGTCATCGGCTCCTGGAAGATCATGGTGATCTTGTTGCCGCGCACGCTGCGGAGCTGCTTTTCGTTCATGGCCAGCAGGTCGGCGCCCTGGAACAAGATCCTGCCCGAGGGATGGCTGGCGGTTGGATAGGGCAAGAGCTTCAGCACCGACAGCGCCGAGACCGATTTGCCCGAGCCCGATTCGCCGACCAGCGCCACCGTCTCGCCCCTGGCGAGGTCGAAGGAGATATGGTCGACGGCTGTCGACTGGTTGCCGCTTTGGGTGAAGGCGACACTGAGATCGCGGACGGAGAGCAGGAGCTCGCTCATCGGAACGCCTTGCGCGGATCGAAAGCGTCGCGTGTCGCCTCGCCGATGAAGACCAGCAACGACAGCATCAGCGAGATGACGACGAAGCCCGATATGCCAAGCCAGGGAGCATTGAGATTGCTCTGTGCCTGTTTGAGCAATTCGCCGAGCGACGCGGTGCCTGGCGGCAGGCCGAAGCCGAGATAGTCGAGCGAGGTCAGCGTCGAAATCGAGGCGCTGACCAGGAAAGGCATAAAGGTCAGCGTTGCCACCATGGCGTTTGGCAGAAGATGGCGCATCATGATTGTGCGGTTGGACACGCCAAGCGCGCGGGCGGCGTTGACATATTCGAAGTTGCGGGCGCGCAGGAATTCGGCGCGCACCACGCTGACCAGCGACGTCCAGGAAAACAGCAGCATCAGCCCGAGCAGGATGAAGAAGCCCGGCGGCAGGATGGCGGCGACGATGAGCAGGAGATAGAGCAGCGGTATCGCCGACCAGATTTCGATGAAGCGCTGAAACAGGAGGTCGGTCCAGCCGCCGAAATAGCCTTGCAGCGCGCCGGCCGCGACGCCGATCACCGACGAGCCCGCGGTCAGGATCAGTCCGAACAGCACGGAAATCCTGAACCCGTAGATGATGCGCGCCAGCACGTCGCGCGCCTGATCGTCAGTGCCCAGCCAGTTCCAGTTGCCGACAATGCAGTCAGGATCGGTGGCGCCCTGCGGATACTGGCTGCATCGCTTCTGCGCGTCATATTCCCATGACGGTTTTGCCGGAGCGGCGTCGGGGATCGCATTGTTGACGGTGCGATAGGAATAGCGGATCGGCGGCCAGATCATCCAGCCATTGGCGTTGATCTCGTCGCGGATCACCGGGTCGCGATAGTCGGTGACGGCGTAGAAACCGCCGAATTTTTCTTCGGGGTAGGCGACCGCCACCGGGAACAGGATCTCGCCCTTGTAGTAGGCGACGATCGGTCTGTCGTTGGCGATCAGTTCGGCAAACAGCGACAGCACGAACAGGGCGAGGAATATCCACAACGACCAGTAGCCGCGCCGGTTAGCCTTGAAGTTCTGCCAGCGCCGCTTGTTGAGCGGCGACAGCCAGGGCCGCGCGATCCTTGTCGGTGTCGTCTCGGCTGCGGCCTGCGTCATCAGACGTCTCTCCGCTCGAAATCGATGCGCGGATCGACCCATGTGTAGATCAGGTCGGACAGCAGCGTCACGAACAGGCCAAGCAGCGAAAATATATAGAGGTTGGCGAACACGACCGGATAATCGCGCGCCAACACCGACCTGAAGCCGAGCAGCCCGAGACCGTCGAGAGAAAAGATGTTCTCGATCAAAAGCGAGCCGGTGAAGAAGGCCGAGATGAAGGCAGCGGGAAAGCCGGCAATGACGATCAGCATGGCGTTGCGGAACACATGTCCGTAAAGCACCCGCCGCTCCGACAGGCCCTTGGCCCGGGCCGTCACCACATACTGCTTGCGAATCTCCTCCAGGAAGGAGTTCTTGGTCAGCAGCGTCGTCGTGGCAAAGGCCGACAGCACCAGCGCCGTCAGCGGCAAGGTCATGTGCCAGAAATAGTCGACGATTTTATCCGGCCACGAAAGCTGGTCCCAGTTATCCGAAACGATGCCGCGCAGGGGGAACCAGTCCCAGAACGAACCGCCCGCGAAAAGCACCATCAGCAATATGCCGAACAGGAAGGCCGGTATGGCATAGCCGATGATGATCACGCCGCTGGTCCAGACGTCGAAGGCGGAGCCGTCCTTGACCGCCTTGCGAATGCCGAGCGGTATCGAGATCAGATAGGACAAAAGTGTGATCCACAATCCGAGCGAGATCGATACCGGCATTTTCTCCAGGATCAGGTTGAGCACCGAGATGTCACGGAAATAGCTGTCGCCGAAATCGAAGCGGGCATAGTTCCACAGCATCATGCCGAAGCGTTCGAGAGGTGGCTTGTCGAAGCCGAACTGCTTTTCCAGCTTCTTGATGAACTCGGGATCGAGCCCTTGCGCGCCGCGATATTTCGAACCGGTGTCGCCGGCCACATCGAAATTGCCGCCGCCGCCGGCATCGCCGCCGCCACTGCCGAGGCGGTCGCTGCCGCCCTGGTTGGTCAGGCTGGCGATGACCTGCTCGACCGGCCCGCCCGGTGCAAATTGGGTGACGACGAAAGCGACTGCCATGATGCCGAACAGGGTCGGGATCATCAGCAGGATGCGTCGCAGTATGTAGGCGCCCATCAGGCCGCCAATCCTGCGCGAACGGTCATGTCAGGCTTTGCCAATTTTTGCCGCCTTGCCCTTGTCGACCCACCACAGCGCTTCGACCGGAAAGTCGAAATCAGGTTTCCGCTCGGGAAAGCCGAACATGTCCCAGTAGGCGCTTCGGTGATTCGCCAGGAACCAACTTGGAATCCAATCGCGCCGCGCACGCAAGACCCGGTCGAGCGCGCGCATGGCAATTGTCAGGCTTTCGCGATCCTCGGCGGCGCCCGCGGCGTCGACCAGGGCGTCGATGGCCGGGCTCGATGTTCCCGGCAGATTGCGTGTGCCGGACAGGGTCGCGGTTCGCGAGTGGAAAAAGGTTTCGAGGTCGTCACGGGTTGGTGTCGCCGGAAACCGGGCCGCAACCGAGATGAGATCAAAGTCGAACGAATTCTGCCGCAGCTGATACTGCGCCGCATCCACCAGCCGGATCGAGGCATCGATGCCGACCGCCTTCATGTTTTCGACCCAGGGCGAATAAACCTGTCCGAAGACTTCGTCGTCGACAAGGATCTCCGCCGACAACCGACCGCCCTTGTCGTTCACGGCGAAATTGCCAGAGCGTTTCCAGCCGGCGTCAGCCAGAAGCTTGGCCGCCTTGCCAAGCAACTGACGGTCGCGGCCGGAGCCGTTCGATACGGGCTGGGTCACGGCCTCACCAAAAGCCTCGGCGGGAATCTGATCGCGCAGCGGTTCGAGCAGAGCCAGCTCTTTCGGCGACGGCATGCCTTCGGCGCGAAAATCGGATTGCTCGAAGCAGGATTGCGAGCGCTCATACGAACCGTAGAAGAAATTGCGCCGCGTCCATTCGAAGTCGAAGCAGAGTCCGAGCGCCTGGCGCACGCGCGGGTCGCGGAATTGCTCGCGCCGCTGGTTCACGGCGGTGGCCTGCATGGATGGCATCGTTTCGGCCGGGAATTCATGTTTCACCACCTTGCCGG
The DNA here is from genome assembly GCF_053714315.1 of Mesorhizobium sp. PL10. Classification (NCBI taxonomy): domain Bacteria; kingdom Pseudomonadati; phylum Pseudomonadota; class Alphaproteobacteria; order Hyphomicrobiales; family Phyllobacteriaceae; genus Mesorhizobium; species Mesorhizobium sp. PL10. The sequence continues at coordinate 163,527 of NZ_JBSKBR010000012.1, read as the reverse complement.
CAATGAAGGCGGGGAAGTCGTAACCCGTCGCCCAAATGCGAGACACGGCTTCCTCCTTGTAGAGGATCTCTCCCTTCTTGAACGCCTCGAAGGAAGCGTTGCGATCCTGGTAGAACTCGACGCGGATGCGACCGAAATTGTTTTGACCACGATTGACCGGAAGGTCGTTGCCCCAATAGTCGGCCACACGCTCATATTCGATCCACGCCCCTGCCGACCAGCGGCCAACCTTGTAGGCGCCTGAGCCCAGCGGCGGGTTCATCTGCGAGGAATCGAACGGGTTGGCCGTGTAGAAAGCCTTTGACAGGATCGGGAACGCGACGACGTTGAGGATGGTCCGGCTTGTCTGCTTGCCTGAGAACTTGAGCTGCACCGTGCGGGCGTCCACGGCGATCGCGTCATCCAGATGCGTCAACGGCAGCGAATAGTCGGGATGTCCCTTGTCCTTGAGCAGCTTGAAAGTGAAGGCGGCGTCCTCAGCCGTCAGCGGCGTGCCGTCATGGAAACGGGCCTGCGGGCGAAGCGAGAAGGTGAAACCGTTGCGGTCGTCGGAAATCGTCACCCCGTCCGCGACCAGCCCGTAGACGGCGTCAGGTTCGTCGAGCGCCCTCACCATCAGCGAGTCGAAGCACATTTCCATGCGCTGCGGCGAATCGCCTTTGGGGACGAACGAATTTAGCGTGTTGAAGGTAAGGGGCGTCTGGTTGGAGCCCCAGGTGCGTGGCAGGAAATTGAAAGTGCCACCTTGCGGCGCATCGACATTGACGTAGTCGAAATGGGTGAAGTCCGGCTTGTATCTAAGGTCGCCGAAAGCGGACAATCCATGCAGTTTCACGCCCGTTGGGCTGGCGGCGAAGGCCTTGCCGCGCAACAGCGCGCCTGCGGTCGCCGCGGCGCCGAGCGCCAGGAAGTCGCGGCGAGAAAGCATCGCCATCAATTGCTGCCCTTGTATTTGGCGGCTAGCGCCTTTTCCTTGTCCTTATCGATCCACCAGGAATCAATGTCGGCGCCACGGTAGCCGGGCTGCTTTTCAGGGACGCCGAACTTGTTCCAGTACGCCAGCCACACCACTGCGCGGTAGTATTGCGGCACGACATAGTAGTTCCACAGCAACACGCGATCGAGCGCATGGGTAGTGGCGACGAGGTCATCGCGGTCCGTGGCAAAAATGATGCGGTCGACAAGGGCATCGACGACCGGGTTCTTGATGCCGGAATAGTTGCGCGATGCCGGTGTGTCGGCGGCCTTGGAGCTCCAGAAGTCGCGCTGCTCGTTGCCGGGCGATTCCGACTGCTGAAGCTGCCCCGTAATGACGTCGTAATCGAAATTTCTGACGCGGTTGGTGTATTGGCTCGGGTCGACGATGCGCAATGTCGCATCGACGCCGATCTTGCGCAGATTGGCGATCCAGGGGCTGGAGATGACCTGGTCGGTTTCACCCGAGCCGAGGATTTCAAACTTGAATGGCTCGCCGGTCTTGGCGTTGACCATCTTGCCGCCCTTGATCACCCAGCCGGCCTGGGCAAACAGGTCGACCGCCTGCTTCAGATATTTGCGCTCGGCCTGCGGCGAATCGTAGACGGGCAGCTTGAATTCCTGCGTGAATAGCTCCGGTGGCAGCTTGTCGCGGTACTTCTCCAGAATTTCCAGTTCCTTGCCTTGCGGCAGGCCGCTCGATGCCAGTTCCGTGCCTTGGAAATAGCTGTGGGTGCGGGTGTTGAAGCCAAAGAACAACGTGCGGTTCATGGATTCGAAATCGAAGGGGTAGGTGAGCGCGGCCCTGACCAGACGATCGGCAAACAGCGGATGTCTCTGGTTGAGCATGAAGGCCTGCATCGGCTCAGGCGAGGTGGTCTTGAACTCCTGCTTGATCACGTCGCCGGCCTTGATGGCCGCGAAATCATAAAACGTCGCCCAGCGCTTCGAGCTGTTTTCCGGCTTGATGTCGTCGAGGCCGCCCTTCTTGAACGCTTCCCAGGAGGCGTTGTCGTCAAGAATGTAGGTGAAGTGCTGGGTGTCGAAATTCTCGCGGCCGATCTTCACCGCCAGTTTGGCGCCCCAATAGTCGGGCACGCGCTGCCAGACGATCTCCGAGCCGGCTTTGAAGCTTGCGATCTTGTAGGCGGCCGAGCCGAGCGGCGGCTCCAACGTTCCCTTGGTGATGTCGCGCTTCTTGCCGTTGGCGTCGGTGCCTTCCCACCAATGCTTGGGCAACACGACGAGATCGCCGAGGATCTTGGGCAGTTCGCGGTTACCCTTCTGGCTGAAATGGAACTCGACCTCGCGGTCGGAGATGGCCACCGCATCGGTGACATTTTCGAAATAGCGGCTGTACATCGGGCTGTTGGCCTTTAGCACCTGGAACGACCAGATCACGTCGTCGGTGGTGATCGGCTGGCCGTCATGCCACTTGGCCCTTGGATCGAGCCGGTAGGTGGCCGAGGAATAGTCGTTCGGGTACTTGTAGGCATCGGCGATGAGCGGGTGGCTGACGCTGCCTTCGTCAGTCGCCTGGTCCATCAGCGTGTCGTAGAGCAGGCCGCCGCCAAATGGCTGCAAGCCGGCCGCCGGCGAGCCCTGCACGATGTAGGGATTGAAGCTGTCGAATGTGCCGGAAACCACCGAATTGTAGGTGCCCCCCTTCGGCGCGTCCGGGTTCACGTAATCGTAGCGCTGGAAATTCTCGCCATATTTGGAAGAGCCGATCAGTGAAGAGGTGGTGTGCCATTCATCCGCAGCGGCCGCTTGCAGGCCGGCAGCTACAACGAATGCAACCAGCATGGACCTCAGAAGCGTTCGGCCAACCGTCATGCGTTCTCCTCTTCGCGATGCCCGGCAATCCTAGATGATTTGACGCCAGTGAAAACCGCCATGCGCCGGCTTTGTCGCCGCATATGCAGTTTTCCTAACAAAAAAGCCGGGCTGAACCCGGCTTTTCTGAGGTCATCGAGATGACAATTTGGTTATTTGGCAGGCGCTGCCGGAGCCGCACCTTCAGCGGGCTTTGCCGGGGCCGCGCCCTCGGCGGGCTTGGCCGGCGCCGTTGCATCAGCGGCGGCACCTGGGGTCGGCAGCGGCTTCGGGCTATCCGACAGCGTGCGCAGATAGGCGATGACGTTGGCGCGGTCCTCGTCCTTCGGCAGGCCGGCAAAGCCCATCGCCGTGCCCTTCACGAATTTCTTCGGCGAGGTGATAAAGTGGTTGAGATTGTCGTAGGTCCAGTGCTCGGCGCCGCCCTTGGAAAAGTCCTTCATGCCGGCCGAATAGGCAAAGCCTTCATGCTCGGCGACGGGACGGTCGACGATGTCCCACAGGTCCGGGCCGACCTTGTTCGGGCCGCCCTTTTCGCCGGAATGGCAGGCCTGGCATTTCTTGAACACGGCAGCACCCGCCTCGGCATTGGCGGTGGCGAGCAGCTCGGCAATCGGCTTGGCTTCAACGGCTGGGCCGGCGCCGCCGCCTTCGGCAGGCTCGGTCGCCTCGATTGCGTAGCCGGGCTTTTCCGGAGCGGGCGAGGCAAACAGCGCGTCAGACACCAAACCGACCGAGAAAACGACGAAACAGGTTCCGAGCAATCCGGCGAGCAGCTTGTTGACTTCGTTGGAATCCATGCGCCCCTTGCTCCCTTTTCCGGCGGACCGATCGTCCATTCCGTCCGTCGGTATCCTGACCCGCCCCGTCGAGCCGGTCAAATCGGGCGGAAACTAGGTCTTTTGCTCCAGCGTTGCAACACCTATAAGGGCGCTTCCAGTGAGACCTTTTGCCACTTTTCCCATCGTCTTTTCAAACGCCAGTAGCCCCAATGTCCACGCTCATCCTGATCCCGGCCCGCATGGCCTCGACGCGCCTGCCGGGCAAGCCGCTGGCCGACATAGCCGGCGCCCCGATGATCGTGCAGGTCGCCCGCCGCGCCGCCGAGGCCGGGCTTGGCCGCGTGGTGGTGGCAACCGACACGCAAGGCGTGGCGGAAGCGGTGCGCGCGCACGGTTTCGAGGCGGTGATGACGCGCATCGACCATGAATCCGGCTCCGACCGCATTTTCGAGGCGCTGAGCGCGCTCGATCCCGGCCACAAGGTCGAAACCATCGTCAACGTCCAGGGCGACTTGCCGACCATCGATCCGGAGATCATCGGGGCGGCGCTGCGGCCTTTCGAAGACACCGCCGTCGACATCGCCACGCTCGGCGTCGAGATCGTGCGTGACGAGGAGAAGACCAACCCGAACGTCGTCAAGATCGTCGGTTCGCCGTTGTCACCAACACGGCTCAAGGCGCTCTATTTCACCCGCGCCACCGCGCCTTGGGGCGAGGGGCCGCTCTATCACCATGTCGGCCTCTACGCCTATCGGCGCGCGGCGCTTGAACGCTTTGTGGAGCTCAAGCCGTCGCCGCTGGAGCGGCGCGAGCGGCTGGAGCAGTTGCGGGCGCTGGAGGCCGGCATGCGCATCGATGCCGAGGTCGTGCAATCGCTGCCGCTCGGCGTCGACACGCCGGAAGACCTCGAACGCGCCAGACGAATTCTTTCCTGAGACCTTTTCAACCTGAGATATCGGCATGCCTGAAAAGACCAACAGAATATCCTTCCAGGGCGAGCCCGGTGCCAATTCCGACACCGCCAGCCGCAACATGTTCCCTTCGATGGAACCGTTGCCGTGCCCGACCTTCGAGGATGCCTTCAACGCGGTCGAGACCAACAAGGCCGACCTCGCCATGATCCCGATCGAGAACACCATTGCCGGCCGTGTCGCCGACATCCATCATCTGTTGCCGGAATCGAAGCTGCACATCGTCGGCGAATATTTCCTGCCGATCCACTTCCAACTGATGGTGCTGCCGGGCGTCAAGCGCGAAGAGATCAAGACGGTGCACAGCCACATTCATGCGCTGGGCCAGTGCCGCAAATACATCCGCAAGAATGGCTGGAAGCCAGTGGTTGCCGGGGACACGGCGGGCTCCGCCAAGCTGGTTTCCGAGCTCAAGGACCGCACCATGGCTTCGCTCGCGCCGGCGCTCGCCGCGGAACTCTACGGGCTCGATATCATCGAGAAGAATGTCGAGGACACCGACTCGAACGTCACCCGCTTCGTCGTCCTGACCAAGAACAAGCAATGGGCCGAGCGTCCCTCGGCCGACACCAAGATGATGACGACCTTCATCTTTCGCGTCCGCAACGTGCCGGCCGCGCTCTACAAGGCGATGGGCGGCTTCGCCACCAACGGCATCAACATGACCAAGCTGGAGAGCTACCAGCTCGGCGCCTTCACGGCGACGCTGTTCTACGCCGATATCGAGGGCCATCCCGACGATCCGCTGGTCAAGCTGGCGCTGGACGAACTGCGCTTCTTCTCGCGCGAAGTGCGCATTCTGGGCGTCTATCCCGCCAGTGAGTCGCGCGAGCAGTGGAAGGTCGCCGACTAGACCAGAAGGGTCAGCGGCACGTAGTCGATTTCCAGGAAGGTTTCGACTTCCGGGATCCAGCGGTCGCGCACGAAGGCGACGTGGTCGGGATGCTCGTTGTATCTGGTGTAGGCGGCCTGATCGACGAACTCCATCGAGAAGCCGAAATGGTAGTCGTTCTTGGGGCTGACTTGCCGCAGCGGCTCGAAATGCGTGACGCCCTTGATGGCACTGAGGATCCGCTTGGCGTCGGAGAGGAATCTCTTTTCCTCCAGCGAGTACTGCGGGTGCTTCAGCGTGAAAACCACGGTGTGACGGATCATTTTTTGCTCCCGTTATCCCTACTTACTCGCTATCGACCCAGGCGCGGATCAGATGATGCGCGATCGCGCCTTTCGGCGGCGTGACCAGATTGTCCTTGTGCGTCCTCTCCAGCATAGAGCGCACCTCGTCGCGGAAAAACCAGCGGCAATCTTCCAACTCGTTGAGGTCGGCCTGGATATCCTCGTTGAGCGGTTCGCCGAAACAGCCGATCATCAGCGAATAGGGGAACGGCCAGGGCTGGCTGGCATGGTAGACGACGCGGCCGAGCCTTATGCCGGCTTCCTCCAGGGTCTCGCGGCGCACCGCAGCCTCGATCGTCTCGCCCGGCTCGATGAAGCCGGCGAGCGCCGAGTACATGCCGGGGCCGAAATGCCGGCCGCGGCCAAGCAGGCATTTTTCGCCTGTCACCGTCAGCATGATCGCCACCGGATCGGTGCGCGGAAAATGCTCGGTGCCGCAGTTCGGACAGTGCCGCTTGTAACCGCCGGCACGCATTTCGGACTCGGTACCGCATTTGCTGCAGAAACGATGGCTGGCATGCCAGGCGAGCAGCGCCGCCCCTTGCGCCAGCGCGCCCGCCGCCGCCTCATCGATCAGCCCCTGCATATAGACCGAGCGATAGTCAATGGCCTTGATGGTCTCCGGCAACTGCTCCGGCTCGATGCCGACCGGCACAGCCAACACCGGGCCGCTCCCGGAAAAGCCGAGCAGCACGCCTTGTGCGAGTGATGGTTGCAGCGACCGGCTTTCAGCCAGATCGAACCATGGGTCGAAGCTGCCGTCATTTAACTTCAGGTGCAGACGGCCAGCATGCATCAGCAATAGCCTGGCGGCAGGGTCGGCGAGCGCCTTTTCGACGGAATCGTCGGCGCGATTTTCGGATTGCCGATCGATCGTGTTGCCGGCGAAACCGACGAAGTGGCTCGGCTCGCGCAAGGGCGCGTCAAATAGGCGAAAGGTCATGGAAGCTCAAAACGTCCAGAGCATGATGCCGAAAAGTGTGTAGCGGTTTTCGGACGACATCATGCTCTCTTTCTTTGATTTGGAGGCGGATTCAGATTTCAGGTCGAACGGACCTGAAATCATCCGGCTCCAGGGATGGACACTCGCGGTTTATAGCGCCGCCTTTATCTGTTGCGCAAACCGGCGGATGTCGGGGCGTTGATAGGGTTCGCGCAAGCCGTGGCCCCAGACTGGGCCGGGCCAGCCCGGATCGCCTTCCGAGCGGGCGATGACATGGACATGCAATTGCCGCACGATGTTGCCGAGCGCGCCGGTATTGATCTTGGCGCAGCCGGTGGTTCTTTTAAGTGCCTGCGCCACCATGTTGGTCTCGAAGGTCAGCATCGCCTGGTCGAGCGGTGTCAGGTCGTGGATTTCCTCGATGCCGGGGCGCTGAGGCACCAGGACAAGCCATGGCCAGCGGCGGTCGTTCATCACGCGCAATTCGCACAGGCCGAGCCACATGAGCTGCTCGCTGTCCGCCTCCAGCCTGGAGTCGAGCGTGAATCCGGCCTTGAGGCCCGGCAGCATTGGCGTTTCCTTGCGTTTCTCGCATTATTTCCCAAACTCAGAACGCTAGAGCGGCTGCACGGGGGCTGCAAGCGATTCATTGAGCGGCGGAGCTCGAGGGTGACCGATTCTCAATGCACCCTTGCATTTCATCGCTGAATTGCCGATATGGAACCCGGGAGGTTGGTGGTGGACGATCCACTCGCCAACCGGGTCAGGTCCGGAAGGAAGCAGCCCTAACGAGCCCGGAACGGGTCATTGTTCCAGCCTCCCACCTCATCGGCCCCTCTCGCGACATTGACGACGCATTGCAGCGCGGGCGAGACTATCAGTGCAATTCCAGGGAAAGTGTGAGCGGTTTCCCGTTCAGAATTGCGTTAAAGCAAAGAGATAGAGCGGTTCGCCGTTTCCAGAAACGGTGAAACGCTCTAGCAGGAATCGGCCAGCCTCGGACGTGGCCTTTGGAGCTTTACGGGCGAATGAGCGAAGCCGGAAATTCGGGACCAAAAAGCCTGGAGATAGCGAAGGCCGCCGCTTATCGTGTGCTTGCGCGCAAGTACCGTCCGTCGAATTTCTCCGAGCTGATCGGCCAGGAGCCGATGGTCCGCACCCTCACCAACGCTTTCTCCACCGGCCGCATCGCCCAGGCCTGGATGCTGACCGGCGTGCGCGGCGTCGGCAAGACGACGACGGCGCGCATCCTGGCGCGGGCGCTCAACTACAAGACGCCGACGGTCGACCAGCCATCGGTCGACCTTGCCGTTTTGGGCGAGCATTGCCAGGCGATCATGGAAGGCCGCCATGTCGATGTCATCGAAATGGACGCGGCGTCGCATACCGGCATCGACGACATCAGGGACATTATCGAGCGCGTGCGCTATGCCCCGGTGTCGGCGCGCTACAAGGTCTACATCATCGACGAAGTGCACATGCTCTCAACCCAGGCCTTCAACGGCCTGCTGAAGACGCTGGAAGAGCCGCCGCCGCACGTCAAATTCATTTTCGCCACCACCGAAATCCGCAAGGTGCCGATCACCGTCCTGTCGCGCTGCCAGCGCTTCGATTTGAGGCGCATCGATGCCGGCGCGCTGGTTGCGCACCTCGCCTCGATTGCCGGCAAGGAAGGCATTTCGGTCGACGACGACGCATTGGCGATGATCGCACGCGCCGCCGAAGGTTCGGCTCGCGATTCGCTCTCCATCCTCGACCAGGCGATCGCCCATGGCGGCGGCGCCGTCAGTGCCGAGGCGGTACGCGCCATGCTGGGGCTGGCCGACCGCGCCCGCATCGTCGACCTGTTCGAACATGTGATGAAAGGCGACGTCGCCTCAGCGCTGGCCGAATTCCGCGCCCAGTATGACACCGGCGCCGATCCGGCCGCGGTGCTCACCGATCTGGCCGAATTCAACCATCTCGTCACCCGGCTGCGCTTCGTGCCCACAGCCGCCGACGATGCCTCTCTGTCCGAGGACGAGCGCCGGCGCGGCGCCGACTTCGCCAGGACGCTGTCGGTCAAGGTGCTGTCGCGGACCTGGCAGATGCTGTTGAAAGGCATCCCGGAGGTGCAGTCTTCCAACCGCCCTGTCAGTGCCGGTGAAATGGTGCTGATCCGGCTGGCCCATGCCGCCGACCTGCCGACGCTGGATGAGGCGCTGAAATCGCTGGAGAGCGGTGCCCCCGTTTCGAGCGGCACGCCGCGTCCGAACGGAGCGCCGGCCAGCCCCGGCCCGGCAGCACCAGGCAATGGCGGCGCAAGTGCCGTGGCCCAGTCGCGCATGCCGAATTCCGTGGGCAGCGGCGCGCAGACCATGCGGCTGGTCGAGCCCGAACCGCTGCCGGCGAGCTTCGTTGCAGCACCCGAGCCGGTGGTCGAGACCCCGCCGGTGCCGGTGAAATCGCTCGCCGACATCGTCGCCCTTGCCGACCAACACCGCGACATGGCCTTCAAGGTGCAGGTCAAGCGCTGCGTGCGCCTGGTGCGCATCGAACCTGGGCGCATCGACGTCAGTCTGACCGACGATGCGCCGAAAATGCTGCTCAACGAGCTGACCGCCAAACTGCGCGCCTGGACCGGCCGCAACTGGCTGGTGTCGCTGTCGAAGGAAGAGGGCGGCCAGACACTGGCCGAGATGGAATCGACCAAGCGCGAGACCGCTTTCTCCGATGCGAAAAGCGATCCGACGGTGGCCGCCATCCTGGCGCGTTTTCCCGGTGCCAAGATCATCGACGTGCGCATTCCCGATGCGCCGGAAGTCGATACGGACAAGGCAGAAGTGCCAGTCGAGCCGCCATCCGACGACGACGAAAACTGACCACAGCACGAATCCGCAAAGGACCCGACCATGAAAGATATTCTCGGCCTGATGGGCAAGGCGAAGGAAATGCAGGCCAAGTTCCAGGCCATGCAGGACGAGATCGCCACGCTTGAAGCAAGCGGGCAGGCCGGCGGCGGCCTGGTCAACGTCACGCTGACCGGCAAGTTCGAGATGAAGTCGTTGAAGATCGATCCATCGCTGTTCAAGGAGGACGACGTCGAGATCCTCGAAGACCTGCTTCTGGCCGCTCACAATGACGCCAAAAATAAGGTCGAGCAGATTATGCAGGAGAAGACCAAGGCGCTGACGGCAGGCTTGCCGATCCCGCCCGGAATGAAATTGCCGTTCTGAGCCGGCTTCACCAGTTAATTGATTATGAACGGAAATCGGCTGCAGGGGCTATTGTTAAGACTTTCCCCGGCTTTGCTCACGCGGACATATCCGGGCATTTATAAAGTTTTACCTATGCTGCACGAATGCTAATCCTTTAGCCATCTTTTTGCCTTTAAGAGTCTCATTCTTGCCACATCTCGGGACGGGTGGCATCTGGAAAATGAGGCACTTTTGTTGATCGCGACGCGATGGAAGACGCCGCTGTTGCTCGGCATCATCTCTTCCCCCCTGTTTCTGGCGGGTTGCAGCCAGACCACTTCTTCTCACGGCATGTCGGTCGCCAGCCTGACTGACGCCATCACCCCCAGCTTCCTCTCGACGCGCTCCTATGGCCACACGCCGAAGGAGAAGGAATGCCTGGAACGGGCGATGTTCTTCGAATCCAACCGCTCGAGCCGCGACGGCATGATCGCCGTCGGCACGGTGGTGATGAACCGGCTGCGCTCCGGCAACCATGGCAGCACCATTTGCGAGGTCGTCGGCGAACCGGGCCAGTTCGCGCCAGGCGTGATGACGCGGCCGATGAATTCCAAGGCGATGCCCGATGTCGAGGAAGCCGCCGAGGCCGTGCTCAAGGGCGAGCGCAAGGCCAAGCTGAAGAACACGATGTACTTCCACACCGCCGGCCTGAAGTTCCCCTACAAGAACATGCACTACACCATGGTTGCCGGTGGCAACGCCTTCTACGAGAAGCGCGGCCGCAACTGGCAGCCGCTGCCCGATGAACCCACGACCATGGTTGCCTCCGCGACGCCGCGTGCGCCTGTGCCTGAAGCGCCGGTGCAGGTGGCTTATGCCGAGCCGGTGGTGAAGACGATTGTCCGTCCCGATCCTGCCAAGCAGGCCGCAGCTTCTCGCGCGGCCAAGGCAATCGCCGCCCCGGCCGACCAGACCTACATGACGGCTGCCGCAGCGCCGGCAAAGAGCGGCCGCGTCGCTGCCAAGCAGACGGTAGTGGCGATGCAGGAGCCGATGGCAGAGCCGGATGCCTCGCGTTTCGGCGGCACGCTGAACGCCCGCTACATCACCTCGGTGCCGTCAGCGTCGCAGGAAGCGTCGATGGGCTTCCAGTCGACACCTGAGAACACCGACGCCATCGGCGCGATGATCGTCGACCAGACCCGGCCGGCATCAGCCTACTGAGGGTTTCGAACGAAGAGCATTTCAAGGCCCGTCATGGCAGCATGGCGGGCCGTTGCATGAGCGGCATGTTTCAAAGCTTGCGGAAAAATCCTAGATCAGTGCGATGTCCAAGCGAATCGCCGGTCCCGAGATCGAACGCCTGATCCAACTCCTGGCCAAGGTGCCGGGGCTAGGGCCGCGTTCGGCGCGGCGCGCCGCACTGCATCTGATCAAGAAGAAGGAGCAGCTTTTGTCGCCGCTCGCTGCCGCCATGGGCGAGGCGGCGGACAAGGTGCGCATCTGCTCGACCTGCGGCAATGTCGATACGTCCGACCCCTGCATGATCTGCACCGACCCGCGCCGCGACGCCGCCACGCTGATCGTCGTCGAGGATGTATCGGACCTCTGGGCGCTGGAGCGGGCGGCGGCCATGAGCGTGCGCTACCACGTGCTCGGCGGCACGTTGTCGCCGCTCGACGGCATCGGCCCCGAACAGCTCAACATCCGCTCGCTGGTCGACCGTGTTGCCGGTGGCGAGGTCAAGGAGGTCATTCTCGCCGTCAACGCCACGGTCGAGGGCCAGACGACGGCGCACTATCTGACGGATCAGCTTTCGGGGTTCGAGGTCAAGGTGACAAGGCTGGCGCATGGCGTGCCGGTCGGCGGCGAGCTCGATTATCTCGATGAGGGTACGCTGGCCGCCGCGCTGCGCTCGCGGACGGCGTTTTGACACGATTGGCGGGGATGCTTCTGAGATGATCGCGTTCCGTCACACCCCCCTCTGTCCTGCCGGACATCTCCCCCGCAAGGGGGGAGATCAGATGTCATCGCCGCTTTCGCCAATCTCCACGGTTGCAAGAAAGAGCGCGACATCGACGCTGCCAATCTCCCCCCTTGCGGGGGAGATGTCCGGCAGGACAGAGGGGGGCGCGACAGAACGCTGCCTTCGCAACTTCGGTTTTGCGTTCTTTCTGATCATGCTGATCAGCCTTTTCGTTTCCCCCGCCTCCGCCGCCAAGATCGACGACCAGTTCCGCGCCTGGCTCCAAACTGATCTCTGGCCGGAAGCCCAGACCAAAGGCATCTCCAAAGCCACCTTCGACGAGGCCTTCGACGGCGTGAAGCCGAACCTCAAATTGCCGGACCTCGTCCTACCCGGCGAGAAACCGAAAACCCCGCAAAAGCAGCATCAGGCCGAGTTCGGTTCGCCCGGCGCCTATTTTGCCGAAAAGACCGTGCGCGCCGTCACATCGGGCGGCCGCGCCCGCGAGGCCGCTAACGCCAAGACGCTTGCCGCCATCGAGAAACGCTACGGTGTGCCGGGCGAGGTGCTGCTGGCGATCTGGGGTCGCGAAACCGGCTTCGGCACGGCGAAGATGCCTTACGATGCTTTCGAAGTGCTCGGCACCAAGGCGTTCATGTCGACCAAGAAGGACTTCTTCCGCACCGAGGTGCTGGCAGCGCTCGAGATCGTCGAGCGTGGACTGGCGCCGGTCGGCGCCATGAAATCGTCCTGGGCCGGCGCACTCGGCCAGCCGCAATTCATGCCGACGTCGTTCCTGAAGCATGCCGTAGATTTCGACGGCGATGGTCACCCCGACATCTGGAATTCGACCCCGGACGTGCTGGCCTCGATTGCCAACTATCTCGTCCACTATGGCTGGGTGAAGGGGCGTGGCTGGGGTTTTGAGGTGACGGTGCCGGAAAGCCTCTCTTGCTCGCTCGAAGGTCCCGACCAGGGCAAGAAAATCTCAGCCTGGGCCGCGATGGGCATCAGCCGTGTCGGCGGCAAGGCATTTCCGGCCAGCGAACTGAAGGCCGAAGGTTTTCTGCTCATGCCGGCCGGGCGCAGCGGACCGGCCTTCATCGCGACGCCCAATTTCTATGTGCTGAAAGAGTACAACACCAGCGACCTCTACGCCCTGTTCATCGGCCATGGCGCCGACCGCATCGCCCATGGCGATGCGACCTTCGCCGGCAGTTGGGGTCCGGTCGGTGGCCTGCACCGCTCCGACATCGCCGCTTTGCAACGGGCGCTGGAGGCCAACGGCTACGACGTCGGCAGGGCCGACGGCCTGCCCGGCTTCAAGACCCGCCGTTCGATCGGCAGCTGGCAGGAAAAGAACGGCCGCGCCGCCACCTGCTTTCCCGACGCCGATCTGGTCGCTGCCCTCAAGTAGCTGAAACTTCGCCGCTTTTTCCGAGGAATTTAGCCGGCGCTCGCGGTCGCTGGGCTACACCACCTGCCAAGTCTGTTTGTCGTGCAAATGCGCATTGTCGGTTCGAAAGCCGCCGGATATGGTGTTGACCAACTGGACAAAAACCACGACGGTAGACGGTCGGCGGCGATCCGCAGCCTCGAAAGAACACTGCAGCCCAGAGCCGGGAACTCTGGGTCAACAATCAACAAAACAGGGAACGATCATCATGATGTTGGAAAAGTTTGCTCTACGCTCTCGCGCATTGCTCGCAGGAGCAGCGCTGTCGGCGTTGCTTGTAGCGCCCGCCTTCGCCGTGACGCCCGCCGACACGCTGGTCGAGGGCTTTGCCATCGACGACATCATCTCGATGGATCCGGGCGAGGCGTTCGAATTGTCGACGGCGGAAGTCACCGGCAACACCTATGACCTGCTGGTTCGTCTCGACCTCAGCGACACCTCCAAGGTCAAGGGCGACCTCGCCGAAAGCTGGACCGTCTCCGACGATGGCCTGGTCTACACGTTCAAGCTCAAGCCCGGCCTGAAATTCGCCTCCGGCAATCCGATCACGGCGGCCGACGTCGCCTACTCGTTCGAGCGTGCCGTCAAGCTGGACAAAAGCCCGGCCTTCATCATCGGCCAGTTCGGCATCAGCGGTGACAACGTCACCGACAAGGCCAAGGCTGTCGACGATGCGACTTTCCAGTTCACCGTCGACAAGGCCTATGCGCCGAGCTTCGTGTTGAACTGCCTGTCGGCAACGGTCGCCTCGGTCGTCGATGCCAAGCTGGTCAAGGAACATGTCGCCGCGGTAACGCCGAGCGCCGACTACAAATACGACAACGACTTCGGCAACGCCTGGCTGAAGACCGGCTATGCCGGCTCCGGCGCCTACAAGCTGCGCGAATGGCGCGCCAACGAGGCGGTCGTGATGGAGCGCAACGACAATTACAACGGCGAAAAGGCCAAGCTCGCCCGCGTCATCTACCGCAACATGAAGGAAAGCTCGGCCCAGCGCCTGGCGCTCGAGGCCGGCGACATCGACGTTGCCCGCAATCTCGAGCCGAACGATCTCGGCGCCATCGCCAAGAACGCCGATCTCACCACCACCAGCGCGCCGAAAGGCACAGTTTTTTACATCAGCCTCAACCAGAAGAACCCGAACCTTGCCAAGCCCGAGGTTCGCCAGGCCTTCAAATTTCTGGTCGATTACGACGCGCTGAGCTCCACCATCCTCAAGGGCATCGGCGAGATCCACCAGACCTTCCTGCCCAAGGGCGTGCTCGGCGAACTGGACGAGAACCCGTTCAAGCTCGACGTCGCCAAGGCCAAGGAACTACTGGCCAAGGCCGGCCTGCCGGACGGCTTCAGCGTCACCATGGACGTGCGCACCGGCCAGCCGTACACCGGCATGGCGGAATCGATCCAGCAGACGCTGGGGCAGGCCGGCATCAAGCTCGAGATCATCCCCGGCGACGGCAAACAGACGCTGACAAAATACCGCGCCCGCAACCATGACATCTATATCGGCCAGTGGGGCCAGGATTATTTCGATCCGAATTCGAACGCGCAGACCTTTGCCTCGAACCCGGACAATTCGGATGCCGGCAAGTCCCACACGCTCGCCTGGCGCAACAGCTGGGACATTCCGGACCTGACCAAGGAAACGGAAGCAGCACTGCTGGAGAAGGACTCGGGCAAGCGCGCCGATATGTACAAGGATCTCGAGAAGAAGATTCTCGACACCAGCCCCTTCGTCATCATCCACCAGCAGCTGGAAGTCGCGGGTCTGCGCAAGAACCTCAAGGGCTTTGCACTCGGTCCGAGTTTCGACACCAACTTTGTCGGGCCGGTTTCCAAGGAATAGCGTTCGCGGACACGCCGCATGAGCGCGATTGAAAACGAAAGCGGGCGCGGCAGCGCCCGCGCCGTCGCCCTTGCATCATCGCTCGGCCGTTTCCTGGTCATTGCGGTGACGACCTATCTTGGTCTTCTCGCGGTCACCTTCTTCATTGGCCGCGTCATCCCGATCGACCCTGTGCTGGCGGTGCTGGGTGACAGGGCGCCTCTCAATGTGGTCGAGCGCACTCGCCGCGAGATGGGGCTCGACCTGCCGCTCATCGAGCAGTTCTATATCTACGTGAAGAATGCGCTGAATGGGGATTTCGGCACTTCGGTACTGACCACCAATCCGGTCATGACCGACATCCGTCGCGCCTTTCCGGCAACCATCGAACTCGCGACTTTGGGCACGCTGATCGGCTCGGTCATCGGCGTGCCGCTCGGCGTGCTGGCCGCGGTTAAACGCGGCAGTCTCATTGACCAGATCGTGCGTGTCATTGGCCTGATCGGCTATTCCGTGCCGATCTTCTGGATCGGGCTTCTGGGGCTCGTGCTGTTCTACGCCAAGCTGCAATGGGTGGCGTTCCCGGCGCGTCTCGACGTCGTCTACGAATACACTTTCACGCCGATCACCGGCTTCTATCTTCTCGATGCCGCCATGCAGGGCCAGTGGGACGTCTTCTACGACGCTTACCGCCACATCATCCTGCCGGCAGGACTGCTCGGCTATTTCTCGCTTGCCTATATCAGCCGCATGACGCGCTCCTTCATGTTGAACGAGCTGTCGCAGGAATATATCGTTGCCGCGCGCGCCAAAGGCCTGTCCGAGACCCGCATCATCTGGGGCCATGCGCTGCGCAACGCCGCCGTGCCGATGGTCACCGTGATCGCGCTGTCCTATGCCGGGCTGCTCGAAGGCTCGGTGCTGACCGAGACGGTGTTCTCCTGGCCGGGCATCGGCCTCTACATCACCAACTCGCTGCAGAACGCCGACATGAACGCCGTGCTCGGCGGCACCATCGTTATCGGCTCGGTGTTCATCGGCATCAATCTCCTGTCCGACCTGCTCTATAAGGTGCTCGATCCGAGGACCAAGGTCCGATGAGCGCCCAGACCATCCAGAGCCGTCGCGAGTGGCTGCTCAGCGAGCGGCCGGCCTCGCGCATGCAGGCAAGGCTCGGCCGCGCCTATGTTGCCTGGCGGCGTTTTTCCGCTAACAGGCTGGCGTTCCTCGGCCTGTTGATCATCATCGCGCTGCTGGTCGTGGCGGCCTTTGCAGATGTGCTGGCGCCCTATTCGCCAACCATCGGCGACCTGAAGAATGCGCGCCTTTCGGCACCGAGCGGCGCCCACTGGTTCGGCACCGACGATCTCGGCCGCGACATCTATTCCCGTATTCTCTACGGTTCGCGCTGGACGCTCTATGTCGTCATTCTCGTCGCCATCATCGCCGCGCCCATCGGCCTCCTCGTCGGGACCGTCGCCGGCTATGCCGGGGGCTGGACCGACGCCATCCTGATGCGCATCACCGACATCTTTCTCGCCTTCCCAAAGCTTATCCTGGCGCTGGCCTTCGTTGCGGCGCTGGGGCCTGGCATCGAGAACGCGGTGCTGGCCATCGCCATCACCTCGTGGCCGCCTTATGCCCGCATCGCGCGCGCGGAAACGCTGACGGTACGCAATTCCGATTACATCAAGGCAGTGCAGCTGATGGGCGCTTCGCCCTTCCGCATCGTGCTGCGCCACATCATGCCGCTCTGCATCTCCTCGCTGATCATCCGGGTGACGCTCGACATGGCCGGCATCATCCTCACCGCCGCCGGCCTCGGCTTCCTCGGCCTCGGCGCGCAGCCGCCACTGCCGGAATGGGGCACGATGATCGCGTCCGGCCGCCGCTTTGTCCTCGACCAATGGTGGGTGGCCGGCGCGCCCGGCTTTGCCATCCTCATCGTCAGCCTCGGCTTCAACCTGCTCGGCGACGGCCTGCGCGATGCGCTCGATCCCCGGAGTGGTGACCAATGAGCGGCGGCGAGACTGGCGCATTGCTGGAGGTCGACGATCTGCGCGTCGATTTTCCCACGCGCACCGGCCTCGTCCAGGCGGTGCGCGGCGTCTCGTTCTCCCTTGGCCGCGAGCGGCTGGGCATCGTCGGCGAGAGCGGGTCCGGCAAGTCGCAGACCGGCCGCGCCATCATGGGCCTGACGCCGCCGCAGGCGCGTGTCTCGGCCAAGAAACTCGCCTTCGATGGCGCAGACCTGCTGGCCATGCCGGCCCGTCAGCGCCGGGCTCTGCGGGGAAACCGCATCGCCATGATCCTGCAAGATCCGAAATACTCGCTCGACCCGGTCATGAGCATCGGCCGCCAGATCGTCGAGACGCTTCGCACGCATGAGAAGGTCTCGAAGGCCGAAGCCCGCGACCGCGCGCTTGCTATGCTGGAAGCCGTGCAGATCCGCGATCCCGCTCGCGTCTTCGACCTCCATCCACACGAAGTCTCCGGCGGCATGGGCCAGCGCGCCATGATCGCCATGATGCTGATCGCCGGGCCGGAACTGATGATCGCCGACGAGCCGACCTCGGCGCTCGACGTCACCGTGCAACTCGACGTGCTCGGCATCCTCGACCGGCTGGTCAGCGAACGCGGCATGGGGTTGATCTTCATCTCGCACGATCTGCGCCTGGTCTCCTCCTTCTGCGATCGGGTTGTCGTCATGTATGCCGGCAAGGTGGTCGAGCAGCTCAAGGCGTCGGAACTGCGCGACGCCCAGCATCCCTACACCCGCGGCCTGCTCAACTGCATGCCGAGGATCGGCTACGAGCGCCATCCACTGCCGGTGCTCGACCGCAAGCCGGAGTGGGCGGCATGACTTCGGCCATCGCCATTGCCGGGCTGGAAGTAGTGTTCGACCGGTTTCGTGCGCTCAAAGGCGTCGATCTCAAGGTCAAGGAAGGGGAGTCCTACGGCCTCGTTGGCGAATCCGGCTCCGGCAAGTCGACGTTGCTGAAGGCTATTGCCGGTCTGGCGCCGGCCGCATCCGGAATGATTACCGTCAACGGCAAGACGCTGGGAGGGCACCGTGACAAGGCCTTCTACCGCGAGGTGCAGATGGTCTTCCAGGACCCGTACGGCTCGCTGCATCCCCGCCAGACCGTCGATCGCCTGCTGCAGGAGCCGCTTGCCATCCATGGCGTTGCCGACAGTGAACAGCGCATTCAGCGCGCGCTGGACGAGGTCGGGCTGGGAAACGGCTTCCGCTTCCGCTACGCGCACCAATTGTCCGGCGGCCAGCGCCAGCGCGTGGCCATCGCCCGCGCGCTGATCCTGGAGCCGTCGATCCTGCTCCTTGACGAGCCGACCTCGGCGCTCGACGCCTCGGTGCAGGCGGAGGTGCTGAACCTTCTGGAAGAGGTGCGGCGCCGCCGCAAGCTGACCTTCCTGATGGTCAGCCACGACCTAGCCATCATCACCCATATGTGCGAGCGGCTGATGGTGATGCAGAACGGCGAGGCAGTGGAAAATCTGACCGCGAGCCAGCTGATCGGGCATCGCGTGGAGAAGGATTATACGCGCAATTTGCTGAGGGCGAGTGAGGGGTTTGTGCGGACGGCGTGAGTTCGCGCTCGGACTGTTGGGAGGCGATATTATTATGCGCGAGTGGAAGTTTTCAGATCCGCCGAATGTCGCCGTGTTTGTAAACAGGGGCATCTTCCGCCGGGATGATTGGATCGCCTATGTGTCGCATGACGATGAAGACGGCAGCTGGCAATTTCACACCAGCGAGCCCGGCCCTGTCGATGATGACGACATAATGATCGTCGGCCTGCAGACAGTGGTTACGCGAGATGAGAGCATCCTCGAATTGGCCGACTTGCCCGAAGGCTGGCACGCCTGGCGCAGCTCAAAATCGTCGCCATGGCAACGTGCCAAGTCTCGCCCCGTGGGCTTCAACGACAACGACTGATCCGGCAAAGCCTATACCGGACCAGCGGCCGGTTTGTGCGAACCGTCTGCGTTTATTAGAATTCCCTCTCACTGTACGTTGAACCGTTGGTTTCAGGGGAACCCCATGGACGAATGGAAGTTCGAAGACCCACCCAATGTGGCGGTGGTTTCTGATCGAAGTATATTTTCAAGCGACGATTGGATCGCATACGTTTCGCATGAGAATGATGACGGTAGTTGGCTGTTCTACAGCAGCGACAATCGGGATTGGGATGAACGCGACGTAATGCTGGTGGGCTTGCAAGAGGTGGTTCAGCGGGACGCGCCGAGTCGCGGCCGGTAGCCTTCAACGACAACGAATGACCCGGCAACGTCCTAAGTCGGACTCTCTACTGTTTCGCCACTCTCAAAAATGGGGATCTCTTCCCTCGGCTCCTTGATCCTGAACCAGGTCACATAAAGCGCGGGCAGGAACAGCAGCGTGATCGCCGTACCGGCAATTATGCCGCCCATCATGGCGTAGGCCATCGGCCCCCAGAACACTTCGCGCGCGATCGGGATCAGCGCCAGGCTGGCGGCGGCTGCGGTCAGCGCGATCGGCCGCATGCGGTGCTCGGTTGCTTCGATCACCGCCGCCCAGCGGTCCTTGCCCTCCGCGACGAGGTCCTCGATCTGCACGATCAGGATGACCGAGTTGCGGATCAGGATGCCGATCAGAGCCAGCACGCCGAGAATGGCGACGAAGCCCAACGGCGCGCCGCTCGGCACCAGGGCCGCGACCACGCCTATCAGGCCGAGCGGCGCCACCGCCACCACCAGGAACAGGCGCTGGAAGCTCTGCAGTTGAATCATCAGGATGGTCGCCATGACGAACAGCATCAGCGGCACCACCGCCGCAATCGGTCCCTGGCTCTTGGCGCTCTCCTCGACCGAGCCGGCGGTGGCGACCGAATAGCCCGGCGGCAGCTTGGCGATGAAGGCGTCGACCGACGGCTTCAGCTCGTTGACGACGGTGGCGGGCAGCACGTCGCCGACCAGGCCGGCGCGCACGGTGATGGTCGGAATGCGGTTGCGCCGCCACACCGTCGGCTGTTCGAGGTCGTAGCGGAAGTTGGCGACCGCCGCGAGCGGGATCGCCTCGCCATTGCCAGTCGGCAACTGCATGTTCTGCAGCGTGTCGATCGAGCCGCGCTCGGCCTCGCGCGAGCGGGCGACGACATTGATCAGGTAGGTGGCGTCGCGCACCTGCGTGATGGTGACGCCGCCGACTGTGCTGTTGAGCGCGCTGGCGATGTCGGACGAGGTTATGCCGAGCTGCCGCGCCTTGTCCTGCAGCACGTCGACCCTCAGCACGCGCTGCGGCTCGTTCCAGTCGAAGGTCGGCGCCGCCAGCTTCGGATTGACCGAGATCAGGCCGGCAAATTGCTGCGCGAGATCCCGCACCGTCTGGATATCGGGGCCGCCGACGCGATACTGCACCGGGCGGCCGACCGGCGGCCCGAGTTCGAGAGGCTTGACGAAGGCATCGGTGCCGACGAATTCCTCGCGCAGCAGCTTTTCCAGTTGCGGCTTGAGCCGGTTGCGCGCCTCGATGCTCTTGGTGACGATGACGGTCTGGCCGAAATAGGGATTGGCCGGCTGCACGTCGAAGGCAAGCAGGAAGCGCACCGCTCCCTGGCCGATATAGGACGAGAAATGGTCGATGTCGGGATTGCCGGCCAGCGCGCGGCCTTCGAAACGCTCGATCTGGTCGCGCGTCTCGGTGATCGACGAATTCTGCGGCAGGTTCCAGTCGACGATCAATTCCGGCCGGTCCGAAGGCGGAAAGAACTGCTGCTGGACAAGGCCGAAGCCGGCTATCGAGCCGGCAAACAACAAGATCGTGACGATGATGGTCAGCCAGTGATACCGCACGGAGCCAACCAGCACACGCCGGAACAGACTGGTGAAGCGTCCCGGTTGCTCGTGCTTTTGCTTCATCGTCGCCGGCAGGATGGTAACGCCGAGCAGTGGTGCGAACAGCACCGCCACGATCCATGACACCAGCAGCGAGACCGCTATGACGACGAACAGCGTAAACGTGTATTCGCCGGCGGCGCTGTTGTTGAGGCCGATCGGGATGAAGCCGGCGACCGTCACCAGCGTGCCGGTCAGCATCGGGAAGGCGGTCGAGGTATAGACATAGGTCGCCGCCTTGCGCAGATTGTCGCCGACCTCCAGCCGCGCCACCATCATCTCGACCGCGATCATGGCGTCGTCGACCAGCAGCCCGAGCGCGATGATCAGTGCGCCGAGCGAAATGCGCTGCAGCGATATGCCTAGATAGGCCATGACTGTGAAGGTTATGGCGAGCACCAGCGGGATCGACAGCGCCACGACGAAGCCGGCGCGCATGCCGAGGCTGATAAAGGACACCGCAAGTACGATGGCGACAGCCTCGAACAGCGCCTGGGTGAAGCCCGAAACCGCTTCCTCGACGATCACCGGCTGGTCGGCGACCAGATGCACGCCGACGCCGACCGGCAGGTCGGCCAGCACCTCGTCCATTTTCTTCTCAAGCGCGGCGCCGAATTCGAGCAGATTGGCATTGGGCTTCATGCCGATGGCGAGACCGATCGCGTCCTGGCCGTTGAAGCGGAACAGCGCCGTTGGCGGGTCAGCATAGCCGCGCCGGATCGTCGCCACATCGCTCAGCCGGAAGAAGCGGTCGTTGACGCGCAGATTTATGCCGCGCAGGCTCTCTTCTGACGTGAACTGGCCGCCGACGCGCACGGAGACGCGCTCAGGTCCGGATTCGATGACGCCCGACGGGGTGATGGCGTTCTGGTCTTGCAGGCTCGTCACGATCGCCTGCTGGTTGAGGCCGAGCGCTGCGATCTGGCGGGTCGAGAATTCGAGATAGATGGCTTCGTCCTGCGCGCCGACCAGATCGACCTTGCCGGCATTGGGGACGGTCAGGATCTGGGTCCTGACATCCTCGACATAGTCGCGCAGCTGGCGCGGGCTCAGCCCGTCCGAGGTGAAGGCATAGATATTGCCGAAGACGTCGCCGAAGCGGTCGTTGAAGAACGGCCCCTGCACGCCTTGCGGAAACTGCGCCCAGATGTCGTTGACCATGTTGCGAACCTGGGTCCAATTCGCAACGACATCGCGCGCCTTGGTGGTGTCCTTCAGGTTGACGAAGATGACGGTCTTGCCGGCCGTGGTGACTGAGCGGGTGAAGTCGAGGCTGTCGAGTTCTTCGAGCTTCTTTTCGATGCGGTCGGTGACTTGCCGCACCGTCTCGTTGACCGAGGCGCCCGGCCAGTTGGCCTGGATGACCATGGTCTTGATGGTGAAGTTCGGATCTTCCTCGCGGCCGAGATTGAGGTAGGCGAAGATGCCGGCGACGACGAAGACCAGCATGAAGTACCACACCAGCGAGCGGTGGTTGAGCGCCCAGTCGGAGAGGTTGAACCCCTTCATGACGCCCCTCCTTGCGGGATTTTGACCTTCTGGCCCTCCACCAGGCTGTGGACACCGGCGGTGACGACGCGCATCCCCGCTTCGAGCCCTTCGGCGACGATGAAGCTGGCGCCGTTCTTCGACGCGATCTTGACGTCGCGCGTCGAGACGCTCGATGTCTTCTCATCGACGATCCAGACCTTGTCGCCGCCATTCTTCTGCAGCAGCGCCGACAGCGGCAGCTCAATCGTTGCCGCCACTTTTGCCACGCGTGTCGCCGTCACCGTCGAGCCGAGCCGGAAGGCCTGCGGCGGATCGGTGAGCGTCAGCCGGACGCGACGGCTGCGGGTCGACGCATCGGCCTGCGGCGCGATCTCGCGCAATGTCGCCTCTGTCTGGATGGATGGGAGCGATTGCAGGATGACCCCGAACGGCGTGCCGACGGCGAGGTCGCCGGTCAACTGGTCGGGAATATCGACCACCGCTTCTCGCAAATCCGAACGCGCCACGGTGACGATCGTCTGGCCGGCCGAAACCGTCTGGCCGACCTCGGCGCCGGTGGCGGTGACGACGCCGTCGAAGTCCGAGAACAGCCTTGCATAGCCAAGCTGCTCCTGCGATTTGGCAAGGGCTGCCTTGGCCCGCTCGACGCCGGCTTCCGCCGCTTGGCGCGCTTGCTGCGCGGCATCGAACACGGCCTGCGAGGTGTTGGCCGCGGCGAGCAACTGGCGCTGGCGGTCCTCGCTGGCGGCGGCGTTGGTGAATTGCGCCTCTGCATTGGAGAGTTCGGCCTTGGCCGCCTGTACCGCAAGTTCGAGCGCCGTCGGATCGAGCGTGGCGATCGTCGTGCCCTTGCTGACGATATCGCCGACCTTGACGTCGCGCGAGACGACGCGGCCGAGCAGGCGGAAAGCGAGATCGGCGCTGACCTGCGGCTCGATGGAGCCGGCAAAGCCGAAGGTCTGCGTCGTCTGCGGCTCGATCACCATCGACAGCACCGGCCGGATGATCTCGGGCGGCTTTTCCTCCGACTTCGAACAGGCAGTGAGTGCCGCCAGTGCGACCAGGGCAGGTACAAAAAGCAGGATACGCCGCCGCCTCATTGTGCTGCTCCCGAAATCTCGACCGTCTGTCCGGGGCTGAGCAGCTGACCGCCGGCGGTGACGACGCTTTGGCCGGCCTCCAGTCCCTTGTCGACGACGACCACGCCGGAATCGAAGGCCAGCACATTGACCAGGGCTGTCGCCACCGCCTTGGTCGAGGGATCGACCACCCAGACGGCCGGCTTGCCCTCGATCGAGGTCAGTGCCTGCCAGGGCAGGATGACTGCTTTCGCCGGTATGGCGTTGACCGAGCCGATGACGGTGGCGCCGAGCGGCATGCCGGCCGGCGTATCGGCAATACCGACCTTGACCCGGACCGAACCCGAAGCCGGATCGACCGCGGGCGAGACTTCGCGAACCTTGCCTGTCGCCTTTACCTGCGGGTCGGCCAGCAGCGTTATCGTCACCGAGGGTGATGGCGCCGTTTTGGCGACCAGCGTTTCCTGGACGTTGAACACCGCATCGCGGTCACCGTCCTCGGCGATTGTGAAGACGGTCTGTGCCGCCTGCACCACTTGCCCGGCCTCGACCTGGCGGGCCGTGATGACGCCGGCCGCACCTGCCTTCAGCTCGGTGAAGGAGAGGTTTTCCCTGGCGTTGGAAAGCGCGCTTTGCGCCTGTTCGACACTGCCTTGCGCCACTTTCTGCGCCTGGTCGGCGGCATCATAATCGCGCCTGGTGGTAAAGCCCTGAGCAAGCAGCGTCTTTTGCCGTTCGAAGGCGGCGGCGGCCTGGGTCAGCTGTGCCTGCGCGGCATCGAGGTCGGCCTGCGCCGAGCGCAGATCGGATTCCTGCTCCTGCGGATCGATACGGGCAAGGACGGCATCCTTGTCGACATGCTGGCCGACATCGACAAGCCGTTCGGCGACGCGGCCGCCGACGCGGAACGACAGATTGTTCAGCGTGCGCGCCGCGATTACACCGGTCAGCGAGGTCCTCGGCGCATAGTCGGCCACCGCCACCGTCTCGGTGCGCACCATGATCGGCAGTTTCTTGGCGGCCGCCTCCTGCTTCTGGCAGCCGGCCAGAATGAGCGGTGCGATCGCACAGATGAGAAGGATTGGGGAAAACGAAAAAAAATCGGAGGCCGGGGGCTGCGGGGCGGACGAAGTCGCGTTCCTGCTCATGGTCCCTCACCGATCCGGACCGCTCATGACGGGTGAGCTGTCACAGACGTCAGGAGGATAATCGATCCCAAGGAAAAGGAAACCGCTCTCGTACGTGTATCGGTCGTCTGGTTAAGGTGGGTGGATGGAACATCTCGCGACCGGTGGCAGGCCCAATCGCCGGGCGACCGTGCCGACTTGAGCAAAATGTGAAATAAGGTCAGAAGAGGTTTGAAACCAGTTTAGCAAGAGCGGGCGCTGGCCCGGCGAGGGATGAAATGAAGAACGCAGCCATTTCCGAACGGAAGAACCAGTCGATTTCGCGTGGCGTCGGCATGACGACGCAGATCTACGCGGACCGCGCCGAGAATTCGGAGATCTGGGACGTCGAGGGCCGCCGCTATATCGACTTCTCCTCAGGCATCGCCGTCGTCAACACCGGCCATCGCAATCCCAAGGTGATCGAAGCGGTCAAGGCGCAACTCGATCGCTTCACCCACACCTGCCATCAGGTGGTGCCCTATGAGAGCTATGTCCGGCTCGCCGAACGGCTGAACGCCATGTTGCCCGGCAAGTTCGAGAAGAAGACGATCTTCGTCACCACCGGCGCCGAGGCGGTGGAGAACGCAATCAAGATCGCCCGCAACGCCACCGGCCGCCAAGCGGTCATCGCCTTTGCCGGCGGCTTCCACGGCCGCACCTTCATGGGCATGGCGCTGACCGGCAAGGTCGTGCCCTACAAGGTCGGTTTCGGCGCCATGCCGGGCGACGTCTACCACGCGCCGTTCCCGGTGCCGCTGCATGGCATCTCCGTTGCGGATTCGCTGGCGGCGCTCGACAGACTGTTCAAGGCCGATGTCGATCCGGCCCGTGTCGCTGCCATCATCATCGAACCGGTACAGGGCGAAGGCGGCTTCTACGACGCGCCGCGCGAATTCCTGACGGCGCTGCGCAAGCTCTGCGACCAGCACGGCATGCTTCTGATCGCCGACGAGGTGCAGACCGGCTTTGCCCGCACCGGCAAGATGTTTGCCATGGATCATCACGAAGTCGCCGCGGATATCACTACCATGGCGAAAAGCCTGGCCGGCGGCTTCCCGCTGTCGGCGGTCACCGGCCGCGCCGAAATCATGGACGCGCCCGGCCCCGGCGGCCTCGGCGGCACCTATGGCGGCAGCCCGATCGGTGTCGCTGCAGCACACGCCGTGCTCGATGTCATCGAGGACGAAAAGCTGTGCGACCGGGCCAACACGCTGGGTGCAAGGCTGAAGCAGCGCCTGCAGGCGATCCGTGACGACGTGCCGGAGATTGTCGACATCCGTGGCCTCGGCTTCATGAACGCGGTCGAGTTCAACGACGTCAAGAAAGGCCTGCCGTCGGCCGAGATCGCCAATGCGATCAGGCTGAAGGCGCTCGACAAGGGGCTGATCCTGCTTACCTGCGGCGTCTACGGCAACGTCATTCGTTTCCTGGCGCCGATCACCATCCAGGACAACGTCATGAACGAGGCGCTCGACATTCTGGAAAGTTCGATCCGCGAAGTCTGCGCGGCCTGACCACGCGTTCTGGCTACGGGTTTCGGGGCGTTTTTCGTTCGTCGAAAATGCCCTCGATATCGCGCGCGCCGTGCAAGATTCGCTCGACGCGCACGTCATCGTCATCGGCAGTGTAGAAGATCACATATTTCTGGAACGCGACGGACCGCAGGCCAGGCCAAAGATCAGGGCGGGGTGCGCCGCCTCGCGGAGCATCCACAATGCGGCCACATCGTACCCGAAGCGCCGCTATAAACCGGCGAGCGGCGGGCGGATTTTCCGCATCAATGTAGTCGCCAATCTCTTCGATATCGTGCACAGCGGCTGGCGCGAAACTGAGAGCCATTATTTGCGGCTTCCACCGCTGTATCTTTTCTCGAGCTGGTCAAAAACAGCGTCGGCGGGAATGCCAGGGCCGCTCTCCACACCTTTGCGGATGTCCTCGCGCAGAGCTGCAAGTTTCGCCTGTCGCTGCTCCTCACGTTCCTCCAGCAGGCGCAGACTGTCACGCACAACTTCGCTTGCGCTGGCGTAGCGGCCGCTGTCGACAAGCTCACGCACAAATGCCTCGTAGCGGGAGCCAATGCTGTAGCTTGCGGGCATAAGAACGACCTTTCACCTATCCGATATTATCAATTTATGATAACGCAACCGAGCCGTTCTGCCAATGGACAGGGGTGCCCTGCCACTTTCGTCGGCACTGCGCGCTCAAGTCGCATGGTGGAGGCCGATCAGCTAACCCGCAGCCCGTGCAGGCTCATTCTGCTGAAACGCCGCCAGTGCCGCCTTCAACCCATCCGGTCCTTTCGCAACCGTCTGCGGCGTCGGCGAGAAGCCGGCACCGAGCATCTTGCGGCCGAGCATATGGTCGCCCGGGCGATTGACCGATTCAATGCCGAGCAAACGGTTGCCGGCATAGTGGTAGATCGAGAATTTGTTGTCGGGCAGATCGCCCAACACGACATGGCTGTCGCCGCCCGATGTCAGCCCGACCATCTGCAGTTTCATGTCGCCAATGTCCGACCAGAACCACGGCACCGCCGAATAGCTGTCCGTGTGACCAACGATGGTGCGCGCGGCAAGGCGCGCCTGGTCGGTGGCGTTCTGCACCGATTCCAGCCGTACGTCGCCGCCTGTGAACCAGTGTCGGTATGAAGCGACGTCGCCGATGGCGAGGATATCCGGCGCCGAACTCTGCATCCTGTGATCGACGCGGATGCCGTTGGCGACAGCAAGGCCGGCGGCTTGCGCCAGTTCGACATTCGGCACGGCGCCGATGCCGACGATGACCATGCGCGCCGGCAGCCTTTCGCCTGATGAGGTGACGGCAGCCGCGACATGGCCGTTTTCGCCGTCGAGCCTGGCAATGGTGGTGCCGGTGAGGATGCGCACGCCGATCGCTTCGAGCCGCTGGCGGACATGGCTCGCCACCACCGGCGCCACCGCCCGGCCGAGCAGCCGGTCGACCGCTTCCACCACGGTGACGTTGCGGCCGGCGGCTCTTAGCGTCGCCGCGATCTCCAGCCCGATGAAGCCGCCGCCGAGGATGACGACGTCTTCGCTCTCTACGCTGAGTTCGCGGATCAGCCGCGCATCGGCGATCGAGCGCAGCGACAGCACACCGGAAAGGTCGGCGCCCGGCAGTGGCAGAAGCCGCGGCCGCGAACCGGTGGCGAGGATAAGGCGGTCGAAGGCAAGCGTGCCGCCGCCTGCCATTTCCAGCCTGTTGCCTGCCGTATCGATGCTGTCGATTCGGATGCCTGGCCTGAAGTCGATGGTGCTGCCGGTATAAAAAGCCTCGCCGCGCAATGGCTGCGGTTTGGCCTCGGCATCCTTAATGAAGGTCTTCGACAGTGGCGGCTTGTGATAAGGCAGCTCGGTTTCGTCGCCGATCAGCACAACCGGTCCGTCATAGCCTTCCTCGCGCAGGCTGGCGGCCGCTTGCACGCCCGCATGACCCGCCCCGACAATGACGATACCGTTCTTCATCGCAACCCAAATTCCTGTTTCAAATCTAGAGCATGGTGCCGAAAAGTGCGAAGTGGTCTTCGGACGACACCATGCTTTGATTTTGAGCCGTTCCGCCAGATGGCGATTGTCTGCCGCCGTCGCAAGAGCCCCGGTCCGGGTCGCACCCGGAATGGTCGCCTGTCAATGTCGGCGTCTCTCACCTTGGCGGCTGGCGATCCGATTTAAAGTTGATAGTCCTAGTTTAGAATAATTCTAAACTATTGTTTCAATTGAATTTTCTGCTGTACGCCAGTTGACTTCCAGCCCCGCCATCGCTTTATGGAGGCTCGCGCGTCAGCGCATCCCTTTGATGTTTGGGCCTTGAACCCGTTCGATTGGAGGCATTTGGTGTCTTTCTTCCGTGAACCGCGCAGCGGCGCGGCATCCGTTGTGTCCCACGGCATGCCTATGTCCAGGCACAGTTTGGCACGCGCGCCTTTTACCGAATTCCCTTTGAACTGGAGAATGATGATGACAGCACGATATGGCGGCAGGCTGGCTGCGATCGGTGCCACGGCCATATTGACGGCGGCGGTTTTCATACTGCCGGCCAAGGCGGCGGAGACCGATGCCAAGGCGGTCATCAAGACCTATTCCGACATCGCGCTGGCCAAATATGAGGATTCGCTGACCACGGCGCAGGCGCTCGACAAGGCTGTCGACGCGCTGCTCGCAAATCCCTCGGCAGATACGCTGAACGCCGCCCGCGATGCCTGGAAAGCGTCGCGCGTGCCTTACCAGCAGACCGAGGTCTATCGCTTCGGCAACAAGATTGTCGACGACTGGGAAGGCAAGGTGAACTCCTGGCCGCTGGACGAAGGCCTGATCGACTACGTCGCCAAGAGCTATGGCACCGAGTCCGATGCCAACGCGCTCTACACGGCCAATGTCATCGCCAACAAGGAAATCGAGATCGACGGCAAGAAGGTCGACGCCTCGAACCTGTCGCCGGAGTTCCTCTCCGGCACGCTGCAGGAAGCCGGCGGCATCGAAGCCAATGTCGCGACAGGCTATCATGCCATTGAATTCCTGCTCTGGGGCCAGGACCTGCACGGCACCGGCCCGGGCGCCGGCGAGCGCCCCTACACCGACTATGACCTGAAGAACTGCACGGGCGGCAATTGCGACCGCCGCGCGCAGTATCTGAAGTCGGCCAGCGACCTGCTCGTCTCCGACCTGCAGGAGATGGTCGGCAACTGGAAGGAAGATGGCGCCGCCCGCAAGACCCTCGTCGACGGCCAGCCGAACACCGCCATCTCGGTGATCTTCGCCGGCATGGGCTCGCTGTCCTACGGCGAACTGGCCGGCGAGCGCATGAAGCTCGGCCTGCTGCTGCACGATCCGGAAGAGGAGCACGACTGCTTCTCCGACAACACCTACAACTCCCATCTCAATGACGCCATCGGCATCCGCGCCGCCTATCTCGCCAGCTACACGCGCCTCGACGGCACCGTCGTTTCGGGCCCGTCGGCACACGACATGGTCAAGGCCGCCGATCCGGCGATCGACAAGGAACTGTCCGACAAGCTCGATGTCTCGGTCGCCAAGATGGAGGCGATCAAGGCGCGGGCCGTGGCCGGTGAGGCCTACGACCAGCAGATCGCCGAGGGCAATACCGAAGGCAACGCCACCGTGCAGGCGGCAATCGACGCGCTTGTCGACCAGACCAAGTCGATCGAACGCGCCGTCGGCGCCCTGAAGCTGAACAACATCGCCTTCGAGGGTTCCGACAGCCTCGACGCACCGGACAAGGTGTTCAAGTAACTCGTTCTAGAAAATACCAGCCAAACGGCGCGGAGGAGGCGCCGTCAGCCAGGGCCAATCCATGCTGATCTGCCATTGCAACATCATCACCGAGAAGGAGATCGAGCAGACGATCGTCGAGCTGCTGGATCATGATCCCTGGCAGCTCATCGTGCCGGCGAAGGTCTACCACGCCATGCACAAGCGCGGCCGCTGTTGCGGGTGCTTCCCAAATGTGGTCGAAACGATCATTCGGGTCACCGAGAATTACCACGCCCGCTCGGAGGCGAGCGGCGTGGACATCGTTTCACATCTGGATCGCGTCCGAGGCCTGCGCGTCCAATACGGGAGCAGAACCCATGAAAGGCGAACCACAGATCATCGAGCGGCTTAACGAGGCTCTGTTCCTGGAGCTCGGAGCGGTCAATCAATACTGGGTGCATTTCCGCCTGCTCGAGGACTGGGGATACGCCAAGCTGGCTAAGAAGGAACGCGCCGAATCGATCGAGGAGATGCACCATGCAGACCGGCTGGTGGCCCGTATCATTTTCCTCGAAGGCCACCCCAATCTGCAGTCCGTAGCGCCTTTGCGCATCGGCCAGAACGTCAAGGAAGTGCTCGAATCCGACCTTGCCGGCGAATACGACGCACGCACCGCCTACAAGCGTTCGCGCGAGATCTGTGAAGAAGCAGGCGACTACGTGACGATGAAGCTGTTCGAGGACTTGCTGTCGGACGAGGAAGGTCACATCGACTTCCTCGAGACGCAGCTCGACCTGCTGGCCTCGATCGGTGAGGAAAAATACGGCCAGCTCAACTCCGCATCGGCGGACGAGGCGGAATAGGACCATGCAGGAATGCGGCGCCCCATAGATTTTCTGCGCCGCTTGCGGCGGGCCGACGGCCCGCTGCTCCCCGAAGTCCCGCGATGCCAGGCGTTTCGCGGGCTTTGGGTTGTAATCCTGGCGGCAATTTGGGCCCCGGCCCTGGCCGGATCGTCGGAACCGGTCGGCCTCGCCGCCAGCCGCACCGACTTGACGCCGAAGGATCACGCCCGTGTCATTGCCGTTACCAGGCCGACCACGGATTTCTCCAAACCCGAAGCCTTCGAAACGATGCAAGGCGGCGCCGGTACCTCGCGCAAGCAGGTCGACCGCGACGCCTTCTCGCAACCCGCTGAAAACATCACCTTCGAGGAAGAGGGCACCTTCAAGCTTGGCAATGCGCTGTTTCGCAAGAACTGGGTGTCGTCGCCGTCCTCGACCCAGGCTTCGGACGGCCTCGGACCGCTGTTCAACGAGCGCGCCTGCCAGAATTGCCATCTGAAGGACGGCCGTGGCCGTCCTCCTCCCGCCGACAGTCGCACCACCTCGATGTTCCTGCGGCTTGCGCGCGATGCAAGTACGGCTGAGGAGAAGGCCGAGATCGCCGCGCACACGGTGCTGAACTTCCCCGATCCGGTCTACGGCACGCAACTGCAGGAACTGGCGGTGCCCGGCCTCAAGGGCGAAGGGCGCATGCATGTCGACTATTACGAGGAAAAAGCGACGCTTGGCGACGGCAGCGCTGTTTCGCTGCGCAGGCCAAGCTATTCGGCCGACGGCCTTGGCTACGGGCCGCTCGACCCGCTCACGACATTGTCGCCGCGCCTGACGCCGCCGATGATCGGGCTTGGCCTGATCGAACAGCTCGCGCCGGCCGATATCCTTGCCCATGCCGATCCGGACGATCGTGACGGCGACGGCATTTCCGGCCGACCCAACATTGTGCGCGACAGCAGGAGCGGCGAACTGAAACTCGGCCGTTTCGGTTGGAAGGCGCAGGCCGCCTCGATCCGCCAGCAGGCGGCGGATGCCTTTGCCGGCGATATCGGCATTTCGACGCCGGAAGAACCCAACCATTGGGGCGATTGCACTGCAGCCGAAAAGGCCTGCCTTGCCATGCCGAACGGCGTGCAGAAGCGGCTTGGCCCGGTCGAGGCGCCGCCACCCGTGATGGACCTCGTCACCTTCTATTCGCAGAACCTTGCCGTGCCGGCGCGGCGCGAGGTTGGCGCTGCCGGCGTGCTCGCCGGCAAGAAGATGTTCTACGCGATGGGCTGCATTGCATGCCACACGCCGAAATTCGTCACCATGCGCGGTACCCCCAACAAGGCGCAGGCCTTCCAGCTGATCTGGCCCTATTCCGACTTTCTGCTGCACGACATGGGGGTCGGCCTCGCCGATGGCCAGGCGGTAGGCGATGCCACGGGCAGCGAATGGCGCACCCCGCCGCTATGGGGCATCGGCCTGACCAGGATGGTCAACGGCAACACTTTCTTCCTGCATGACGGGCGTGCGCGCACGCTTACCGAAGCGATCCTGTGGCATGGCGGCGAGGGGCAGAAGGCGCGTGACCGGTTTGCTGCCGCCAATACGGCCGACCGCGATGCCCTCATCAAATTCCTGGAGTCACTTTGATGCTCAAGTGTTTTCTGCATGCACTCGCTCTTGCGCTGACCATGTCCTCCCCGGCATCGGCGTCGGTGAAAGCGTCCGACGTGATCCAAAGAGCGATCGACGGCTTTGTCCGCCCCGCCTATGCCAGCCTGCATGACCACACCGGTAACCTCGCCAAGGCCATGGACACGCTCTGCCAGTCGCCATCACGGGGCAATCTCGATGCCGCGCATGCCGAATTCTCGGCCACGGTCGCAGCCTGGTCGTCGGCCGAAATTATCGGCTTTGGGCCGATCAAGGAGAACAACCGGCTGGAGCGCATGCTCTACTGGCCGGACCGCAAGAGCATCGGCCTGAAGCAGGTGCAGGCGGCGCTCGCCGGCAAGGACCCGACCGCCGCCGATCCGGCGCTGCTGGCGGGCAAGAGCGTCGCCATGCAGGGGTTCGGGGCGCTGGAGTTCGTGCTTTACGGCGACGGTTCCGAGGCGCTGGCCGGCAAGGACGATCCTTACCGCTGCGCCTATGGCGCGGCGGTCGCCAAGAACATCGAGACGATGGCGGCCGAGGTCGATGCGGCCTGGAAAAAGCCGGACGGCTTTGCGGCCCTGTGGGCCAATCCGGGACCCGACAACGCGCTCTATCGCGACGGCACCGAAGCGGTGAACGAACTGGTCGGCGTGTTCATCAATGAACTCGATATGGTCCGCGACGTGCGCCTCAAAGGCTTCCTCGGTGTCAAGCCGGAGGGCGACAAGCCAAGGCAGGCGATCTACTGGCGCTCGCAAAACACGGGCCTCTCGCTGGCTGGAAATCTCTCCGGCATCGATACGCTGTTTGGGGCGTCAAAGCTCGGCGACGCCTTGCCCGAGGATGCGCGCTGGATGGCGGAATCGATCCATATCCAGCTCACCAACGGCATTGCCACCGCCAAATCCATCCAGGGTCCGATCAATAAGGCGCTCGCCGATCCGGCCGAGCGTGAGAAACTCGAGCATTTCGCGCTGATCACTTCCAGCCTGTCGGGCCTGATCGGCACCAGGCTGACCGCCGAATTCGGCCTGACCGCTGGCTTTTCGTCGCTGGACGGGGACTGAGCATGTTGAAAAGCCTATCTGCTGGGACACCCCTCAACTCGTCATCCACGGGCGAAGCAAGGAGCGAAGCGACGCGGCGCAGACCCGAGGATCCATTCCGTGACATCAAGGCGTTACCACGGTGCAGAATTCTGCTCGGCTGCACCCTCCATCAGACGTCACGGAATGGATCCTATGGTCTTCGCGACGGAGCTTCGCTCCTGCTTCGCCATAGGATGACGAAGTTCTGGGGGCTTCGGTCAATCGCCAACGTCTCCTATGATCAATTTCCTCGGTCGGCAGCAGTGGCCGCCGCATGAGAACGCCCCTCATCGACCGCCGCGATTTCCTCACAGCCGCCGGCGCCAGCTTTGTCGTAGCGATGGCGCCGCGAGCCTTGGCGGATACGCTGGCCGCGGACGCTGTCTTTGCCACCGCCTTCGTCAAGCGTGACGGAAGCTATGGTGCGGCTGTGTTGTCTGAAGCCGGCAAAGTATTGCATGCAATCGACCTGCCCGACCGTGGCCACGATGTCACCTTCGATCCGGTATCGAAGCGCTCGGTGGTCTTTGCCAGGCAGCCCGGGACCTTCGCGGTGGTCTTCGACCACACCGGCCGCGACGCGCCGCAGACCATCGCCAGCATCACCGGCCGCCACTTCTTCGGCCACGGCGTATTCTCGGCCGACGGCGCGCTGCTCTACGCCACCGAGAATGATTTCGACAACGCCGCCGGCGTAGTCGGTGTCTATGACGCACGCGCCAAATTCAGCCGTATCGGCGAGTTCCCGACCTATGGCATGGGGCCGCACGAGCTTCTCCTGCTCGGTGACGACAGGACGATCGCCATCGCCAATGGCGGCATCGAGACCCATCCCGACTATGGCCGCGCCGAACTCAACATCGCGACGATGAAGCCGTCTTATGTGCTGGTCGACCGCGTGACCGGCGACCTCATCGAAAAGCACGAACTGCCGGCGGCTCTCCACCAGCTGTCGATCCGCCACATGGACGCCGACCCGTCCGGTGCCATCTGGTTTGGCTGCCAGTATCGCGGACCGGGCACCGACCGTCCGCTGCTGGTCGGCCGAGCCACCCGCGGCAAGGAATTGCAGCTGCTCGACATGCCGCAGGATGTGCTGTCCGGCTTCAGAAACTACATCGGCTCGGTCGCTGCAAATCCGGCCGCCGGAACCATCGCCGTGTCTTCGCCGGAAGGCAATTCGCTGGCCGTGATCGACGCCGCCAGCGGCAAGATCGTCGCCACCAAGGCGCTGGTCGAGGTCTGCGGCCTCGCGCCCGACGGACCGGGCTTCATGGCAACCACGGGTGCTGGCGAAATCGTAAAAGGCAGCGGCATGACGCGTTCCGAGCCCGACTATGTCTGGGACAACCACATGCTGCGCATTGAGCAAGTGGCATAAGGTTCGAAGCAAAGCCGCTTAACAATTTATGCGCTGGCTCTTGCGGCGGCGCGCCATGGCGGGCAGAGGGAGACTGTTTTTCGAACCGGTCGCCCATGAAACTGCTCGCCATCGACTGTGCCGCCAATCTCTGCGCCGCTTGCGTCTTTGATGCAGTGGCCGGCAAAGAGCTCGGCCGCTCCGTGCTCGATCTCGGCAAGGGCCATGCCGAGCATCTGATGGCCGTCATCGATCAGGCACTGAAGGCGGCCGGGACTTCCTATACCGGTCTTGGCGCCGTCGCGGTCTCCGTTGGCCCCGGCTCCTTCACCGGCTTGCGCGTTGGCGTGTCGGCGGCGCGTGGCCTGGCGCTGGCGTTGAATATCCCGGCGATTGGCGTGACGACGCTGGAGGCGCTGGCTGCTGAGACGAGGTCGGCATTTCCTGGCCGCCCGGTCCTTTCCGTGCTCGACGCCGGCCGCCAGGAGATCCATGTCGCGCTTTACGATGGGGAAGCGATTTTGCGCTATGGTCCGGCGGTGACCACACTTGCGCAAGCCGCGGGAATGGCGGCTGACAATTTTCCGGTACTGGCCGGCACGGCGGCCGTGCAGATCGCGGCCACGGTCGGGCGCGATTTCGATATGGGTCCGACATCGGCCACTGCCGACATTGCCGTCTACGCTCGGCTGGCTGCGGCAAATGGCGAGGGCGAAAAGCCGAAACCGCTTTATCTGCGCGGCGCTGACGCCAAGCCGCAGGCAGGGTTCATTCTGTCGAGGCAGGACAAATAATGCGCATTCCTTTCCTCCAGCCGCGCCGCAGGGACTATGCGCTCGAACCGCTGACTATCGCCGATAGTCCGGCGGTGTCGGTGCTGCATCGCGAGGATTTCGTCCGGCCGTGGACCGATGGCGAGTTCGCCGCGCTGCTCGAGCAAGATACCGTATTCGGCTATGCCGCGCGCGAAATCGGCCACGGCGCCAAGCCGCCGGTCGGCTTCGTGCTGGCCAGGCTCGCTGCCGGCGAAGGCGAGATCCTGACCGTGGCGGTGGCGCGCTCGCACCGCCGCCAGGGGCTCGGCTGGCAGTTGATGGACGCGGTGCTGCGCGAATTGCATGCGCAGCGCGCCGAGGCGCTGTTCCTCGAGGTCGACGAGACCAATGTCGCCGCGATAGCACTCTACCGCAGGCTCGGCTTCCGCCAGGTCGGCCACCGCGCCAATTATTACCGCTCGACCGAGCATGGCCCGACCGGCGCGCTTGTCATGCGGCGCGATCTTCGCTAGCCAGAGCGCGGAATAGGGCGGCTAGGCGCATGATCGGAAAAATCAGGATTTTCCTGGCGCTGAGCCTCGTTGTCGTCGGCTCGCTTGTGCTTGTGCCGCTGCAGCTACTGTCGATGAAGACCGGCATCTGGCGCGAGACAGTCATCCTGAAGATCTGGCACCGGCTTATCGTGCGGACGCTCGGCCTGCGCATCCATGTCAAAGGCGCGTTGTCCAGCCAGCGCCCGCTGCTGGTCGCCTCGAACCATATCTCCTGGACCGACATCATGGTGCTCGGCTCTTTTGCCGATGTCACGTTCATCGCCAGGGCGGATATGGAAGGTTGGCCGCTCATCGGCTGGCTGTCGAAGCTGCAGCGCACCGTCTTTATCGAACGCGAGCGCAAGCGCACAGCCGGCGACCAGGCCAGCGAGATCGCCAGCCGCATGGCCAAGGGCGACGCCATGGTGCTGTTTGCCGAGGGCTCGACCGGCGATGGCAACACCATCCTGCCGTTCAAGAGCACCTTGTTCGGCGCCGCCTCGATGGCGATTTCGGAAGGCGCCGCCGAGCAGGTCTTCATCCAGCCGGTAGCGATCGCCTACACACGGGTGCACGGAGTGCCGCTCGGCCGTCGCCATAGGTCGATTGCCGCCTGGATCGGCGATCAGGACCTGATGCCGCATCTCAAGGTGCTGATGGCCGAAGGGGCGCTCGACGTCGAGGTGCATTTCGGCGAGCCCATCGCCTTCTCCAAGGGCTCGAACCGAAAGGAAACGTCGAGGCTGATGGAAAGCCGGGTGCGCACCATGATGCAAGCCGCACTCGCCGACCCGATCCCGAGCCGGTAGCCCCGGGCTGCGCCTCAGGCCCATGTCCAGAATCGTCTGTTTTTTGTCACGGAAAGGCGTTAGAAGCCGCCGGATGGACTTGAACACGATTGAAACAGACGACATCGGCGCGGTGGCCGGACAGCCGACAGGGCGCTCCGCCCCGGCCAAGAAGGTCTTCGTCAAGACCTATGGCTGCCAGATGAATGTCTATGATTCACAGCGCATGACCGATGCGCTGGCCGCCGACGGCTACACGGCGACGGACGTCATCGCCGAGGCCGACCTGGTGTTGCTAAACACTTGCCACATCAGGGAAAAAGCGGCGGAAAAGGTCTATTCCGAGCTTGGCCGGATTCGCGACATGAAGGCCGAACGCGCGGCAGCCGGGCGCGAAATGCTGATCGGCGTCGCCGGCTGCGTCGCCCAGGCCGAAGGTGCGGAAATCATCCGCCGTTCGCCGGCCGTCGACCTTGTCATCGGCCCGCAGACCTATCACCGGCTGCCAGACGTGCTGGCGCGGGCTCGCGGCGGCGAGAAGATCGTCGAGACCGAATATGCCATCGAGGACAAGTTTGAGCATCTGCCGCAGCCGAAGCGCGCCGAGGTGATCAAGCGCGGCGTCACCGCCTTCCTCACCGTTCAGGAAGGCTGCGACAAATTCTGCACCTTCTGCGTCGTGCCCTACACCAGGGGCTCCGAAGTGTCGCGGCCGGTGGCGCAGATCGTCGCTGAAGCCGAGCGGCTGGCCGATGCCGGCGTGCGCGAGGTGACGCTGCTTGGCCAGAACGTCAATGCTTGGCACGGCAAGGGCGAAGACGGCACGGAATGGGGGCTTGGCCGCCTGCTGTTCCGGCTGGCGGAGATCCCCGGCCTGGCGCGGCTGCGCTACACCACCAGCCATCCGCGCGACATGGACGACGAACTGATCGCTGCCCACCGCGACCTGCCGGCCTTGATGCCTTATCTGCATCTGCCGGTGCAGTCGGGGTCCGACCGCATCCTCAAGGCGATGAACCGCAGGCATACAGCCAGGGACTATCTGGCGCTTCTCGAGCGCATCCGCGCCGCCCGCGGTGACATCGCGCTGTCCGGCGACTTCATCGTGGGCTTTCCCGGCGAAACCGAAGAGGATTTCGAGGCGACGATGGAACTGGTGCGTCAGGTCAACTACGCCTCGGCCTTCTCGTTCAAATATTCGCCGCGTCCCGGCACGCCGGGCGCCGAGATGCCCGATCACGTGCCGGAGGCGGTCAAGGACGAGCGTCTGCAGCGCCTGCAGGCCCTGCTGCTCAAACAGCAGCAGGATTTCGGCTCGAGCCTGGTTGGCAACACCATCGATACGCTGATCGAGAAGCCCGGTCGTCAGCCCGGCCAGAAGGTCGGCAGGTCGCCATGGCTGCAGCCGGTTATTGTTGATGAAAAGGCCGGCGAAATCGGTGACATTATTCAAGTGCGAATCACAAGGACAGGCTACAATAGCTTGTTCGCCGAACGGGTCTGATGACCTCGGCAGATGAGGAGAGACGGTTGAGCGCTGCTGAAGTGAAGACTCTGCCCCAGAATCAAGCATCCGGGGCCTCTGACATGGCGCACATCGTTCTGACTTTCGACAACAACAAGCTTGCCAGCGCCCTGTACGGCCAGTTCGACGAGAACCTGGCCCGGCTCGAGCAGAAGCTCGGCGTCGACATCCGCTCGCGCGGCAACCAGCTGACCATCAAGGGCTCGGCCTCAGCTGCCGAGCAGGCGCGCCGAGCGCTCGACAATCTCTACGGCATTCTCCAGAAGGGCACCGATATCGGCCAGTCCGACGTCGACGGCGCGGTGCGCATGGCGATTGCCGCCGACGACCAGCTGACGCTGCCGACGCTGGAGCGCAAGGGCAAGGTCTCGGCCGCCCAGATCTCCACCCGCAAGAAGACGATCTATGCCCGCTCGCTCAACCAGGACGCCTATATGCGGGCCCTGGAGCGCTCGGAACTGGTCTTCGGCATCGGCCCGGCCGGCACCGGCAAGACTTATCTGGCTGTGGCGCATGCGGCGATGCTGCTTGAACGTGGCATGGTCGAGCGCATCATCCTGTCGCGACCGGCGGTCGAGGCCGGCGAGCGGCTGGGCTTCCTGCCCGGCGACATGAAGGAAAAGGTCGATCCGTATCTGCGGCCGCTTTACGATGCGCTCTACGACATGATGCCGGCCGACAAGGTCGAGCGCGCTATCGCTGCCGAAGTCATCGAAATCGCGCCGCTGGCCTTCATGCGTGGACGAACACTGGCACACGCCGCGGTCATCCTCGACGAGGCGCAGAACACCACGCCGATGCAGATGAAGATGTTTCTGACCCGCCTCGGCGAGAATTCGCGCATGATCGTCACCGGCGATCCGACGCAGATCGATCTACCTCCAAGCACCAAATCCGGCCTGGTCGAAGCCTTGCGTGTCCTTGACGGCGTGGCCGGCGCGGTAACCGTGCGCTTCAACGATGTCGACGTCGTGCGCCATCCGCTGGTGGCGGAAATCGTCAGGGCCTATGACCGCGACGCCAAGCTGGCGCGCGGCCTCGGCGCCGAGAATTGATCATGACGATGCGGGCTCATGCCTGAAGACATAAAACCTGGCGGCGGGGATAGTTCGATCCCCATCGAGATCGACCTGTCGGTCGATGCTGGCGATTGGCCCGACGAGGTGGCGCTGACCCTTCTGGTCGACCGCGCCGTATCG
This sequence comes from Mesorhizobium sp. PL10, assembly GCF_053714315.1. NCBI lineage: Bacteria > Pseudomonadati > Pseudomonadota > Alphaproteobacteria > Hyphomicrobiales > Phyllobacteriaceae > Mesorhizobium > Mesorhizobium sp. PL10. Next base: position 123,807 of record NZ_JBSKBR010000012.1, on the reverse strand, counting down.
GCCGCCTTTGCCGAAACCGCTGCTGCCGGCCATTCCGAGCTAAGCATCGTCTTTTCCGACGATGCCCATATCCGCACCCTCAACGCCGGCTGGCGCGGCAAGGACAAGGCGACCAACGTCTTGTCTTTCCCGGCTTTTCCCTTCCCCAAGGGCGGCAAATTACCGCCAATGCTTGGCGATATCGTGCTCGCGTCCGAGACGGTGACGCGTGAAGCGGCCCTGGAAGAGAAGCCATTCGAGAACCATATCACCCATCTCGTCATCCACGGCCTGCTGCATTTGCTGGGCTACGATCACGAGACCGACGAAGAGGCCGAGGAGATGGAAGCCATCGAGCGCGCGGCGCTGGCAAGGCTTGCCATTCCCGATCCCTACACGTAATGACAAAAGACCAATTGACCGGACGACGATGAACGACAAACCAGAAACTGCCGCCCGCCCCGAGGCTGGCAGTGCGCCTAAGCCTTCCGATACGAAGGAAGAGGGATCGAGTCCGAGTACCAGTTCCGGCAGCCCCGCTTCTGGCAGCACCGCCAGCGAGCCAACGCCTGCCGGTCCATCCCTGTTCGACCGCGTTTTGGGCCTGTTCCGGCAGCGCAACGGCACCAGCCTGCGCGAGGAAATCGCCGGCGCGCTTGCCGAAACCACCAGCGATGTCGAATCGTTTTCGCCCGGCGAACGCGCCATGCTCAACAACATATTGCGCCTGCGCGAAGTGCGCGTCGAGGATGTCATGGTGCCGCGCGCCGACATCGAAGCGGTCGAGATCACCACGACTTTGGGCGATCTGCTCGGCCTGTTCGAGCAGTCCGGCCATTCTCGCATGCCGGTCTATTCCGAGACGCTCGACGACCCGCGCGGCATGGTTCACATCCGCGACGTGCTGGCGCACATCACCAAGGTCGCCCGGGTCAAGAAGGGCAGGACATCGAGGAAGACGCCGGCAACGACGCTTCTTGATCTTGCCCAGGTCGATCTTGGCCGCACCATCGGCGACCTCAATCTGATCCGCCCGGTGCTGTTCGTGCCGCCCTCCATGCTTGCCTCCGACCTGATGGGCCGCATGCAGACGACGCGCACCCAGATGGCGCTCGTCATCGACGAATATGGCGGCACCGATGGTCTCGCCTCGCTGGAAGACATCGTCGAAATGGTCGTCGGCGACATCGAGGACGAGCATGACGAGGACGAACCGCTGATCACCCAGACCGGCGAGGGCGTCTTCGTCGTCGACGGCAAGGCCGAGATCGACGAGGTCGCCAAGATGATCGGCGAGGATTTCACCGCCGGTGAGCATGGCGAATATGTCGACACCATCGGCGGCATGATCTTCAACACGCTCGGTCGCGTGCCCGCACGCGGCGAAGTCGTGCAGGCGATACCCGGCTTCGAATTCCACGTGCTGGATGCCGATCCGCGCCGCGTCAAGCGCGTGCGCATCGTCCAGAACCAGAAGGGCGAGCGCCGCCGCCGCGCAACCGCTCGCACCGAGCAGGCCTGATCTCGCGCCGGATGACGGTCGACGACCCGTTCAAACACGCCACCTTCGGTTCCGGGGTTTTCTATCGGGATCCAAGGGCGGCACTGATCTGGCTTCAGGCGGCGTTCGGCTTCGAGCCGAGCATGGTGGTCAGCGACGCCGACGGACGGCTTGTCCATGCCGAAATGCGTTTCGGCGACGGCTACATCATCGTCGATTCCGAATGGGCCGATCACGTCGCCAGTCCGGCAAGTGTCGGCGGCAAGAACACCCAATCGGTCTGTGTGCGACTGAAAGACGGCCTGGACGCGCATTGCGAACAGGCGAGGGCGGCCGGAGCCGAGATCGTCGAGGAGCCTGCCGACCAGTTCTACGGCGAGAGGCAATATCGGGCGCGCGATCCCGAAGGCCATGTCTGGACCTTCACCCAGACCCTGCGCGCCGTTCCGCGCCAGGAGGCCGAACAGCTGAGCGGCTTCAGCATCGACGGCTGGCACCGATAGCGCTGCGATTGGCCGGTTCGCAGCGAGTCGCGTTTCAATAAATCTGATAAATCTTGGCTTCTGATTCGCACGACTTGGGAAGTCTGCATGGAGCGCCTGGCCGGCCGGATAATTCTGCTTTGGGGCTGGCGGCGCGCGCTGGTGGCGTTTCTCGCAGGTGCGCTGGCGGTGCTCGCCCAGGCGCCTTACGATTTCTTCGCCGTCTGTTTCGTCTCGTTTCCGCTGCTGGTCTGGCTGCTCGACGGCGCTACCGGCGAGGCCTCCGACAGCTGGCTGCGGCGCCTCCGGCCGGCTTTTGCCATCGGTTGGTGGTTCGGCTTCGGCTATTTCCTTGCCGGCCTGTGGTGGATCGGCGAGGCGCTACTGGTTGAGGCTGACAGCTTCGCCTGGGCCTTGCCCTTCGCGGTCGTCGGCATTCCTTTGGCGCTGGCGTTTTTCTACGGCTTCGCCACCGTCGTCGCGCGGTTGTTATGGACCAACGACATCGGCCGCATCGCCGCCCTTGCCTTTGCTTTTGGCCTGACGGAATGGCTGCGCTGCTTCCTGTTCACCGGCTTTCCCTGGAATGCCGTTGGCTATGCGGCGATGCCCGTGCCGCTGCTGATGCAAAGCGTGTCGGTCACCGGCATGATCGGCATGAACGCGTTGGCGGTCTTTGTCTTTGCCTTGCCGGCTCTGCTCGCCGCGCGCCGGCACCTGCGCCTCGGACTGGCATTGCTTGCCGCGCTCGTCACCGCCCATGCCGGCTTCGGCTATTTCAGGCTGGCGACCCCCGACAAGCCGGCAACGCAAAATCTCGATGTCCGCATAGTACAACCGGATGTCGATCTCAGCGAGAAGTGGGACGCCTCGGTGCGCGACCGCATCTTTGCCACCATGATGGGCCTGTCGGCCGCAGCGCCGGATCCCGGTCATAACAAACCGCAGCTGATCCTGTGGCCGGAGACGTCGGTGCCCTTCCTGTTCACCGAGCGCCCCGATGCACTGACGGCGCTCGGCGACATGCTGCAACCCGGGCAGATGCTGATTGCCGGCGTCGTGCGCGAGGAAGGCGGATCGGGGGCCGATGCCGGCAGCCGCTATTACAATTCGGTGGTGGCGATCGACGACAAGGGTGAGATTGCCGACGCCGTCGACAAGGTCCATCTGGTGCCCTTCGGCGAGTATCTGCCGTTTTCCGGTCTGCTCAGCCGTTTCGGCATCGAACAGCTGGTCGCCGGGCCGATGAACTTCGCCGCTGGCAATGAGCGCCATCCGATCGTTTTGCCCGGCGGCATCAGCGCCTTGCCGTTTATTTGCTACGAGGTGATCTTTCCCGATCTCGTGGCAGTTGACGCAACGTCATCTCGGCTTATTGTGAATGTCACAAATGATGCATGGTTCGGCGACACGCCCGGGCCGTACCAGCATTTCAGGCAGGCACAGATTCGCGCGGTGGAAAATGGATTGCCCCTGTTGCGCGCAGCCAACAACGGCATTTCGGCCGTTGTCGATACACGGGGACGCATCGTTGACGCCCTGGCGGTCGATGCGCGCGGCGCCATCGACGTGCGGGTGCCCATCTCCGGCCAGGCTTTCATCTCCGCCGCTCGACGCCGCGTTAACGGAATGCTGATCATGTTCCTGTTTGCCGCGATCGCCCTCAGCTTGAACGTAAGGCAACGGCTACGGGTGAATTGACAGTCGACACATTAGAAACTCATACTGTTATCGCCTAATTTTCTCGAAGTCGGTTGGTGTTTCTGTTGGGGCAGTTGGCTCCGGCTTCGTTTGGGCAAGAAAAATAGAAAAGGCCGGAAAAATTCGGCGAGGAAAAAATGACAGAAGAAAACAAGAAAAAACCGAATCCGATCGACATCCACGTCGGAAGTCGCGTGCGGCTTCGGCGCAATATGCTTGGAATGAGCCAGGAAAAGCTGGGTGAAAATCTCGGTATTACGTTTCAACAGATCCAAAAATATGAAAAGGGAACGAACCGCGTCGGCGCCAGCCGTCTGCAGGCAATAGCCTCGATACTCAGCGTGCCTGTCGCCTTCTTTTTCGAAGATGCGCCAGGGCAGGAGCCGGTGGGTAACAGAGGATTTGCCGAGGACGCTTCGATGGCTTTCGCCGTCGAATTCTGCGGCAGTCCGGAAGGACTTCAGCTCAACCGCGCCTTCGTCAAGATCGCGGATGTGAAGGTGCGCCGCCGGATCATCGATCTGGTGAAATCCCTTTCTGCCGAAGATGCCGAGTGATTCGGTGGGTCGATTGACCCATTGGCCCGAGTAGCCCCGAGGCTCGACTGCCGGCGGCACGTGCCGCCGGTGGTATATGATATATTGCCGCGACATTCATGCCAAAGCCGCTGCACCGCTTGACGAGCGGCGCCCGGCACCGTTAACACGTGGCGCGCCAAAATCGGCAGCCCTGCCGATCGTTTTTTCAAGAGGGGACACCCGTGACGCGGCAGAACTACTTCTTCACCTCGGAATCCGTTGCTGAGGGTCATCCCGACAAGGTTTGTGACCGCATCTCCGACGAGATCGTCGATCTGGTCTATCGCGAGGCCAAGAAGACCGGCATGGACCCGTGGAAAGTCCGCGTCGCCTGCGAGACGCTCGCAACCACCAACCGTGTCGTCATTGCCGGTGAGGTCCGTGTTCCCGAGACACTGTTGAAGAAGGACAAGGCCGGCAAGATCCTGATGGATGCCGCCGGCCACCCTGTCGTCAACCCGGCCAAGTTCAAGTCGGTCGCCCGCAAGGCGATTCGCGAAATCGGCTACGAGCAGGCCGGCTTCCACTGGAAGACGGCAAAGATCGAGGTTCTCCTGCACGGCCAGTCGCCCGACATCGGCCAGGGCGTCGACAATGCCGCCGACCGCCAGGGCGAAGAAGGTGCCGGCGACCAGGGCATCATGTTCGGCTATGCCTGCCGCGAGACGCCGGACCTGATGCCGGCGCCGATCTATTACAGCCACAAGATCCTCGAACTTCTCGCCGCCGCCCGTCACGAAAACAACGGCGAGGCCGGCAAGCTCGGCCCCGACGCCAAGAGCCAGGTCACCGTCCGCTACATCGATGGCAAGGCGGCCGAAGCGACACAGATCGTGCTGTCGACGCAGCATCTTGATTCGTCCTGGGATTCCAAGAAGGTCCGCAAGGTCGTCGAACCTTACATCCGCGAGGCGCTCGGCGACCTCAAGATCGCCGACGATTGCATGTGGTACATCAACCCGACCGGCAAGTTCGTCATCGGTGGCCCGGACGGCGACGCCGGCCTGACCGGCCGCAAGATCATCGTCGACACCTATGGCGGCGCGGCCCCGCATGGCGGCGGCGCTTTCTCCGGCAAGGACACCACCAAGGTCGACCGCTCCGCCGCCTATGCGGCGCGCTACCTCGCCAAGAATGTCGTGGCGGCCAAGCTCGCCGACCGCTGCACCATCCAGCTTTCCTATGCCATCGGCGTCGCCCAGCCGCTGTCGGTCTATGTCGACCTGCACGGCACCGGAAAGGTGGATGAGTCCAAGCTCGAGGATGCGCTGCGCACCGTGATGGACCTGTCGCCGTCCGGCATTCGCCGTCATCTCGACCTCAACAAGCCGATCTACGCCAAGACCTCGTCCTATGGCCATTTCGGCCGCAAGGCCGGTCGCGACGGGTCTTTCTCCTGGGAGAAGACCGATCTGGCCAAGGCGCTCAAGGACGCGGTAGCCGCCTGAGGGCGGCGCGCGACCCGGCCATGGATCCACAGGACAGGCGGAGCCGCGCGACCGAAGGGTTCTTCGGCCGCCGGCACGGCAAGACCATTCGCCCGCAGCAGGCGGCAGCGCTGGAAAGCGGCCTTGGGACCTATGGCCTCGACCTCTCCACGGAAGCACCGGCAGAGTTGCGCACGCTGTTTGCCGCGGATGTTTCAACGGTTCGGCTGGAAATCGGCTTCGGCGGCGGTGAGCATCTGCTGCATCGCGCCACGGAGGACCCGGCGGCCGGCTTCATCGGCGTCGAGCCGTTCGTCAACGGCATGGCCAAGCTGATGATGGCGGTGCGGGAAAAGCCGCTCGCCAATCTGCGCGTTCACAATGACGACGCCACGCGCCTGCTCGACTGGTTGCCGCAGGCCTCGCTCGACGGCATCGACCTGCTCTATCCCGATCCCTGGCCGAAGAAGAAGCACTGGAAGCGGCGTTTCGTCAGTCGGCTCAATCTCGACCGGTTCGCACGCGTCCTGAAGCCAGGCGGAAAATTCCGCTTCGCGTCCGACATCGATACCTATGTGAACTGGACCTTGTTGCGCTGCCGGGCGCATGGCGCGCTCGTATGGCAGGCGCAAGACGCGGCCGACTGGCATCGGCCCTATGAAGGCTGGCCGGGCACGCGCTACGAGGCCAAAGCCATTCGCGAAGGCCGGCGGCCAGCCTATCTCACCTTTATCCGGAAATAGCCTGCGGATCTTTGTATTGCATTTGGCGCTACAGATCGTTATATCACCGGTAAGGAGACAGCTATGGCCGCCCAGGTCGAACGCAAGGAATACCCGATCTCGATGCGCCTGCCGGAAGCGGACGTGGCGATGATTGACCGCGCCGCCACTCTGCGCGGCCGGTCCCGAACGGATTTCGTGCGCGATGCCGCCGTGCGCGCAGCCGAGGATGTGCTGATGGATAACCGTCTTGTCCGCATGAGCCCGGAAGGATTCGCGGAGTTCATCGAGGTCCTGTCAGCTCCGGCCGCTCCGGTTCCCGACATGGTGGAGCTGGCGAAGCGGCCCGCTCCCTGGGAAGCTGGTTACACGACGAAGCGCTAACCAGTGGCGTTGTCAGCCCCCGAACTGCTTACCGCTGCTCACGACGTGTCGGGATTTTCCTGCGGGAAGCCTTCGCTTGATCACTGGCTGAAAACCCGCGCACTTTCCAATCAGGAAAAGGGCTTTACGGTAGTTCTCGTTGTCCACGAAGCCGGCCGAGTGGCTGGATACTATGGCTTGGCCCCGACGGCCGTTGTGCCGTCGATGCTGCCTCGGTCAATCCGTACTGGGCAACCGCCCGACCCGGTGCCGTGCCTGCTGCTCGGCCAGCTTGCGACCGATATCGGACGCGCTGGGCTCGGCATCGGTACCGGCTTGCTAAAGCATGCCCTTCAGCGGTGTGTTCAGGCGTCGGAACTGATCGGAGGGCGCGCGCTGATGGTCAATGCAGTCGATGCGGAAGCGGCGCAGTTCTGGCAGCGGCGCGGATTTCTCCCGACAAGGGACGATCCGCTTGTCTTGTTTCGATCAATCGCGGCAATAGCGGCCTCGCTCGTTGAGGCCCAAAGGTAAGCGTCACCATTCGACGACGGTGGCGGAAGGGCTTCCCTATGTGGCTAGAAGTGGCCGATCCGATCGAAAGCCGTCGGATCGATACCAAGCTTTCTCAGGTCGCTGCGGCGCGGCTTGCGGCCGGCTTCGACGGCGCGCGAGGCGGCAACGGCGCTGCCGAACAGGGCGAAGGCATCGCCTATGGCGGAAAACACATTGCGGTTGTTCATTGTCTTGACCTTTCGCGCGCCACCGCGCGCTATCTCTGTTTGTGCGCTGCAACATAGATAGGGACGCCATGCCGGGAATCACAGTGCCGTTACCGCATGGGCTGCATGCGCTCGGTGCAATCCTGGCCTGGCTGCCTTCGGCCGTGCTTTGCCCGCCCCGTTAACAGACTTGAAACACCGGCCGGGATCGTCTATATCAGCCTCAAATTCTTGGTCGGTATGACGAAGAGTGGGTCCACCCGGTCCCGCTCTTTTTTATTACCTGCCGGTCAGTATCAGAGCATGATCCCGAAAAGTGGGACCCGGTTTTCGGAAAAGATCATGCTCCGGCAAGCAACGACAGGAACCTCATGACTGCAACGGCAAGCGAAGCCGACGACCGCATCATCCGCGAAAGCGGCATCGATGCGCGCATCGCGCTGATCGTTCAGCCGGTGTTGCGCGGCATCGGCTTTCGCCTCGTGCGTGTGCATCTGTCGGGCCAGAACGGCCTGACGCTGCAGATCATGGCCGAGCGCGATGACGGCACCATGACCGTCGAGGATTGCGAAGAGGTCAGCCGCGCGGTGTCGCCGGCGCTCGATGTCGACGATCCGATCGAGAAGGCCTATCATCTCGAAGTGTCGTCGCCAGGCATTGACCGGCCGCTGGTGCGCAAGTCGGATTTCGTCACCTGGACCGGCCATCTGGTGAAGATGGAGACCTCGGTGCTGGTCGCCGACCGCAAGCGCTTCAAGGGCAAGATCGCCGAAGCCGCCGAAGACGATGTGCTGATCGAGCGGGACAAGGCCGCCTATGGCGAAGAGCCGACGGTGCGTGTTCCCTATGACGCGATCGCCGATGTGCGGCTGATCCTCACCGACGACCTCATCCGAGACGCGCTGTCAAAGGACAATCGGGAGCGCAAGGAAGCCAAGAAACGCCGCGGCGAGCCGGAAGACGATGTTTCCGAAGACGCCACGGAAGAACACGAACAGGAATAACGATTGAGCTGCCGGGCCGAAGGTCCGGCACTTGAGTTCGGGAGATAAAGACATGGTTGTAAGCGCCAACAGACTTGAACTGCTGCAGATCGCCGACGCGGTCGCGCGTGAAAAGTCGATCGACAAGTCGATCGTCATCGCCGCCATGGCCGATGCGATCCAGAAGGCCGCACGCTCGCGCTACGGCCAGGAAACCAACATCCGCGCTGATATCAACGCCACCACCGGCGAGATGAAGCTGCAGCGGCTGATGGAAGTTGTCGAGAAGGTCGATGACTACGCCACCCAGATCGCCATTTCCTCGGCCCGCGAGCGCAATCCCGACGCCCAGCTCGGCGACTTTATCGCCGAACAGCTGCCGCCGATGGATTTCGGCCGCATTGCGGCCCAGTCGGCCAAGCAGGTCATTGTGCAGAAGGTGCGCGAGGCCGAACGTGACCGCCAGTATGACGAATACAAGGACCGCATCGGCGAAATCGTGAACGGCACCGTCAAGCGCGTCGAGTATGGCAACGTCATCGTCGATCTCGGCCGTGGCGAGGCGATTATCCGCCGCGACGAGCTGATCCCGCGCGAAAACTACAAATATGGCGACCGCGTCCGCGCCTATGTCTACGACGTGCGCCGCGAACAGCGCGGCCCGCAGATCTTCCTGTCGCGTACCCATCCGCAGTTCATGGCCAAGCTCTTCACCATGGAAGTGCCGGAAATCTACGACGGCATCATCGAGATCAAGTCGGTCGCCCGCGATCCCGGCTCGCGCGCCAAGATCGCCGTCATTTCGCGCGATAGCTCGATCGATCCGGTCGGCGCCTGCGTCGGTATGCGCGGCAGCCGCGTCCAGGCGGTGGTCGGCGAATTGCAGGGCGAAAAGATCGACATCATTCCGTGGTCGCCTTCGGCCGCCTCCTTCATCGTCAATGCGCTGCAGCCGGCGGAAGTCGCCAAGGTCGTGCTCGACGAGGATGCCGAGCGCATCGAGGTGGTGGTTCCCGACGACCAGCTGTCGCTTGCCATCGGCCGCCGCGGCCAGAACGTGCGTCTTGCCTCGCAGCTCACCGGCTGGGACATCGACATCCTGACCGAGGCCGAGGAATCCGAGCGCCGCCAGAAGGAATTCGTAGAACGTTCGTCGCTGTTCATGGAGGCGCTCGATGTCGACGAGATGGTCGGCCAAGTGCTGGCCTCCGAAGGCTTCACCAGTGTCGAGGAAGTCGCCTATGTCGATTCGGGCGAGATCGCTTCGATCGACGGCTTCGACGAAGACACCGCTTCGGAAATCCAGACCCGCGCCCGCGAATATCTGGAGAAGATCGAAGCCGAGCATGACGAGAAGCGCAAGGCGCTGGGCGTCACCGACGAGCTGCGCGAAATCCCCGGCGTTACCACTGCCATGATGGTGACGCTCGGCGAGGACGGCGTGAAGACGATCGAGGATTTCGCCGGCTATGCCGCCGACGACCTGACCGGCTGGAAGGAACGCAAGGACGGCGAGACCAAGGTTTATCCGGGCGTTCTCGCCAATCACGGCGTGTCGCGCGCCGATGCCGAGCAGATGGTTCTGGCAGCCCGCCTTAAGGCCGGCTGGATCACCGAAGACGAGCTTGCAGCCGAACAGGTCCCGGCTGACGAAGCCGTTGGTGCGTGAGGTGAAACCGCATCGCCCACAACCCGCCCCAGGACGAGATGAACGATCGCACCTGCATCGTTACCCGCAGGCAAGCCGAGCCGGATGAGCTGATCCGTTTCGTCGTCGGCCCGGATTCGGCCGTCGTTCCGGACATCAAGAGAAACCTGCCCGGCCGTGGTTGTTGGGTGAGCGCCGACCGCCTACATATCGACAAGGCGGCGGCGAAGAACCTGTTTGCCCGCGCCTTCAAGGCGCAAGTGACCGTGCCGCCCGATCTCGGTGGCATGGTCGACGGGCTGCTCGCACGATCCGCTCTTGGCATGCTCGGCCTTGCCCGCAAGGCCGGCGCGATCGCTCTCGGCGCCACCAAGGTCGAGAGCGCGGTGCGTAGCGGGCTGGCGCTTTTCGTGCTCCACGCGACCGAAGCGTCCGACGACGGCGTGCGCAAGATCAGCCAGGCACGGCGGGCAACTGTCCACCTCGGCGGGCCCGCGGTTCTTGCCTACAAACTTTTCTCCGAGGCCGAGTTGAGCTTGGCATTGGGGGGCACAAATGTGATACATGCTGCCGTTCTCGCGGGAGACGCGGGCAAGGCGGTTGAGAAGCGCATGGTTGCGCTCGACCGATATCGGGGCGGAACCCCCGACGATCTGGCAATGCTTGCGGCCGTTGCTGACGAAGATGATGCTGCAGAGGATATGGAATGAACGATACGAAATCGGGCGACGACAAGACGTTGAGTGTTACACCGAAGAAGACCTTGACGCTGAAGCGCCCCGGTACCGAGCAGAGCGTCGTGCGCCAGAACTTCTCGCATGGCCGCACCAAGCAGGTCCAGGTCGAGATCAAGAAGCGCAAGTTCTCCATGCCCGGCGACAAGCCGGAGCCGGTGGCTGCACCCGTTTTGACGCCCAAGCCCGCGGTTGTGGCGGCCCCCGTGGTGCAGGAAGCGCCCAAGGCGCCGCCCCCGCCGCCGCCGGTCGAACGCAGCGGCATGGTGCTGAACGAATTGTCGCGCGGCGAAATGGAAGCCCGGCGCAGGGCGCTCGAAGGCTCCAAGGTTCGCGAAGTCGAGGATCGTCAGCGCGCCGCCGAAGACGCCAAGCGCCGCGCTGAGGACGAGGAGCGCCGCAAGCGCGAGCGCGAGGACTCCGCGCGCCGTCAGGCAGAGGAAGAAGCCCGCCTGCAGACCGAGGCCGAGTCCCGCCGCCGTGCCGAAGAAGAGGCGCGCCGCCGCGCGCCGCTGGCTGCCGAGCTGGTGGCATCGGACGACGAGGAAGAGGTCAAGCCGAAGCGCACCGGCGTCGGCGTCCCGGTTCGCCGTCCGGTCACGCCCGAAGTGGCGCGTCCGGCCAAGCCGACCAAGGCAGAGGAAGACCGTCGTCGCGGCAAGCTGACCCTCAACACGGCGCTTTCCGACGAGGATGCGCGCGCCCGCTCGCTGTCGTCGATGCGCCGCCGCCAGGAAAAATTCAAGCGCGCGATGCACAATGAGCCGCGCGAGAAGGTTATGCGCGAAGTGATCCTGCCCGAAACCATCACCATCCAGGAACTGGCGCAGCGCATGTCCGAGCGCGCCGTCGATGTGGTCAAGTACTTCATGAAGCAGGGCCAGATCCTGAAGCCGGGCGACATCATCGACGCCGACACGGCCGAGCTGGTCGCCACCGAATTCGGCCACACGGTTCGCCGCGTCGCCGAGTCCGACATCGAGGAAGGCCTGTTCAACATCGCCGACAATGCCGAGGACCTGGTGTCGCGGCCGCCGGTCGTGACCATCATGGGCCACGTCGACCACGGCAAGACTTCGCTGCTCGACGCCATCCGCAACGCCAATGTCGTTTCCGGCGAGGCCGGCGGCATCACCCAGCATATCGGCGCCTATCAGGTCGAGAAGAACGGTCAGAAGATCACCTTCATCGACACGCCCGGCCACGCCGCCTTCACGGCGATGCGCGCCCGCGGCGCCCAGGCCACCGATATCGCCATCCTGGTGGTGGCGGCCGACGACAGCGTCATGCCGCAGACCATCGAATCGATCAGCCATGCCAAGGCGGCCGGCGTTCCGATCATCGTGGCGATCAACAAGATCGACAAGCACGATGCCGATCCGCAGAAGGTGCGCTCGGAGCTGCTGCGCCATGAGGTGTTCGTCGAATCCATGGGCGGTGAAGTGCTGGACGTCGAAGTGTCGGCGACCAAGGGCACCAATCTCGACAAGCTCTTGGAAGCTATCCTGCTGCAGGCCGAAATCCTCGACCTCAAGGCCAATCCGGACCGCACCGCCGAGGGCGTCGTCATCGAAGCCCAGCTCGACAAGGGCCGCGGCCCCGTCGCCACAGTGCTGGTGCAGACCGGCACGTTGATGCCGGGCGATATTCTCGTCGCCGGCAACGAATGGGGCCGGGTGCGCGCGCTGGTCAACGACCGCGGCGAGCAGATCAAGGAAGCGCCTCCGGCCATGCCGGTCGAGGTGCTTGGCCTGCAGGGCACGCCGCAAGCCGGTGACCGCTTCGCCGTGGTCAACAACGAAGCTCGCGCCCGCGAAATCACCGAGTATCGCCAGCGTCTGGCGCGCGAGAAGGCGGTTGCTCGCCATGCCGGCCAGCGCGGCTCGCTTGAACAGATGATGTCGCAGTTGCAGACGAGCGGGTTGAAGGAATTCCCACTGGTCATCAAGGGCGACGTGCAGGGCTCGATCGAGGCGATCAACGCCGCTCTCGACAAGCTTGGCACCGACGAGGTGCGTGCGCGCATCGTTCATGCCGGCGCCGGCGCCATCACCGAAAGCGACGTGTCGCTGGCGGAAACTTCCGGCGCCGCGATCATCGGCTTCAACGTCCGCGCCAACGTGCAAGCACGCGCGGCCGCGGCGGCCGCGGGCATCGAGATCCGCTACTACTCGATCATCTACAACCTCGTCGATGACGTGAAGGCGGCGCTCTCGGGCCTGCTTTCGCCGGAACGTCGCGAGACCTTCATCGGCAATGCCGAGATCCTCGAGATCTTCGACATCACCAAGGTCGGCAAGATCGCCGGCTGCCGTGTCACCGAAGGCAAGGTCGAGCGTGGTGCGGGCGTGCGCCTGATCCGCGACAACGTCGTCATCCACGAAGGCACGCTGAAGACGCTCAAGCGCTTCAAGGACGAAGTTGCGGAAGTCCCGGGTGGCCAGGAATGCGGCATGGCCTTCCAGAACTACGAGGACATGCGCGTCGGCGATATCATCGAGTGCTTCCGCGTCGAGATGGTGACCAGGACGCTCTGAGTTCGTATACTGTCGATACGACCGGGCGGTGGTCGAAAGGCCGCCGCCCAAACTTTATGAGACATGCGGCACGGTCCCATCCCGCGCCTCACGCTTTCAGGATTGAGAAAAATGCCCCGTCCAACTGTCTCCAGCCCATCCCAGCGCATGTTGCGCGTCGCCGAACAGGTGCGCCATGCACTCTCCGAAACCTTGCAGCGCGGCGAGATCATCGATCCGCTGATCGAGAATACTGTGGTATCGGTCTCCGAAGTGCGCATGTCGCCTGACCTGAGGGTCGCCACCGCTTTCGTATCGCCGCTCGGCGCCAAGGATACCGGCGCGGTGATCGATGCGCTGAACAAGCATGCGAAGTTCGTGCGCGGCCGCGTTTCCGGCGCGTTGCGGCAGATGAAATTCATGCCGGAGTTCCGCTTCAAGCTCGACACGTCGTTCGACAATTTCGCCAGGATCAACGATCTGTTGAAGTCGCCTGAAGTCGCGCGTGATCTCGGACCTGAAGACAATCAAAACGACAAGGACGAGAAATAGTGGGGCGCCGCGGCAAGAAGAAGGGCCGGCCGATTTCCGGCTGGGTGGTGCTGGACAAGCCGGTCGGCATGGGTTCGACCGAAGCCGTCTCCAAGATCAAATGGCTGTTCCAGGCCGAAAAGGCCGGCCATGCCGGCACGCTCGATCCGCTGGCCTCCGGCATGCTGCCGATCGCCCTCGGCGAGGCCACCAAGACCGTGCCTTATGTCCAGGACGGCGCCAAGATCTATCGTTTCACCGTCGCGTGGGGCGAGGAGCGCTCGACCGACGACCTCGAAGGCCCGGTGACACGAAATTCCGACCGGCGCCCGGCCGAGGCCGACGTCAGAGCGCTGCTGCCGAACTACACCGGCGTCATCATGCAGACACCGCCGCAATTCTCGGCCATCAAGATCGCTGGCGAGCGTGCCTATGACCTTGCCCGCGAGGGCGAGACGGTCGACATACCCGCGCGGGAAATCGAGATCGGCCGCCTCGATATTGTCGAGCACGCCGCCGATCGTACGCTTTTCGAAGTCGAATGCGGCAAGGGCACCTATGTGCGCTCGCTGGCCCGCGACATGGGCCGCGACCTCGGCTGCTTCGGCCATATCGCCGAGTTGCGCCGGGTCGAGGTCGAGCCTTTCACCCGGGAAGATTTCGTCACCGTCGCCGAACTGGAAGCCGCCCGTTTCGGCGAACAAAGCGAAGCTGACGGCGATGGCGCTGCCGATGCGCCGATCGACTTCAGAGCCATCGATGCGCTGCTTGTCGACACGGCGGCGGCGCTCGACTGCCTGCCGCAGATCGCCATCAGCGACGAAGCGGCGACCAAGATCCGCCTTGGCAATCCAGTCATCATCCGCGGCCGCGACGCGCCCGTGGAAGCCGAGGAAGCCTGCGCCACCGCGCGAGGCAAGCTAGTCGCCATCGGCGCCATCGAGCAAGGCATGTTCAAGCCGAAGCGGGTCTTTGCCGGCTGACCACTCTCGTCTAGTTTTACTTCGAGCTTACATCCGAGGGGCAGATGGCAAAGGCTGAGGCGGTGGAGAAGCGGGCGCCGGTGAAAACGCGGCGGCCGCCGGTCGGCGCCTCGCCGGGCACACTGATTGCCGATCCGGCGGCGCGCCGCTCCGAGCTCCGGCTTACACTGATCTCGCCGGAAAAATACAAGACCATCGAACAAGCCAGCGTCGATGATCTCAACACCCATTGCGACAACTGGCCGGTCGTCTGGCTGGACTGCACCGGGCTCGCCAACATCCAGCTGATCGAGGAGATCGGCCGGATTTTCAACCTGCATCCGCTGGCTCTGGAAGACGTGGTCAACACCGGCCAGCGGCCGAAGGTCGACTTCTTCGAAGACCACGCCTTCGTCGTCATGCGCATGATCGACGACGTCAAGGTGCATCGCTACGAGCAGATCGCGGTGTTCTTCGGCAAGAATTTCGTCGTCACCTTCCAGGAGCGCGAAGGCGATCCGTTCGACCCCGTGCGCAAGCGCATCGCTGCGGCGCTGCCCAACCGCTTGCGGTCGCGCGGCGCCGACTATCTGGCCTATGCGCTCATCGACTCCATCGTCGACAGCTATTTCCCGCCGATCGAGGCCGCTAGCGAGGAAGTCGATGGCATCGAGGATGAGATGCTCAACACGCCGCACAAGCATCAGATGCGCCAGCTGCACGAATTGCGGCGCGATGCCAATGTGCTCAAGGGCGTGCTGTGGCCGATGCGCGATGCGCTGGCGACGCTGATCCGCAATGATGTGCCCTACGTGAAGGCCGAGACGAAGATCTTCTTCAACGACACGCTCGACCACGCATTGCGGCTGATCGAGCTGGTCGAGAACCAGCGCGACATGCTGACCGGCCTGATCGAAATGCATCTGTCGCTGAGCCAGGCGCGCACCAACGATGTCATTTCTTATCTCACCATCGTCTCGGTGATCTTCATGCCGCTCACCTTCCTGGTTGGTATCTGGGGGATGAATTTCGACCCCGAAAGCTCGCCATGGAATATGCCGGAACTGAAAGCCTATTATGGCTACCCGGCTTCGCTGCTGTTCATGCTGGCCGTTGCTGCCGGCCTGATCGTCTTCTTCAAACGCAAGAAGTGGTTATAGGCGTCCAGCATCAGGGAAATCTTGGATTCCCCAGCAAAAGCCTGCGACAAGCCGGCTTTATGAATTGGGCTGGTGTTTTCCGGGGAATTGCCCTATATGCGCCGCAGCTTAGCGCATTGACGCTTTGCTTTTAACCGGCCCCTGCTGGACGACATCCCGGCTGAGGGCGACCCGTTTCCTCAAACAGATAAGGAAAAACACGATGTCGATTACTGCCGAGCGCAAAAAGGAATTGATGGGTGAATTCGCAACCGCCAAGGGCGATACCGGGTCTCCGGAAGTCCAGGTGGCCATCCTTTCCGAGCGCATCAAGAACCTGACCGACCACTTCAAGGACCACAAGAAGGATAACCATTCCCGCCGTGGTCTGCTCGCTCTCGTCTCCCAGCGCCGCAGCCTGCTTGACTATCTCAAGCGCAAGGACGACGCGCGCTATCAGACGCTGATCGAGAAGCTCGGTCTGCGCCGTTGACGAATTGACCGGCGGGCTTTCGAAGGAGAGCCCGCCGGTCGCGCATTCTGCCAGTCGTATCGATTGGCCAGACCCGGTTTCGAGCGTGCAGAGGGCCACTCGAAACCGCCCATGGACGGTCATGGGGCAGGATTGCAGGACGCTCGTGCGCTGCCCAGCGCCGAAATTTACCCGAGCTTCCCGTTGTCTTGCCCGTGGCTGCCCGAGAAAGGAAGCCAGGGAAAGGGCATCCGCGCACCGTGAAACGGCGCGGTCCTTTCCGCTTATTAAGGACAAGACATGTTCAATCACCACAAAGTGGAAATCGAATGGGGCGGCCGTCCGCTCATCCTGGAAACCGGCAAGATCGCGCGTCAGGCTGACGGCGCGGTGCTCGCGACCTACGGCGAAACCAAGGTTCTCGCCACTGTCGTCTCGATGAAGGAGCCGAAGCCAGGCCTCGATTTCTTCCCGCTGACCGTCAACTACCAGGAAAAGACCTACGCCGCCGGCAAGATCCCGGGTGGCTACTTCAAGCGCGAAGGCCGTCCGAGCGAAAAGGAAACGCTCGTTTCCCGCCTGATCGACCGCCCGATCCGCCCGCTCTTCGCCGACGGCTACAAGAACGACACCCAGATCGTCGTCACCGTCGTCCAGCATGACCTCGAAAACGATCCGGACATCCTGTCGATCGTCGCCACCTCTGCCGCGCTGACGCTCTCGGGCGTCCCCTTCATGGGCCCGGTCGGCGGCGCTCGCGTCGGCTACATCAACGGCGAATATGTGCTCAACCCGCATGTCGACGAGATGCAGGAATCCAAGCTCGACCTCGTTGTCGCCGGCACCGCCGACGCCGTTCTGATGGTCGAGTCCGAAGCCAAGGAACTCGGCGAAGAGCTGATGCTCGGCGCCGTCATGTTCGGCCACAAGGGCTTCCAGCCGGTTATCGACGCCATCATCAAGCTGGCCGAAGTTGCCGCCAAGGAGCCGCGCGATTTCACTGCGCCGGATTATTCCGCGCTTGAAGCCGAGATGCTGAAGATCGTCGGCGACGAACTCAGCAATGCCTACAAGAACGTCGACAAGCAGAAGCGCTACGCCGCCGTCGACGCCGTCAAGGCCAAGGTCAAGGCAGCGTTTGCCCCGGCCGAAGGCGAAGACGTCAAGTACACGTCCGAGCAGATCGGCTCGGTGTTCAAGGAACTGCAGGCCAAGGTCGTGCGCTGGAATATCATCGACACCGGGTCGCGCATCGACGGCCGTGACCTCAAGACGGTCCGCAAGATCGTCTCCGAAGTCGGCGTTTTGCCGCGCACCCACGGTTCGGCGCTGTTTACCCGCGGCGAGACCCAGGCGCTGGTCGTTGCCACGCTCGGCACCGGCGAGGACGAGCAGTATGTCGATTCGCTGACTGGCATGTACAAGGAGAAGTTCCTCCTTCACTACAACTTCCCTCCCTACTCCGTCGGTGAGACCGGCCGCATGGGTTCGCCGGGCCGCCGCGAAATTGGCCACGGCAAGCTTGCCTGGCGCGCCATCCGTCCGATGCTGCCGAGCGCTGACCAGTTCCCCTATACGCTGCGCGTCGTCTCGGAGATCACCGAGTCCAACGGCTCGTCGTCGATGGCGACCGTTTGCGGCACCTCCCTGGCGCTGATGGATGCCGGCGTTCCGCTGGCCAAGCCCGTCGCCGGTATCGCCATGGGCCTGATCAAGGAAGGCGAGCGCTTCGCGGTCCTCTCCGACATCCTGGGTGACGAAGATCACCTCGGCGACATGGACTTCAAGGTCGCCGGCACTGCCAACGGCATCACCTCGCTGCAGATGGATATCAAGATCGAGGGCATCACCGAGGAGATCATGAAGATCGCGCTGGACCAGGCCAAGGATGGCCGCCAGCATATCCTCGGCGAGATGGCGCATGCTCTGACCGGTGCCCGCCCCGAACTCGGCGAGTTCGCGCCGCGCATCGAGGTCATGCATATCCCGACCGACAAGATCCGCGACGTTATCGGCTCCGGCGGCAAGGTCATCCGCGAGATCGTCGAGAAGACCGGCGCCAAGATCAACATCGAGGATGACGGCACGGTCAAGATCGCTTCGGCAAACGCCAAGGAGATCGAGGCGGCCAAGAAGTGGATCCACACCATCGTCGCCGAGCCGGAAGTCGGCGAAATCTACGAAGGCACGGTCGTCAAGACCGCCGACTTCGGCGCTTTCGTCAACTTCTTCGGCCCGCGTGACGGTCTCGTCCACATCTCGCAGCTTGCCAACGACCGGGTCGCCAAGACCTCCGACGTCGTCAAGGAAGGCGACAAGGTCTGGGTCAAGCTGATGGGCTTCGACGAGCGCGGCAAGGTCCGCCTGTCGATGAAGGTCGTCGACCAGGCCACCGGCAAGGAAATCGCCCGCGACAAGAAAGCCGAAGGCGAAGAAAACGCCGCCTGAGCGGTCTGGGAATAGAGTTGAAACGGGCGCGGCACATGTCGCGCCCGTTTTCGTTTGGAGCAATTCCAGGAAAAGTGTGAGCGGTTTTCCCGGGAAAAGCACGTAGCGCTTTCCCTTGGGAATTGCGTCAAAACAAGAGAGCAAGAATGGCCGCTGAGCCGCTGAAGACACTGTTCCATCCCTTCGAAGCCGAGACGCTGCCTTTGCCGCAAAAGGGCGAGCGTGTGCTGTTTCTCGGTGCCGAGCCGGGCTTTCGGCTGCCTGAAGGTTTCGAGGCGGCGCTCCATCTCGTGCAAGGTTTCCGGCCGCATTTCCGCGCCTTGGAGCGTGCGGGCTACACGGTGACGCCGCAGCCTGGAGGCGACGCATTCGATGCTGCCCTCGTGCTTGCCGGCCGCCATCGCGGCCAGAACGAGATGCGCCTTGCCGAGGCAATCGCACGCGTCGCACCCGGGAGGCTCATCGTCGTCGCCGGTGGAAAGGAGGACGGCATCGACAGCCTGCGCAAGCGCATCGACGAGCTTGTCCCGCTCGAAGGGCATATGCCGAAGCATCACGGCGTTGCCTTCTGGCTTCGCCGTCCTGTCGATGTGGCCGCTGCGGAAAAACTCCGGACCGCCAACCCTGCCGCGCTGATCGAGGGCCGCTTCCGCACTGCGCCCGGAATGTTTTCCTTCGACCGCATCGACGCCGGTTCGAAACTTCTGGTCGATAACCTGCCCAAAGACCTGCGCGGCCACATCGCCGATTTTTGCGCCGGCTGGGGCTATGTCACAGCCGAAGTTGCAGCCCGCTCACCTGGTGTCACGGGGCTCGACCTCTACGAAGCGGATTTCGACGCGCTGGAGGCGGCGAAAGGCAATGTCGGCCGGACCGGCTTCGAGCCAGGCTTCTTCTGGATAGATCTGCTGAACGAGCCGGTCGAGCGGCGCTATGATGCCATCGTCATGAACCCGCCCTTTCATCGCAGCCGCGCGGCCGAGCCGGAAATCGGCGCCGGCATGATCCAGGCGGCGGGAAAGGCGCTGAAGCCGGGCGGGCGGCTGTTCATGGTGGCAAACCGTCAGCTGCCTTACGAACCGGTTCTGAAGGCCGTCTTCTCCAGCCATGCCGAACTCGCCCGCGATGGCGTGTTCAAGGTCTTTGCCGCGCGCCGTTGAGACGCCAGCCTGCCTCAATGCATGCTGACGATGCGCGCCGGCTCGTGCACGGGAATGGTCGCTCTGATCTCGCCGGGCTTGATCCTGAGTGGCGCCGGCCTGCCGAACAGATAGCCTTGCACCATCTCGCAGCCGGCCGCCCGCAGGAGCGTCGCCTGGTTCTCGGTCTCGACGCCTTCGGCGATGATGCCGACACCAAGCGCCCGTGACAGACCGACGATGGTCGAGACGACGGCACCCGAATTGGAATCAGTGTCCATGCGGCTGATGAAGGAGCGATCGATCTTCAACTTGCCGAAGGCGAAGTCGATCAGATAGCTCAGGTTGGAATAGCCGGTGCCGAAATCGTCGACGGCCACTGAAATGCCCATGTCGGCAAGCTGTTGCAGGATGATGGCGGCGCGGTCGCGGTCCTGCATCATCGCCGTCTCGGTCAGTTCGAGCTCCAGCCGTGACGGCTTGATGCCGGTGCTGGCCATAGTGTCACGCACGATACCGACGAAATCCTTGGTCATGAACTGGACCGGCGAGATGTTGACGGCAACGAAACAGTCCTCGGGCAAATGGCGGGCGTCGCTGCAAGCCTTGTGCAGCACCCAATTGCCGATCGGGTGGATCATGCCGGTCTCTTCGGCGATCGGGATGAACTCCATCGGCGGGATCATGCCGCGTTCAGGATGCTTCCAGCGGATCAGCGCCTCGTAGCCGACGATGCGGCCGCTCGGCAGGTCGAGCTGCGGCTGGTAGTGAAGGTCGAAATCGCCGCGGTCGAAAGCAATGTGCAGCTCGGATTCGACCCAGTGGCGGTAGTCGGCGACCTGGCCCATGTCGGAATGGAAGACCGACCAGTTGCCCGCTCCGCCGGCGCGGGCATTCTGCAGTGCCAGGTTGGAGCGACGCAGGATAAGGACCGGATCGATGCCGTCCTTCGGCATCGCCACGATACCCACTGACAGGCCGATCGATTGCAGGTGGGAATCGAGCTGATAGGGCTTGAGCATCTCCTCGATCAGGGTTTCGACAGTGGCTTCCATCGATCCCTGGATCTCATGTTCCGACAAGAGGACGGCGAATTCGCCGGCGCCGATGCGCCCCATCACCGTGCCTTCAGGCATGGAAGCCCTCAGCCGCTTGGTGAAGGCACTTATCAGTTCGTCGCCATGGCTGTAGCCGATAGCGTCGTTGATCTGCTTGAAGCGGTCGATGTCGATATCGATGAGGAACACCGGCTCGCCGGTCTTGATCGTCGCCGACGCCGCGTCGGCGATCTTGCCAACCATGGCCGGCCGCGACAAAAGCCCGGTCAGCTTGTCGAAATGGGTTTCGTTGAAGACGTAATCCACCGATTCATCAACGCCGGCGAAGAAGGACAGGGCCGCACCGGCGGCGGCCAGCGCGCACAGGGCCGAGGCAATGCCGACCATGGTTCCCGCCTGCAGGCCGGCAAAGCCGTCACCGAAACCGAACTTGAGACCCCAGAGCCCGAGAATGAAACTGCCAAGGCCCGAGGCGGCGACGGTGAGCAGTCGGAACACAGGTGTTCGCTTCGGGTTGCTGACAGCAGGCATCACTCAGTCCCTGTTGCATGATCCCAAAAATCAACTCGACTTTTCCGGAAAGATCACACGCAAATTCATAAATCCTAAAGCATCCTTTGCGCCCAGCAAGAACGCGCAGTGCCCTAGCCACAGGACTTATAGCGGATATCTCCTTAAAATGAGTTTCCGCCAATGCATCCAATTTTACCGGAAGAAACCAGAGCTTTATCGCCAAAGGTGGTCTCAGCTTTTCCCCGGGCAAGCGGGAACCGTTTGTCCGGAGATCATGCTTAACCAAAGAGATAGAGCCCACCCCGATCCCATCGGGATGGAACAGCTCTAATCGCGTCCGCTGTCGGTCTGCTTCAACTCATCGAGTGTCGGCATCGACACGATGTGATAACCGGAATCGACATAATGGATCTCGCCGGTGACGCCTGACGAGAGGTCGGACAAAAGATAGAGCGCCGAGCCGCCAACCTCGTCGATGGTCACGGTGCGGCGCAGCGGCGAGTTTCGCTGCTGGTAGGAGTACATGTGCCGCGCATCCGAAATCCCGGCGCCGGCCAGCGTGCGCACCGGCCCCGCCGATATGCCGTTCACCCTGATGCCGCGCGGGCCGTAATCATTGGCGAGATAGCGCACGCTGGCTTCCAGCCCGGCCTTGGCGACTCCCATGACGTTGTAGTTCGGCATGACGCGGACGGAGCCGGCATAGGTCAGCGTGATCATCGCGCCGCCGTCGCTCATCAGCGGGGCAGCATGGCGGGCGATCTCGGTGAAGGAATAGCAGGAGATGACCATGGTGCGGACGAAGTTGTCGCGGCTGGTATCGGCGTAGAGCCCCTTGAGCTCGTTCTTGTCGGAAAAGCCGATGGCGTGCACGACGAAGTCGAGCCCGCCCCATTCCTTGCCGAGTGTCTCGAAGGTGGCCGCGACCGATGCGCTGTCCTCGACGTCGCATGGCACGACCAGTGACGCCCCGAGCTTCTCGGCGAGCGGCTTGACGCGGCGCCCGAAGGCGTCGCCCTGATAGGTGAAGGCGAGGTCTGCCCCATGCTCGGACAGCTTCTTGGCGATGCCCCAGGCGATCGAATGATCATTGGCGACGCCCATGACAAGCCCACGCTTGCCCTTCATCAGTCCGTCCATGCCCGGCAAATCCTTATGCGGAATAGCGCTGGAAAACCAGCGTTGCGTTGGTGCCACCGAAACCGAAAGAATTGGACAAAACCGTGTCGATCCTGGCGTCGTCGATACGCTTGCGCACAATCGGCATGCCCTCGAATTCCGGATCGAGGGTTTCGATATGGGCGCTCTCGCCGATGAAGCCGCCCTGCATCATCAGGATCGAGTAGATCGATTCCTGCACGCCGGCCGCACCCAGCGAATGGCCGGTCAGCGACTTGGTCGAGGTAATGAACGGCATCTTGTCGCCGAACACCTCGCGGATGGCGCCCATCTCTCGGGAATCGCCGACCGGCGTCGAGGTGCCGTGCGTGTTGATGTAGTCGACCGGCGTCGATACGGTCGCCAGCGCCTGGCGCATGCAGCGCACCGCGCCTTCCCCCGACGGCGCCACCATGTCGTAGCCGTCCGACGTCGCGCCGTAGCCGACGATCTCGGCATAGATCTTGGCGCCACGCGCCTTGGCGTGTTCGAGTTCCTCCAGGATGAGGACGCCCGCGCCGCCGGCGATGACGAAGCCATCGCGATTGGCGTCATAGGCGCGAGACGCGGTTGACGCCTTGTCATTGAATTTGGACGACATCGCGCCCATGGCATCGAACAGATCCGACATCGTCCAGTCGAGGTCTTCATGGCCGCCGGCAAACATCACGTCCTGCTTGCCCCACTGGATCAGTTCGTAGGCATTGCCGATGCAATGCGCGGAAGTCGAACAGGCCGACGAGATCGAATAATTGACGCCGTGGATCTTGAACCAGGTGGCGAGCGTCGCCGAAGCAGTCGACGACATCGCCTTCGGCACCGCGAACGGACCGATGCGTTTCGGACTGTTGTTCTTGAGCGTGATCTCGGCCGCCTCGACGATGGTGCGGGTCGAGGGGCCGCCCGAGCCCATGACGATGCCGGTGCGCTCATTGGTGACGTCGCTTTCGTCAAGCCCCGCATCGGCGATCGCCTGGTCCATTGCGACATGATTCCAGGCAGCGCCCTGGCTCAGGAAGCGCATGGCGCGGCGGTCGATCATGGCCGACGGGTCGAGCGTCGGCGCGCCCCAGACCTGGCAGCGGAAGCCGTGTTCGGCGAAGGAATCGGAGAAGCTGATGCCGGATTTGGCATCGTAGAGCGAGGATTGCACCTCGTTGGCATTGTTGCCGATCGACGATACGATGCCGAGGCCTGTGACGACGACCCTTCTCATTCGCAACTCCTTCCAGCGGATGATCCCGAAACCGTAGTCGGTTTTCGTCGGCGATCATACGCAAAATCAAAGTGCTGCAGCGTCATTGCGCGTTTCGGGAAACGCCCTGCTGCAGTGGCGCCGGTCAGGCGGCCGATTGCTTGGACAGCCCCACCTTGAGGTCCGTCGCCGCGTATATGGGTTCGCCGTCGGCCTTAAGCCAACCATCGGCGATGCCGAGCACCAGGCGCCCGCGCATGACGCGCTTGAAATCGATGCCGTATTCGACCTTCTTGACCGACGGCGTCACCATGCCCTTGAACTTCACTTCGCCGGTCGACAGCGCCATGCCCTTGCCTGGTTCGCCGAGCCAGCCGAGGTAGAACCCCGTCAACTGCCACATCGCGTCGAGGCCCAGGCACCCCGGCATGATCGGATTGCCGATGAAATGGCAGGCGAAGAACCACAGGTCCGGCTTGATGTCGAATTCGGCGCGGATGAAGCCCTTGTCGTGGGCGCCGCCGGTCTCGCTGATTTCAGTGATGCGGTCGAACATCAGCATCGGCGGGTAGGGCAGTTGGGCGTTGCCGGGTCCGAACAGCTCGCCGCGGGCACAGGCCAGCAATTCCTCATAACCGTAGCTGGATTTCGAACCCGCCATCAATCTCGTCCCCATGATAGTCCCGGGCAGTGGGCGCCCTTTTCGTTGGTTTCCTAACACAATCCATTTCGAGCCGGAAACCGGCGTTTGCGCTTAACCCGCCCGTCTGCCCGGGTCAATGCGCGCTATTGATCGCATTCGGCCAACAGAATATATGTCGAGAGGTATCCAGTTTCGGTGGTTGACGTTTTTTTGCCACTGTGGGCGTGTCTTGAGGCAGAACTGTGGGCTTGGACGGATAGATGGATCTGGGCTGCCGGAAGGAAAATGTCGTTGTGGACAAGCGGGTTCGCGAAGCCGGCCTAAGGCCGACACGCCAGCGCATTGCGCTGGCCGATCTGCTTTTTGCCAAGGGCGACCGCCACCTTTCGGCCGAGGAACTGCATGAGGAGGCGATCGCCGCCGGCGTGCCGGTCTCGCTCGCCACCGTCTACAACGCGCTTCACCAGTTCACCCAGGCAGGCCTGCTGCGCATCCTCGCGGTGGAGGGGTCGAAGACCTATTTCGACACCAACACCTCCGATCACCATCATTTCTACATCGAAGGTGAAAACCGGATTTTCGACATTGAAAGCGGTCCGGTGACCGTTTCCAACCTGCCGGAGCCACCCGCAGGCATGGAAATTGCCAATGTCGACATCGTGGTGCGGCTGCGCTCGAAACGCAGCATCTGAGCAGCACCTCAATGAAAGCACTAGATCTGGCGGTCCGGCTGGAATGGATAACGATCGCCGCAGTAACTGTTGTCCTTTACGCCGTCTCAGGTGTTTCCTGGTGGCTGTTTGCCCTGCTCATCTTGGCGCCTGACCTGTCGATGCTCGGCTACTTTGCCGGGCCGCGCGTCGGCGCCATCGCCTACAACGCCTTGCACATCCTGATTGTCCCGCTGCTGCTGGCGGTCGCCGGATACATCCTTGCCAACTCGACGGCGATCGCGATTGGTCTGATCTGGATCATTCACATCGCCGTCGACCGCGCGCTCGGCTACGGCTTGAAGTTGGCGAGCGGCTTCCAGGACACCCATCTCGGCCGCATTGGCCGTTAGGCGACCTTTCCAGAAATCTCAGTTCTTGACGTGCTCGCCGGGATAGGCGCCCCACACTTGCGACTGGGCGATCCAGCCGGTGTGGCCGTCGAAGGTCATTTCGCACCACTGACCGTCGCAGGTTTTGATCGTGCCCGTCACACCGGGCTCGATGATGGCGACGACGCTCGCGTCTTTGTCCGCATCGTCGAGCAAATTGATTCGGCCACCCTTGCTGCGCTGCCAGGGCGCCACGATCGCTGTGCGGCGGCCTGACAGCAGCGACTGGTTGATCCAGCCTTCTGAACCGTCGGCATCGCGCACGCGCCGCCAGGTGTCGAATTCCTGGATGATTTCCATCGGCAGGCCGGCCTTGGTGTACATCCAGTCGACGGAATAGTTGGCGCCCGGGCCGACGCGCGAGTTGACGCGGGCCGACTTCAGGCTGACGAAACGCGGCAGCGGCAGGCCGCTCGGCCCAAGCGTCACCGTCTGCGCAGGTGCCGCGACACCTTGCGCCGCGGCTTGCGGGGAATGCAGGAGAGCGCCGAGAAGCGCTGCGCTGAGGACCAGGCGAAGCGACGCGAAACCAGACACTTTCGTTCCTTTCGGCGCGTGCCCTTTGGCCTCGGCGCCCCTTTTTCTTTGTCTTCGGCGGCACCGCTTGTTACAGGAGTGGCAGGCAGCGCGACCGGTATTCAGTTTCGCCTGTCTTGGTTAAAGAGGTCTCAACGAGATCGGGTTCGAGGAAACAATGGCAGGCAAAAAACGGCCTCTCGTCGTCATCACACGCAAGCTCCCCGATCCGGTCGAGACCCGCATGCGCGAACTCTTCGACGCCAGGCTGAATGTCGAGGACCGGCCGATGACGCAGCCGGAACTGGTCGCGGCGATCAAGGAAGCCGACGTGCTGGTGCCGACCATCACCGACCAGATCGACGCGGCGCTGATTGCCCAGGCCGGTGACAATCTCAAGCTGATCGCCAATTTCGGCAATGGCGTCGACAAGATCGACGTGGCGGCGGCGGCCAGGAAAGGCATCACCGTCACCAACACGCCGAACGTGCTGACCGAAGACACCGCCGACATGACCATGGCGCTGATGCTGGCGGTGCCGCGCCGGCTGGCCGAAGGCGCCGCCGTGCTGACCAGCGACAAGAAATGGGCCGGTTGGTCGCCGACATGGATGCTCGGCCGACGCATCTGGGGCAAGCGGCTTGGCATTGTCGGCATGGGTCGCATCGGCACCGCCGTCGCCAGGCGTGCCAAGGCGTTCGGCCTGTCGATCCACTACCATAACCGCCATCGCGTGCTGCCGGCGGTCGAGGAAGAGCTGGAGGCGACCTATTGGGAAAGCCTCGACCAGATGCTTGCCCGCATGGACATCATCTCGGTCAATTGCCCGTCCACCCCGGCGACCTTTCATCTCCTGTCGGCGCGCCGGCTGGCGCTGCTTCAGCCCACCGCTTACATCGTCAACACCGCGCGCGGCGACATCATCGACGAGGAGTTTCTGGTCAAGCTGATCCAGGACGGCAAGATCGCCGGCGCGGGGCTCGACGTCTACGAGCACGAACCGGCGCTGAACTCAAAACTGCTGAAGCTGGCGGCCAAGAACAAAGTGGTGCTGTTGCCACATATGGGCTCGGCGACGCTCGAAGGCCGAATCGACATGGGCGAGAAGGTCATCATCAACATCCGCGCCTTCGTCGACGGCCACCGCCCGCCGGACCGCGTGTTGCCGCTACGGACGTGAGATAAGCGATCAGGCAGCGCTTGTCAGGGCGCCGTCCTCGGCCACACGTATATGCCTGCCGCGATAGGCCCCGAAAGCATCGCGCTCGAGCCTGAGTGCCACCGGTGTCTGCCAGCCCATTTCCCGGGCAACAATCAGCCCCAGCAGCAGAATCGCGTCCGGCTCATGCAGCACGAGTGCTGCCGGCGCATGGCCATTGTGGACGAGCTCCAGCAGCACGGCGGAGGCCGAGGACGAGCCGATCGTGCCCGGCAGGAACAGCACGCGGCCCGAAACGGTCTCGCCATGCTGCGGGTGGCGGACATCGGCGATGTGACCGCTCCTCGGGTCCACGCCGCCCCAGAAGCTGATCGGCGCGGTCAGCACCAGCGCCGCGCCTTCGCCACCGCTGCCCGGCACCAGGATTTCGGCGACGGTGCTCATGCGGCGATATCCGTAAATCGTGGCTTGCCGGCAACCGCGCTTTCGACGCAGTCGGCCAGCGAGCCATAAAGCACGGCGTAGCCAGTATTGCCCGGCGCGTATTGCGCGAATTTTCCCGAATTGGTCATCAGCACGCCGCCGGCTAGGTCCGGCAGGATCGGCGTCACCACCACGCAGGTGTCGGCAACGATGAGGACGCCGCTTGCCTCGAGCGTCTTGCGCCGGCCGTTCTGTTCCAGTGTGGCGAGCACATGGCGTCCGGTGCAGGCATAAATCGGCACGCTAAGCCGCCGCCCACCGATCAACCGCTCCAGCGCTTCGAATTCGGCCGAAGACAGGTGCGGACTGCCGATCGCCACCGCATCGATGGCGGTCTGCGTGGCTGCTGTGGACAGGCTGGCACGGGCCCTCGTGGCCATTTCCGGCGTGACGCGGATCATCGCTTCCGGCCTGTCGCCGGCCAGGATGGTCGCGGCGTTGGGCGCCTCGGGTGTCACTCCGGCAATGTGAAACAGGCCGACGGCGCCAGACGATGCCGCCGCCGCGCCAAAAGCTTTCAGCGCATCCTCGCCGGGATGACAGGATACGCCGGTGACGACGCCGACCGCATTTCCGGCTTCGCGGCCATAGAGGCTGCCCAGCACAGGCCATGCGATCTCCGAACCAAGGAAAGAGACGGAGAGGCCGGAGACGTCGAACACCAGCCGCGCCTGCCGGTTCTCGACGCGGTGCAGGCCGCAATCCGGCGCGCGGCCGGATATGGCGCTGGCAATGTCGAGGAAATCGCCGTAACGGTTGGTGCGCGCGCCCAGCACCGAATTGCAGAAGACAACGGCGTTGGATTCGCCCCAGGCGACGTCAGTTCCCTGGGCTGGCCTATGGCCAGCCTGATAGGGCGCGCAGGTCCAGCTCTGCTCGCAGCCCAGTTTGCGGTAGGCCTCCATCATCCGCCGCGCCATGCCGCGCGCCGGCTCTTCGAGGCGCACGCGCGAGCAGCCCATTAAATCGAGTGCGCCGACATTGAGCGTCGAACGCACGGCGACGCGCGCGCCGCCCTCGACCAGCCTTTCGGCAAACAGCGTGCCGGAATCGCCGTGATAGAGCGCGCCGTCTATGTGCGCCGAGGCGATCGGGATAAGCCGCGGCGCGCCGAGCAGCGCAGCACTTTCGGCAACGATGCGCATGGCCATCGCCGCCCCGTCATGGCCGGAGGCGACGGCCTGCTCCTGCGCGCTGAGAGCGAGGCTCACTTGAGCTCCTTGCGCATGGTGATCGAAGTCGGCCGGTCATAGCCCTGATGCGCGGTGCGCGCGGTTTCGCGAAAGCCGAGACGGTCAAAGGTTGCGTGATTTGCCGTGAGTTCGATCCTTGTCTGGAGTTCGATCGCGGACTTGTTGCGGCCGCGGGCAAATTCCTCGACAGCCTGCATAAGTTGCCCCCCGATGCCTTGCCCCTGAAAATCAGGCTCGACGGCGAGCTTGCCGACATAGACATCGGCGGTCCTCTCGAGAGCGAAAACGCAGCCGGCGATCCGGCCGTCCCGCAGAGCCAGGAACACCGTCTCGCGTCCAGCCCTGTCGCTTAGATTTTCTACGTTCAGCAGATGCGCCGAGGAGGGCGGGTCGATGACACCGTCCATCGGCGCGAAAGCCCGCATGATCAGGCCAAGCAGTTCGTCCCAGCGATCGAAGCCGGGGGCAAGCCGCGTGACCAAAACACCGGCGGACTGATCCATGCGCTCAGGTTCTCTTATAGCGGATCGTATCGAAATGCGCCGACAGCGCATCGTAGAGCAGCAGCCGGCCGACCAGCGGTTCGCCGATGCCCGTGATCAGCTTGATCGCTTCCATCGCCTGCAGCGTGCCGATGACGCCGGTCAGCGCGCCGACGACGCCGGCAACGGCGCAGGAGGGTACCAGCCCTTCCGGCGGCGCTTCGGGAAAGAGGTCGCGATATCCCGGGTTCGGTCTGCCGTCGGCGCCGGTCTCGAACGGCATCAGCACCGTCACCGAGCCGTCGAAGCGGCCGACGGCGGCATGCACCAGCGGCCGCCTTTCCGCCGCGCAGGCATCGGCCACGACGTAGCGCGTCTCGAAATTGTCGGAGCCGTCGACAACGATGTCGTAGCGCGCAATGAGGGCAGCGGCATTGTCGGCCGTCAGCCTGAAATCGTGCAGTTCCACCGCTACATGGGGATTGATGCGGGCTATGGCCGCTTTGGCGCTTTCGGTCTTGGCCGTGCCGATCGTGTCGGTGGCGTGGATTACTTGCCGTTGCAGATTGGAAAGCGAGACGGTGTCGTCGTCGACGATGCCGAGCGTGCCGACACCGGCGGCTGCAAGATATTCCAGCACCGGCGCGCCGAGCCCGCCGGCGCCGATGACCAGCACTCTGGCCCGCTTCAGCCTCTGCTGGCCGGCGCCGCCGATCTCCGGCAGCACTATGTGGCGCGCATAGCGCTCAAGCTCTTCGTCGGTGAGGGCGGCAGGGGTCATTGCCGAACCATATAGCGGGTAAAAAACCTTGTCAGGCCCTAATGCATGTCGCCCAAATGTGTGTAGCGGTTTTGGGACAACGATATGCATAAACAAAGGTTTAGACTGTTGGTCCAACCGTGCCGTGGTCGACCGTGAGGAACTGCGCGCGTCCCCTCAGGCTGGAAAACAGCGCCGCATCGGTTCCGGTCATGAAGGCCTGGCAATTCAAGTCTTCCAGGATCGAGAACAGCGCGGCGCGCCGGCCCGCGTCGAGATGCGCGGCGATCTCGTCGAGCAGCAGGATCGGCGTCATCCCCGACATCTCGCCGGTCAGCCTCGCATGCGACAGCACCATACCCACCAGCAACGCCTTCTGCTCGCCGGTCGAGCAGAGTTCGGCCGGCATCGCCTTGGGGCGGTGGCGCACGAGAAGATCCGAACGGTGCGGACCGTCCAGCGTGCGTCCGGCGGCGCGGTCGCGCTCGCGGCCATCGGCGAGGGCGGCGCGATAGCGTTCCTCGACGTCGACGGCTGGCGAAGTGGCCACATCGCTTTCCAGGTCGCCGAACAGACTGATATCGGCTTGCGGAAACGGCCCGCTGGAAGGCAGCCTGTCGATCATGGCGGCGAGCAGGCGCACAAGTTCGGCACGCGCGGCGGCGATCGCTACGCCGGTTTCTGCCATCTGCGTCTCGATAGCCTCGAACCAGGCGCCGTCACGCGATCCTTCTGTAAGCAAACGGTTACGGCCGCGCATCGCCTTTTCATAGTCGAGCGCCCGCTGGCCGTGGCCGGGATTGATCGCCAGCACCAGCCGGTCGAGAAAGCGCCGCCGGTCGGCGGCGGGTCCCGGAAACAGGCCGTCCATGGCTGGTGTCAGCCAGACGACGCGCAACCACTCCAGCATGGCGTCGGCCGAGCGCGCAGGCGCGCCATTGATGCGCACCTTGCGGCCGCCTTCACCGGCGGTATCCCCACCGGTGATGCCGGTGCCGATCTCGACCTGACCCTCCGGCCCGTCTAGCCTTGCATGCAATGCAAAACCGCCATCGCCACCTTCGCGCGCAACGTCGGCATAGGGCGCACGGCGCAGGCCGCGGCCTGGCGTCAGCAGGGAAATGGCCTCCAGGAGATTGGTCTTGCCGGCGCCATTGTCGCCGGAAAACACCACGGCGCCCGGGGAAAGGTCGATCGACAGCGCCGCATAGTTGCGGAAATTAGTAAGTATTAGCTTATTTATATGGCTGGGCTGAGGCAACCGCTATCCGCCTGTAGAAGTCGCCGCAATCGTGATGTAGCCAGTGCGCCGCAGCGGCTACACCCGCATCGGCATCAGCACGTAAAGTGCGGTCTCGTCGGCCATGTCGTGGATCAGCGTCGGCGAGCCGGCATCGGCCAGCATGAACTTCGCTTCCGTACCGGTCAATTGCGCGGCGACGTCGAGCAGATATTTGGCGTTGAAGCCGATCTCGATCGGGTCGGACGAATAATCGGCCGCCAGTTCCTCGGTGGCGCTGCCCGAATCCGGATTGTTCACCGCAAGCGTGATCTGGCCTTCGGTGATCGAAAGCTTCACCGCGCGGCCGCGTTCGGAGGAAATGGTCGAGACGCGATCGACGGCGGCGGCGAAGCTTTGCCGGTCAATGATCAGCTTCTTGTCGTTGCCGGTCGGGATGACGCGCTGATAGTCTGGGAAGGTGCCGTCGATCAGCTTCGAGGTCAAAACCACGCTGCCGATAGTGAAGCGGATCTTGGTGTCGGACAATTCGGTGGTCACCGCGACATCGGGATCGTCGACCAGCTTCTGCAACTCGCTGACGGTCTTGCGCGGAATGATGATGCCCGGCATGCCCTCGGACCCAGCCGGGGCATCGATTTCGGCGCGCGCCAGGCGGTGGCCGTCGGTCGCCACGGAGCGCAGCTTCAGCTTGCCGCCCGTCTCATGCGTGTGCAGGTAGATGCCGTTCAGATAATAGCGCGTCTCCTCGGTGGAGATGGCGAACTGCGTCTTCTCGATCAGGCCTCTCAAGGCGACGGAATCGAGCCGGAAGATATGCGAGAAGGATCCGGCCGAAAGC
This sequence comes from Mesorhizobium sp. PL10, assembly GCF_053714315.1. Lineage (NCBI taxonomy): Bacteria > Pseudomonadati > Pseudomonadota > Alphaproteobacteria > Hyphomicrobiales > Phyllobacteriaceae > Mesorhizobium > Mesorhizobium sp. PL10. Next base: position 91,417 of record NZ_JBSKBR010000012.1, on the reverse strand, counting down.
TCGGGGAAATCGGACTGCGGCAGGCATTGCAGACGAAAGCTCGAGCGGCCCGACGTCACCGTCATGGCGTTGCCGTCCTCGTCGGTCTTCAGCATCACCTCGGCGCCGTCGGCGAGCTTGCGCACGATGTCGTAGAGCAGGTGCGCCGGAACCGTCGTCGCCCCGCCGCGCTCGACCTTTGCTGGTGTCGCTTCGGTTACTTCGAGGTCGAGGTCGGTGGCTTTCATTTCAAGGCTGGCGCCCTCGGCGCTGAGCAGCACGTTGGACAGGATCGGTATGGTGTTGCGCCGTTCGACCACGCGATGAACGTGGTTGAGCGACTTCAGAAGATTTGACCGTTCCAGGATAACACGCATGACGAAACAGGCTCGCTTGAATGAATGAACGGGTCACCAGTGGGCGGCGCCCCGCGAAAGGTCTGAACAGGCTCAGAATCTACGCAAACTGACAGGAAAAAGCCAATAAACGCAAGCCTGCGCCACCGGTTCGCGCCGGTTACGCAGGCTTTCTGGGGATAAAGCTGGCGAACCCTGCCAACCGGCTACTATCGCGCCGCTCAGGCCTGGTCGTTGATCAGCCTGCGCAACAGTTCCAGCTCCTGCGCCAGCGTGTTGTCGACGCCGGAAAGGTCCTCGATCTTGCGCACGGCATGCAGCACCGTGGTGTGATCGCGACCGCCGAAACGCCTGCCGATCTCCGGCAGCGAACGCGGCGTCATCACCTTCGACAGATACATGGCGACCTGCCGCGGCTTGACGATGGTGCGCGTGCGCCTGTTCGACAGAAGCTCTGTTTTCGACACATTGTAATGGCGCGCCACGATGCGCTGGATGTCCTCGATGCGCACCCGCTTCGGCTCGCCGGAGCGATAGATGTGGCCGAGGATTTCATCGATGCGGTCGATGGTGATTGCCGGCTCGAACGACTGACGGAACAGAAGCTGGTTGAACGCGCCTTCCAGTTCACGCCCGCTGCCGGTCACGGTGCGGGCGACATGGTTGAGGATCTCCTCCGAAATATCGAGCGACGCATCGTCGACCTTGGCTGTCGCAAGCCGCAGCTGGAGCATGCCGATGCGCATGGCGAAGTCCGGCGCCGACATTTCGAGCGCGACACCGCCGTTGAGGCGCGAACGCACGCGCGGCTCCAGCGATTCCAGTTCCGACGGCGGCCGGTCGGCGGCGACCACCACCTGCTTGGCGCTATCGAGCAACATGTTGATGAGATGGCAGAATTCATGCTGGATCGACTTGCCCTGCAGGAACTGCATGTCGTCGATGATCAACAGGTCGATGTCGCGCAGCTGTTCCTTCAGCGTCAGCGCATTGTTGTCGCGGATCGCAGTGGCGAAGCGCCACATGAAATATTCGGCCGTCAGGTAGACGACGCGCGATTTCGGGTTCTGTTTGAGCGACTCCGCTGCGATCGCCTGCAAAAGGTGCGTCTTGCCGAGCCCGACGGTGGCATGGAGGAACAGCGGATTGAAGCGCACCGCGCTCGACTGCGATTCCGCCACCGCTTTGGCGGCAGCGAAGGCCACCCGGTTCGACGGGCCTTCAATAAAGGAACCGAACGTGTAGCGAGGATCAAGCGGGGACCCCAGCACATTGTGCCGGAACTCGGCCTCGATCGGCGTACCGGGGCGAGGGGCGGGCGCCCGCTCCACCCGGCCCGGACCCGCCGTTCCGGCCGCCAGTGCGGTCTGCGTCTGCTTGGTCATCTTGCGCGCAGGCACGGCTTCGGGCTCGACGCCATTGCGTGCCGGACGGGTCGCGGTGCGCACCACGATCTCGATCTTCAGGACCTCTGGATCCTCGTGCTTCCACAGATCGGCGATGAGATCGAGATAGTGGCCATTGATCCACGAGCGCAGGAAGGCCGTGGGCACCGAGATGCGTACAATGCCCCGGGAAGCCTCCGCCACCTTCATCCGCCCGAACCAGCTCGAATAGACCTCGGTTCCCAGACGCGCTTTCAACTGGGCCTTGACCCGGTCGAACTTCTGGTCCGCGTCGCTGGAAGCCGCCATGTCGTGCGCTCCGACCAATGTTCCAGGAAATGGCAGGTCGCCCGTAAGATCCCGCTCGATGCCGCTCTGCATGATTGTGCGTCCCTTGTTCTTTTGTACCTTTTCCGCCGGGAGTGCGCCTCCTGCACCCATGTTTCCGACGACCGTATCTTCGTTACAACACCACCGCCGCCGCCGGCGATGACGTTGCCTCGTCAGCAAGGGATCGATCCCGGCTGCTTAAAGCCAGTCCGTCTGACATGTTCGGGCAAAGCGACACCACCCGGCGAAAACGCCGGTGCGCCATCGATCTGCCATGTACAAATTACGCCAGTCCCCTACCGCATCGAAAAGACAAACCATACCCGTTCGCGGAATTGATCCGCGTCATGAATTCCGCCACTGTGAGCTGGCCGATTCAGGCTGGGTTATGGGCTAATGGCCCGTCCCTTTCGATGGACAGACCTTACCGAAATCGCTGTGGATAGGGCAAGGCCACGTCTAACGGATTTTTAAGGAATCTGGTTACTGATGAAGGGTTCGGGTCCCGTCCTGGAACCGCAGATTTTGACAAAGCCATTGTGATTCAAACCCTTTTGCCGCGAATATGAAAATGGCTGTGCGGTTTGAAATTTTCTGAAATAATTCGCTTGACACCAACTTGCCGCCTGTCGCCCACAGGCGATGTGAACAAGCTGTGGATCACTTCCAGCAAGTCATTGAAAAATATCAGTAATTTGTGACAGCCAAATTTATTGGCGTGGGCCGTTTCAGCGGATTGGAAGATCACTGGCAGTGTATGTGCCGGCAAACCATTCCGAACTCTGGAATACAGGCCGGGCGCGATTTGCGGGCGTTCTTTTTTAAGTGCTTGCCGGCAAACGAAAAAACCCGGCGCGATTGGCCGGGTTTGAAAGAACGACAGTTCAGGAACAGTCGATCAGGCCGACAGTACCTTGAGGCGGTGAGCCAGGCGCGACACTTTGCGCGATGCCGTATTCTTGTGGATCACGCCCTTGGTCGCGGCGCGCATCAATTCCGGCTCTGCGGTCTTGAAGGCTTCCAGCGCGGCTGCCTTGTCGCCGGCAGCCAGTGCCTCTTCGACCTGGCGGACATAGGTGCGCACGCGCGAGCGGCGGTTCTTGTTGATCGCTGCGCGGCGGGCGATCTTGCGCGTTGCCTTTTTGGCCGAGGAGGTATTGGCCATGATGCCTCTCTTCTGATCTGGTGAGCGCATGCGGGATGCCGCAGGGCGCAAAAAACAAACGGGCAGCCAACGGCCGCCTCAGTTGGAGCGGCTTATAGTTCAGCTTTCCCGGCACGTCAACGCCGCTTTGGCTTCTTTTTGGCCTCTGCCGCCGGAGCATGATGCCGAAAACTGTGAAGCGGCTTTCTCGGACAAACGGGAACCGTTTTGTCCAGGCATCACGCTCCAACGGATTGACGTTAGCGGTTGGTGAAATTCGGCTTCCGCTTCTCGGCAAAGGCCGCCATGCCTTCCTTCTGGTCGTCGAGCGCAAACAGCGAGTGGAACAGCCGGCGCTCGAAGCGCAGACCCTCGGCCAGCGTCGTCTCATAGGCGCGGTTGATGGCCTCCTTGGCCATCATCACCGAGGGCAGGGAAAATTCTGATATCCGCGCCGCGGCCTTCAATGCTTCCTCGACCAACTCGGCGGCCGGCACGACGCGCGACGCCAAGCCGCTCCGCTCGGCCTCGGCGGCATCCATCATCCGCCCGGTCAGGCACATGTCCATCGCCTTCGACTTGCCGACAAAGCGGGTGAGCCGTTGCGACCCGCCCATGCCGGGAATGACGCCGAGCGTGATTTCGGGCTGACCGAACTTGGCCGTGTCGGCGGCAATGATGAAATCGCACATCATCGCCAGCTCACAGCCGCCGCCCAGAGCATAGCCGGCGACAGCCGCGATCATCGGCTTGCGCGTGCGTGCGAATTCCTCCCAGCCGACGAAAAGATCCTGCACATAGGCGTCGGCGTAGGCGATGGTCTGCATTTCCTTGATGTCGGCGCCCGCCGCAAAAGCCTTCTCGGAACCGGTGATGACAATGGCGCCGATGCCGGGATCGGCATCGAAGCCCTTTGCCGCCGCCAATATGTCCGCCAGCACCTGGGCATTCAGCGCGTTGAGCGCCTTGGGCCGGTTCAGCGTGATCAGGCCGACCTTGCCGCGCGTCTCCACAATGATGGTTTCATAGCTCATGGGCTGGCCTCCACGTTCCGCATTGAAGAGACCGGTCTAGCTCACCGCTGACAGGTCCGGCAATAGAAGGTCGAGCGGCCGCTTTGCACGATGCGCTCGATGTGGCCGCGGCAGCCAGCCGTCGGACAGGGCTCACCCTCGCGATCGTAGACCGCGAAAGAATGCTGGAAGTAGCCCAGCGACCCGTCTGTCTGTACATAGTCGCGCAACGACGATCCACCGGCGGCGATCGCATCGGCGATGACCGAACGGATTGCCTCGGCCAGTCGTTCACTCTGTTCCCTGGCCTTCTTGCCGGTACCGGCGATAGTGCCCGCCTCGCGCAATGGCGACAGGCCGGCACGCCACAGCGCCTCCGACACATAAATATTGCCGAGCCCGGCAATCAGCTTCTGGTCGAGCAGAGCCGCCTTCAACGGCGATCTGCGGCCCTTCAGCAGCGAGGCGAGCAGGACGCCGTCCAGCGCATTGCCGGTCGGTTCGACACCCAGTCCCGCCAGCATTGGATGCGCGTCGGCCAGTCCTTCCGCAAACAGCATGAAGCCGAAGCGGCGCGGATCGTTGAAGATCACGCGGGACTGGACGCCGGCTGGCGACACGACTTGGAACACGACATGGTCGTGCTTGGCATCCTTCGAGCGCTCGTGATGGAACGCGCCCGGCGTCGCACTGTCACCAGCGGTTTCGATACGAAACGAGCCCGACATGCCGAGATGGCAGATCAGCACCGGACCGCCGTCCAGATGCATGGTCAGATATTTGGCGCGGCGGCCAAGCGCGGTAATGGTCTTGCCGGTCAGCCGCTGCGCAAACTTCGCCGGAAATGGAAATCTGAGATCAGGCCGGCGCACCTCGACACGCACGATGCGCGTGCCTTCCAGAACCGGCTGAAGGCCACGCCGGACCGTTTCGACCTCAGGCAGCTCAGGCATGATTGCCTATCGTCGCATGGAAGGAGGTACCGTGTCGGCCGCGCGCCAGCTTGAGATGTTCGGCCACGGTCTCACCGATATCGGCGAAGGTGGTTCTGAGCCCGATGTCACCGCCGGTCAGACCCGGTGCGATGCCAATAACCGGGATGCGTTCACGCGTGTGGTCGGTGCCTCTCCATGTCGGATCGTTGCCATGATCAGCGGTGAGAATGAGCAGATCGCCTGGCTTCAGTTTCACCAGCGCCTCGGGCAGCCGGCGGTCGAAGGCTTCGAGCGCCGCCGCATAGCCGGCGACGTCGCGGCGATGGCCGAACTCGGTGTCGAAGTCGACGAAATTGGCGAACACCAGGTCGCCGTCGCCGGCATCGTCCATCGCGCCCAACGCCTTGTCGAACATTGCCATGTTACCGGGCGCCTTGCGCACTTCCGAGATACCGCGGTGGGCGAAGATGTCGCCGATCTTGCCGACCGCGATCACCCGGCTTCCGCGCGCTGTCAGCCGGTCGAGCAGCGTCGGCTCGGGCGGCGGCACGGCGTAGTCATGGCGGTTGTAGGTGCGCTCGAAGGTGGCCGTTGTTTCGCCAAGGAAAGGCCGTGCGATCACCCGTCCGATTTTCAGCGGGTCGACCAGCCGGCGCACCGTCCTGCAGAACTCGTAGAGCCGCTCCAGGCCGAAATGAACCTCGTGCGCTGCTATCTGCAGGACAGAATCGACCGAGGTGTAGCAGATCGGCTTGCCGGTACGGATGTGCTCCTCGCCGAAGCGCTCGATGATCTCCGTACCCGGCGCATGGCAGTTGCCGAGAATGCCCGGCACCTTGCCCTCGCGGATCATCGCTTCGGTCAGTTCGGCAGGGAAGGCGGGTACCGTATCGGGGAAATAGCCCCAGTCGAAGCGCACCGGCAGGCCGGCGATTTCCCAGTGACCCGACGGTGTATCTTTTCCGCTCGAAATCTCCTGCGCGGCGCCATGGAAGGCGGAGGCTGAAACAGCCCCGGCCTTGTTGTCGAACCGGAAGCCGGTTGCGGTTTCCGCGGCACGGCTGAGACCGAGCGAAACCATGTTGGGCACCAGAAGCGGTCCCTTGCGCAGGCCGTCGCGATCGCCGCGGCCGTCCGCGCAGCCTTCAGCGATATGTCCGAATGTGTTCGAGCCGGCGTCGCCATAGCGTTCGGCATCGGCGGCGCCGCCAATGCCGAAAGAATCAAGAACGAAGAGGAAAGCGCGCGCCATAGGTGCCGTCATTGCCAGTCTGGGTGACCAGACATAAGGTCCCGTCGCGGCATTGGCAAATCGCAAACCAGGCGGCAGTGGCTTGGTGCACTGTACGCATCCTTGCGGGTGCGACGTGCTTCGAGGAACGGCGGTACGAGGCATGGATCGATGAGACGGGCGCATCTCGCGATAGGGCCGGGTTGGAGGGCATTGGCGACCACCGTGGCGTTGCTGGCCTTGCCGCACGCCGCGCACGCCGACTGGCGCGACCAGATCGGGACGTTTCGGATCGGCATCGTTGCCGAGCCGGGCGCCGGCAACACGGTTCCGGGTCTGGCTCTGCTGACAGACGCCTACGGCAAGGCGCTCGGCATGAAGGTGGAATTCGTCGTCGCGCATGACTATGCGGCGCTGATCGAGGCCCAGGCCAATGCCAGGATCCAGTATGCGGTCTATTCGGCGACCGCCTACGCCACCGCCTCGGAGCGTTGCGGCTGCGTCGAACCTCTGGTGGCGCCGGCCGATGCCGACGGTGCCACCGGCATCCGTTCCGTGCTTTTGACGCGCGACAGCAAGCTTCCCGATCTCGCAGCCATGCAAACGCACCGCATAGCGATGGCGCCTTCCGATAATGTCGGCGGTTCTCTTCTGCCGTTCGCCGGGCTGGCCGCTGATGGCATCAAGATCAGCCAGGATGCGCAATTCCTCACTCATGCCGGCTCGGCCGCCGCTGCCGAAGCGATGCTGGTCGATGGCCAGGCCGATGCCGTGTTCGGCTGGGAGCGGGCCGCGGCGGGAAACCGGACAGCGATTGCTGGCGATCAGGCGGCTGGCCCGGACGGCACGGCGGCGCGGCTGGAGGCGGCGGGGATTCCAGAAGCCGCGCTCCAGGTCATCTGGACCTCCGGCCTGCTGCGATACGGTCCCCATGCCGTCCGCAGCGATCTCGACCCCGAGGCCAAGCGCCGGTTGACCGTGTTCCTCACCAATCTCAGATCGCAGTCGCCGGAAGTCTACGATCTCGTGGAATCGAAACATTCCGGCGGCTTCATATCAGCCGCCTCTGACGACTATGCGATGGCAACGGCAATCGTGCGCCTGCTGTCGGACGGCAGCGGCCAGTAGATCCGGCGCTTCAGCAGTTGCTGCAGGGGATCGTCGTGCTCCGGCGCGGCCTGAGGTAATAGGTCTCGCCCATCGTTATCTTGTCGAAGGCCGAGGTCAGACCAAGTCGCTTTTCGCTGTCGGCAGACCAGGTGACGATGGGCTTGTAGGCGAGCTGGCTTTCGACGCGGATGAGGAAAGTGTCAGCGATCTTGAGCGTGGCGGGAACTGTCGTGATGGTGTCCTTCGCGGCGTCGACGGTATAGGTGCCCTCGACCAGCTTGCGCGACCATACGACCTTCACCTTCGGCGGCGTCTCGGTCGTGACCTGTATCGCCGTGACGATGATGTTCGGCGTTGAGCGATTGTAGGGCTGCAGGGTCGAGGTGCCGATCTTCATGATCGCATCGATATCGGCAGCTGTGACGGTTGTCTGCTGCGTGACCAGGTCCGCGACCATAGAACCGATGCGGCTGACCTTCTTGCTGGTCTCGATGGCCTGCGAGGCCTCCATGGTTACGAAATACATAACCAGGAGCACAGGCACGATAAAGGCGAACTCGATGGCCGCGACGCCGCGGCGATCCGAGCAGAATCGCGTCGCTCTTGCCCAGATACCCGAAAATCCCTGATGTGCCCCCGCACGATACATGCCTGTTTCCCTTTTAAGCCAAAATAACGCTGAGTTCTCAGTCGTCGAACGGTTCGTTCTGCCAGGTCACCGATGCGAAATGCAGCGTATTGCCGTCTTTCAGATTGGCCATCGATTTGGCCATGAAATCGGTCATGACCGGCCATTTGTAGAAGACCCTCAGCATGTTCTTCGATTCCGCCAGGCCCGGCGTCACGGCGAAGCTCATCGAATTCGTGCCTTGCGTCAGCACGATCTCGCCATTGACGATCTTGAAGCCAGCCGTGGCGGCATCGGCAAAGGTCGGATATTCGCGCAGATCCACCAGCAGTCCGGGGCAGGTCTTGGCGACCATGATCTCCAGTCTGGTGCAGATGAGATCCCGGAGCTTGGTCCCGGTCAGGTCGGCCGGCTTCAACTGGCCGGTGCGCACCTGGCGCGCGACGTCGTCGGTGATGTTGGCCATCACCTCCTGCCCGGCAAATGAAATGCAGCTCTCGAGGATGGCGAAGACGAGAAGCGCAAACGGGATGGCCAGCATGGCGAATTCCATCGCCGTGCTGCCACGACGATCACCAAGAAAGCGGCGGGTAAAAGTCACGAGTCCCGCCTTGGCCGGCGCGATCTCGCGTCCTGAATCCTCGTCCACACGCCCGTCCAAAACGTCGCCCATGTCTCGTCCCTGCCGATCCCGATGCGGTACCGTCAACATTAGCGAGAACCCATTGAGGTCCGGTTTGGATGACCGTTAAATTTGGCGGGAAGACATTAACCCGCCGCTAACCGATGCGACGTTTCGAGGAAACAGCGAGCAGCCCAGACGCTTACTGGCCGGCGCTCATTTCGGCTTCGGAGGTCTTCTCCGACTCGCTCTTGAACGAGCTCTCGCAATAGGGCGTGCAGGACATCGTCTGTACCGAAGCGCGCCTGTAGATACGCACCGACGATGCGTCCTGGCGCACCACCGTCACCTGCTCGTCGATGATCGGGCTGCCCTCCTGGTCGAGGACAACCAGATTGGTGACGCCGAACCCCTTGCCCGTCAGCACGATCGTCGATGCATCCTGGACGGAGGCGTCGGCAATCGCCGGATTGCCGACGACGATGGTGTCGGCCGGGCGTGTCAATTTGACGATCTTGGCCTGATTCATCGTCACTTCGATGCCGGCCCCGGCCTTGGCCGGCAGCACAAACGCCGGGACAGCGAGGAGCGCGGCAAGCAGGAATGACGATTTCATGGCGGTCATCGAAGCGCTCCATGGCGGCAACTTGTTCAACGGAACATGAACGAGATTGGTGAACCAACGGTTAAACCGATGACCGGGCCTGGGTTATCCGTGCGCATTTTGTCCATGGCTAATATAAAGAGCGTCCCGCCGATAGCCGCGAGGTTCTAGCTTTCGCGGCCTTTTCATGGGCAGGCGAGCCGCTGTCTGGCGTTTAGTTTACGGTTAACCACGCAAGCTGTTCGGGGCGCGAAAGGAATCGGTAAGGCTGTTTATTAAGCCGATTGAAAGAGCTTCTCCCTAGATTGGCAGCATCCGATCAACCACCACAGAAGTTGACGGAAGTGCTGTAACACGTGGAGTAGGAGCTCTCGAATGTCTAATCTCATCGCACGTTTCGTGAAGGACGAGTCCGGCGCGACCGCTATCGAATACGGTCTGATCGCCGCTCTCATCGCACTTGCCATCATGGTCGGTGCTGGTTCGCTCGGCAACGCCCTGGGCGTGAAATTCAACGACATCGCCACTGCCGTTTCGACCGGCAACGCTCCGTAATACATTACGGATCAGCGATTGTTTGGGAACAAGGGCCGCTCTTTGCGGCCCTTGTTTCATTTGTGCGATGCGCGGGAACTGAACCCGCATTTCGCAGGCGACACCAGTAAATTTGAGATCGCTGCCTCATCAATCGTTAATCGAACCTGTCTAGGCTGAAGCCCGATACATCTGACCAAGGCGCCGCGCCGATGCTTGAAGCCCTGATCTTCGTCGTCTTTCCCTTTTGTATGCTCTTTGCCGCGATCTCCGACATGCTGTCGATGACGATCGCCAACCGCGTGCCGGTGTTGTTGCTGGCGGTGTTTGCCCTGGTTGCGCCGCTGACGGGCATGGACTGGGCAACCTATGGCTGGCATTTCGCTGCTGGCGCCCTGGTGCTGGCCGTGACGTTCGGTCTGTTCGCGCTTGGCGGCATGGGCGGCGGCGACGCCAAGCTGCTCGCCGGTACCGCCGTCTGGATGGGGTTCAACAATCACCTTGTCGAGTATCTCGTGATCTCGACATTCATCGGTGGCCTGCTGACGCTCGCCATTCTCGTCTATCGGAAATCGCCGCTGGCGACTTACACCAGCCACAATCCGTTCCTGCGCCATTTCGCCGACGACACGACTGGCGTTCCCTACGGCATTGCGCTCGGCATTGGCGGGTTGCTGACCTATCCGGATTCACCCTTGATGGTATGGGCATTGGCAAGGCTGGCGACGTGATACTGCAAACCTCTTTGCCGCTCCGGCATCAATGACAAAGAGGCGGCTTGGCCGCCTTTTTGTTTGTCGCAGCGTTGAATGCGTCTAATTTATGTAAACCTTAAATTAATCACGATCGTAAGCATTACATTAACCTTGTTTTGACGATTGCGGCTGCAAAGTCCGGCCTGGCTAGGTGGTTTTGCCTAAAGGCGAGGGTTCGGACAGATGCCAGCATCCCGACTGATCATTCTGGGCGTAGCGGTGGCTGCGGCGGGTGGTGCAGGTTACGTTGCGAAGAACATGGTGGCGGTCTCCCCGCGCCAGCAGGTCGTCGTCGACGCGCCTCAGGCGCCGGCCATCGCCTTGCAGGACGTGCTCGTGCTTTCCGGCGACGTCGCCATGGGCAGCCCGCTTGAGAACAACATCAGCTGGGAGTCCTGGCCGGCCGAAGGGATCAACGCGAATTTCATCACTCGCGCCGCCGAACCCGACGCGCTGGACAAGCTGAAAGGCTCCGTCGCCCGCGTTGCGATGTACACCGGCGAGCCGTTGCGGCGCTCCAAGCTGATCGGCGAAGGGCAGAGCTTCATGTCGTCCATCCTGCCCACCGGCATGCGTGCCGTCGCCACCGCGATCTCGGCCGATACGTCGGCAGGCGGCTTTATCCTGCCAAACGATTTCGTCGACGTCATCATGACCCGCAGATCCGACACGGGTAATGCCGGCAGCGGATTCACCACAGAAACCATCCTCAAGAACATCCGCGTCCTGGCGATCGACCAGACCATCCAGGAGGACGAGGAAGGCAAGAAGACCAGGGTAGGACAGACGGCGACGCTGGAGCTGACGCCGCAGCAGGCCGAGATCATCACTGTCGCACAGCAGATGGCCGATCGCCTGACGCTGGCGCTGCGCTCGATCACCGACAACAAGGAAAAAGGGACCGATGAAGCCGACTACCTCGTTTCCGGCAATGGGCGGCGCGGAACGGTGCGGTTGATCAAATCGGGCGAAGTTTCCGAAGTAGGGGCAAGGAAATGAGGTTAATCGCTAAACTGCCGATCACCATGGCTGCGGCAATCGGCCTGCTTTTCCTCGGAGCCAATGCAAGTGGCCTCCTCGAGGCCAAGGCCGCCGGCAAGAGGGCCGGAGTCACGGCTTCAACTGCCACGCAACGCGTCAAGCTCGGCCTCAACAAATCGGTGGTCATCGACCTGCCAAGCGACGCCTACGACATTCTTGTCGCCAACCCCGCGGTCGCCGATGCGGTGACCCGCACGGCAAGGCGCATCTATCTGTTCGGCAAGGCCGTGGGCGAAACCAACATCTTCGTCTTCGGTCCCAATGGTGAGCAGATCGTCAGTCTGGATCTGGCCGTCGAACGCGACGTCGCCGGGTTGGACGACTATCTCAAGCGCTTTCTGCCGACGGCCGACATCAAGGTCGAGTTGCTGAACGACAACGTCGTCCTGACCGGCACGGTGGATACGCCGCTCGATGCCAAGCGCGCCGTCGATCTGGCAACCATCTTCGTGTCCGGCGGTGAAGCGACGACCGGCCAGTATTCGCAGACCGCGGCCGGTGGCAATGCCAATGGCGGCGTCGACATCAACAATCCGGACGCCGAGCGCCGGGTCTCGAAGATCGTCAACCTGCTGCAGATCATCGGCGACGACCAGGTGACGCTGAAGGTGACCGTGGCCGAAGTCAGCCGCTCGGTGATGAAGCAGCTCGGCGTCAATATGGTCGGCAACGGCAGCATCGACGGCATTTCCTACGGTGCGCTGAGTTCGCCCAACTACGGGCTGGGCAAACCGCTTTCGCAGAATTCGGCGCTGAATCTGCTGGGTGACGGGCAAGGCAATGGCCTTCAAGCCTACATCAACGCCATGGAGCAAAGCGGCGTCATGAAGACGCTTGCCGAACCGACCCTCACCGCGGTTTCGGGCGAGAAGGCAACGTTCAGGGCCGGCGGCGAATTCAATCTTATCACCGCACGTACGAACAATGTTTCGACCGATAACCAGACCGGCCAGGTAACCTACACCAACGAAAAGCTCGAATACGGCATAGGCCTCGAGTTCCAGCCCGTTGTGCTGTCGGCGGGCCGGATCAGCCTCAAGGTCAGGACCTCCGTGTCGGAGCCGACCATGGAAGGTGCGGCCACCCTGGAAGGCATCGCCAACTTGCCCGGCACGACGCTCCTGTCGATCCGCAAGAGGCTTGCCGACACCACCGTCGAATTGCCGTCAGGCGGCTCGATGATGATCGCCGGCCTGGTTCGCGACGACGTCCGCCAGGCCGTATCGGGTCTGCCCGGCCTGGCCAAGATCCCAGTGCTCGGCACGCTCTTTCGCAGCCGCGATTTCGTCCGCAACGAAAGCGAGCTGGTAGTCATCATCACGCCCTATCTGGCACGGCCGGTGGCGCGCAACGATCTGGCCAAGCCGGACGACAATTTCAATGCCGCCGGCGATGGCCCGGCCATGTTCCTTGGCCGCGTCAACCGCGTCTACGGCACCATGCAGACCGACAAGCCCAACGGCCGCTACCACGGCGTTGTCGGCTTCATCTACAAGTAAGCGGGGAGCGGACATGTCTCAGTCAGCATCGAAGGCAATGGCGGTCGCCGCAACAGTGCGGTCCGGTGGTGCCCGGATCCGCCGATCGGCAATGCCGATCCTGGCGATCGCGATCGCGGCCTCGCTCGCCGGTTGCGCCAAGCGCGACAGCATCACGGTTGGGGCAATCCCCGACGATTATCGCACCACGCATCCGATCGTGATTGCCGAGAAGAACCAGAAGATCGACCTTCCGGTCGGCGCCGGTGATCGCGGCATGACCGGCTCGCAGCGCGACACGCTTCTGGGCTTCCTCGACGGCTACGACAAGAGCGCCGCTCCGGCGCTGACGATCGCAACCCCGATCGGCTCGGCCAACGAGGTGGCAGCGACTGCCGCGGCGCGCGATTTCGCCAGGCTGGCAATTGCCAGCGGCATCAAGCGAAACCGGATCGTCGTGACCTCCTATCAGTCGGTTTCCCCGGAAGCCTCGGCGCCTATTCGCGTCTCCTATATTTCGGTCAGAGCCCAGACCGACAAATGCGGGCGCTGGCCCGAGGACCTGTTCGAGACCTCGGAAAACAAGCACTACGCCGATTACGGCTGCTCGTCCCAAAACAACCTCGCCGCGCAGCTCGCCAATCCGGCTGATCTGCTCGGGCCAAGAAAGTCGACGGATATCGACGCCGAGAACCGCGGCGCGGTGATCGACGTCTATCGCGGCAGAGGTATTTCGGACGAATTCCTCGGCAATTCGGAAGTGACGTACTAGGAGTGCCAGTACCGCGTAGAGACTGGAAAGAGAAGTCACGGAAAGAAGCATGACGATGAGCAATCTTGCCTACGACACGCCCGTAGACGGCGGCGACAGCTCGCAAACGGATATTGCCGCGATGCAGGCGCTGCGGCCGGTCCCGCGTATTTCGATACAGGCATTTTGCGAGACGGAAGGTGTCGCGCATCCGGTCGAGCGGGCCGCCGAGGATCGCCGCATGGCGAAGGCGCATCTGAAAGTGCATATGGGCGGCATCGCCACGGCGATCGAATTCTACCAGTCGGCGCCGACGCCGAACCTGATCCTGCTGGAATCGCGCAGCGAACCGAAGCAGCTGCTGGAGCAGCTTGCCCAGCTTTCCGAATATTGCGATCCCTCCTCGAAAGTCGTGGTGATCGGCCATTACAACGATGTCGGGCTTTACCGCGAACTCATCCGCTTCGGTATTTCCGAATATGTCATCGCGCCGGTGTCGATGGCCGATGTCGTCTCCGTGGTGTCGTCGATCTTCGTCGATCCGGAATCCGAGCCGATCGGCCGCTCGATCGCCTTCGTCGGCGCCAAGGGCGGCGTCGGCTCGTCGACCATCGCCCATAATGTGGCGTGGGCGATGTCATCGCTGTTCAAATCGGAAGTGGTCGTCGCCGATCTCGACCTGGCTTTTGGGACGGCCAACATAAATTTCGACCAGGACCCGGCGCAAGGCATCGCCGAGGCCGTGTTTTCGCCCGAACGGGTCGACGAGGTCTATCTCGACCGGCTGCTTGCCCAGTGCGCCGATCACCTATCGTTGCTTGCTGCGCCCTCCACTCTCGAACGGGTCTACGACTTTGATCCCGATGCCTTCACGCAACTCATCGACACCGCGCAGCGCAGCGTACCGCTGCTGGTGCTCGACGTCCCCCATGTCTGGACCGGCTGGACCAAAAACACACTGATGAAGGCCGACGAGATCGTCATCACGGCGACACCGGAACTGGCCAATCTGCGCAACACCAAGAACATGGTCGATATGCTGCACCGGCTTCGCCCGAACGATCCGCCGCCGAAGCTCATCATCAACCAGGCCGGCGTGCCGAAACGCCCCGAGATCTCCGCTTCCGACTTCGCCGAACCGCTCGGCATCACGCCGATGTCGGTTATCGCCTTCGACCCGTTGCTGTTTGGAAACGCCGCCAACAACGGCCGCATGCTGGGCGAGATGGATGCCAAGAGCCCGGTCGTCGGCATGATCAATGAAATCGCGCATGTGCTGACCGGCCGCAGCGAAATCAAGGCCAAGAAGAAGGCAGGCCTTGGCGGTCTGCTCGGCAAGCTCTCGCGCAACAAGAAATGACGCTTCTCAAGCGGAATTGGTAGTCGATCATGTTTGGTAAAAGAGGCTCCGACGACGGCGGCCGGTCCACCCCGGAATTCCGTCAGCCAGCACCGCCGCCTGCGGCCCCGGCGGGTGCGAAGCCTGCGGACACGGCGGTTCTTGCCCGGCCCGCCGCAGCGCCGCCGCCTGCTGCGCCGGCGATGCCGCCCGCTCGCCGTGCCGTTGAGGCGCCGCCGATGGCGCCGGAGCCGGCAAGAAAGGTTCAGCGCGAGCGCAGCGAGACCTATTACGACACCAAGAGCCAGGTCTTCTCCGCGCTGATCGACACCATCGACCTGTCGCAGCTCGCCAAGCTCGATCCCGAGAGCGCCCGGGAAGAAATCCGCGATATCGTCAACGACATCATCGCCATCAAAAATTTCGCAATGTCGATAGCCGAGCAGGAAGAGCTGCTCGAAGACATCTGCAACGACGTGCTGGGCTACGGCCCGCTGGAGCCCTTGCTCGCCCGCGACGATATCGCCGACATCATGGTCAACGGCTCCAAGAACGTCTACATCGAAGTCAACGGCAAGGTCGAACAGACCGGCATCCGCTTCCGCGACAATCAGCAGCTGCTCAATATCTGCCAGCGCATCGTCAGCCAGGTCGGCCGCCGGGTCGACGAATCGAGCCCTATCTGCGACGCCCGCCTGCCCGACGGCTCCCGCGTCAACGTCATCGCTCCGCCGCTGTCCATCGACGGCACCGCGCTCACCATCCGCAAGTTCAAGAAGGACAAGCTGACGCTCGACCAGCTGGTCAGGTTCGGCGCGATCTCGCCGCAGGGCGCCGAGATCCTCAAGATCATCGGGCGCGTCCGCTGCAACATCGTCATCTCCGGCGGTACCGGCTCCGGCAAGACGACGCTGCTCAACTGCCTGACCAACTATATCGACCGCGAGGAACGCGTCATCACTTGCGAGGATTCGGCCGAGCTGCAACTGCAGCAGCCGCATGTGGTGCGTCTCGAAACCCGCCCGCCCAATCTGGAGGGCGAAGGCGAGGTGACCATGCGCGACCTGGTCAAGAACTGCCTGCGCATGCGGCCCGAACGCATCATCGTCGGCGAAGTGCGCGGACCGGAGGTTTTCGACCTGCTGCAGGCGATGAACACCGGCCATGACGGTTCAATGGGAACGATCCACTCCAACAGCCCGCGCGAATGCCTGAACCGTATCGAATCGATGATCGCCATGGGCGGCTATTCGCTGCCGCAGAAGACCGTGCGCGAAATCGTCGTCGGTTCGATCGATGTCATCATCCAGGCGGCGCGCCTTCGCGACGGGTCGCGCCGCATCACCCACATCACCGAGGTGATCGGTATGGAAGGCGACGTCATCATCACGCAGGATATCGTGCTCTACAACATCAAGGGCGAGGACTCGAACGGAAGGCTGCTTGGCGAGCATGTGTCGACCGGCATCGGCCGACCGCATTTCTGGGATCGCGCCCGCTACTATGGCGAGGAACAGCGCCTCGCCAATGCGCTGGAATCGATGGAGAAACGCGCTGACTGACGCATCTGGAGGCGTGGGGACCGAGGTTGATGTTCGGAATTGACACCACTGTATTGGCGTTCATCGCGCTCGCCGGCTTCAGCGCCGGCGCGGTCGCCTATGCGTTCCTGTTCACCCGGATCAGCAACGAGAAGCAGGCCGGCAAGCGGCTCGAGACGATCAAGGCCGCCGAGACCGATCGTTCGGTCGTCAGGGCTTCACGCGACCGTGCCGCTGAGGCGGTCAAGCGGCGCAAATCCGTTCAGGATTCGCTGAAACAGCTCGATGAAAAGCAGAAGACCAACGAACGCGTTGTCAAGAAGCCACCGCTGAAGGCCCAGATTCGTCAGGCCGGCATGCAGGTCTCGATGGAGCGTTTCTATCTCTACTCCGCCTTTTGTGGCATCGCGCTGACGGCGCTTGCCTATTTCGCCGGGGCGCCGATGCTGGTCCTGCCAGGCGCCCTGCTGGCCGGCGCGCTCGGCCTGCCGCGCTGGTTCGTCTCGTTTCGCCGTGCGCGCCGGGTCAAGGCGTTCCTCAACGAGTTTCCCAACGCCCTCGACATCATCGTACGCGCCGTCAAATCCGGCCTGCCGCTCAACGACGCCATTCGCCTGATCGCCAATGAATCGCCGGAGCCGGTCAAGACCGAGTTCCGCCGCATCGTCGATTCACAGCAGGTTGGCATGTCCATCCCCGATGCCACCTTGCGCATGGCTGAAACCATGCCGTGCAGCGAGGCAAGCTTCTTCGGCATCGTCATCCAGATCCAGTCGCAGGCCGGCGGCAACCTCTCCGAGGCGCTGGGCAACCTTTCGCGCGTGCTTCGCGATCGCAAGAAGATGAAGGCCAAGGTCCAGGCGCTGTCCATGGAAGCAAAGGCGTCGGCCGTCATCATCGGCGCGCTGCCTTTTGTCGTCGCCCTTCTCGTCTACCTGTCGAGCCCGAATTACATCATGCCGTTGTTCACCACGAGCACCGGCAATCTGATCCTGGGCTGTGCCGGTGTCTGGATGTCGATCGGCATTCTGGTGATGCGCAAGATGATGAACTTTGAGGTTTAGGCCCGACCTCGGAAAGCTCGAACGAAAAGACTGAAAACGAATGACCGACCAAGTCGTCAAATCGCTGACCGATCCTGCCTTTCTGATCGCATTGCTGGTCGGCATCGCGGTGTTCGCAACCGTCTTCACGCTGCTGCCGGCCCTGGGGGGCAACCAGCTCAAGGCACGCATGAAATCGGTGGCGCTCGAACGTGACGAACTGCGCGCCAAGCAGCGCGCACGGCTGGCCAACGAAGCCGATCGCCGCCGCAAGGGCCTGCGCGAGGAACAGTCGATCGGCATGCGCAATATCGTCGACAGGCTGGACCTGCGGCGTGCGCTGGCCGATGAAGGCACGCTGCAGAAGCTCAAAGTGGCTGGCTTTCGTGGCCAGAATCCGCTGACACGCTTCCTGTTTTTCCGCCTGGTCCTGCCTTTTGTCGGTTTCGCACTGGCGGCGATCTATCTGTTCGTGCTCGGCGGGCTGCCGGACCGGCCGGCTTTCGTGAAACTGTTCGTCTGCATCCTTGTGGCCTATGCCGGTTTCTACGCGCCGATCCTCTACGTCAACAACCGTGCCGCCAAGCGCAAGCAGTCGATCCAGCATGCGTGGCCGGATGCGCTCGACCTGATGCTGATCTGCGTTGAGTCGGGCATGTCGGTGGAGGCTGCAATGCGCAGGGTCGCCGATGAGATCGGTTCGCAGTCGGTGGCGTTGGCGGAGGAGTTCGTGCTGACCAATGCCGAACTCTCTTATCTGCAGGAGCGCAAGCAGGCTTATGAAAACCTCTCGGCTCGTACCGGCCTGGAATCGGTGAAGTCGGTGTCCCAGGCGCTGGTCCAGGCCGAGCGCTACGGCACGCCCGTGGCGCACGCATTGCGCGTGCTGGCCTCGGAAAGTCGCGACATGCGCATGAATGCCGCCGAGAAGAAGGCCGCCGCCTTGCCGCCGAAGCTCACCGTGCCGATGATCCTGTTTTTCCTGCCGGTCTTGTTCGCCATCATTCTTGGACCGGCCGGCATGCAGGTCAGCCAGCGCGGCATCTTCGGCGACCAGCACAATTCCTCAAGCCAGTAACGGGCTTGTTGCAGCCAGACAAAAGAGCCGCACTGCTAAGGCAATGCGGCTCCTTGCTTTTCAGCTTTGGTGTGTGGATGGATCTTGCCCAGCGCTGAGGATGCGTTCGGCGCCTATGCGGCGCTCAGTTGGTCGCCGGCTTGCCCTTGTCCTGATCCTTGAGCTGGCTCCAGGCGTTCTGCTGGGCAAGCATCTGGCGAAGGTAGGCCACATTGGCCTGCGCCTGATCGGGCGAAAGCTCCTGCGAGGCGATCTTCTCGGCCTCGTCGAAACGGCCCTGAAGTCCCACGACCAGCGCCAGGTTCTGGCGCACCCGGCTGTCGGCATTCGGTTGCTGGGCGGCCGAGCGCATATAGGTCTCGGCGGTGCGCAGGTCGCCTTCCAGCACATAGGACATGCCGAGATTTGAAAGGATCGAGGGTTCGTTCGGTTTGAGGTCGAGCGCCTTGCGGTAGTTCTGGCGTGCTTCATCCTTCTGGCCGATCTGGTCGAGGATGGCGGCTTCGGCCGACATGAGCTTCCAGTCCGGATATTCCGGCGTCTGCGCCCGGCGCACGGCGTCGAGCGCGGGCTCGAACTGACCATTGGCTGCGAGCGCCTTGCCATAGGCGGCAAGCACGTCGCGATCCTTGGGGTAGGCGATCGCCAGCTTGCGCATCACGGCAAGCGACTGGTCGGCATCGCCGTCCATCTGCAGTGCCGCCGCAAAATTTGTCGCCAGCCGCTTGTCGTTGGGGTTCCTTGCGTAGGATTCGCCGAGCCGCGTGGTCGCACTGTGCAACTCGCTGGCCGACATGGTTTCCAGCGGTTTGCCGCTGGTGCGCCCGATCGAACCGGTGGTGAGCTTGCTGGTTCCGCACCCGGCAACACCGGCGGCGAGCGCCATCAGCAACGCCGTGGTGACCAACCGTTTGCCCGTAACGTTCATCCTGCGGTTGGTCGGCATCGGCACGGGGCTCTCCATTCCTGCGTGGCCATTGCGAGGCCATCTTCATTCCCCCAGAAATATTCTGTTAACCCTAACGGATAGTTAAAAAGCGTCCCGTTGAGATCGTTACGCGGCCCGCCGGAAGCCATTGGCTTGGCATTTTCCTATGCCTGGCCTCTGTGCATAGATGTTGAAATCATTCGACGTCCCTGTCAGGTGACTGGGGACGACTTGAAAGCCTGCGCCGGAGACCATCGAATGCCCGTCGAACTCGTCGAGACACTAAACAGAGCCTTGCCGGTCCATCTGGTCGCGAGGGATGGACTGCAAGCCTTGGGGCTTTCGCCTTCCACGATCGCATGGGCGGGCGCCAACGGCTTTTCCGGCGAAGCCGGCAGGACGCTCGCCCTGCCCGGCGAAAACGGCGCGCTTGCCGGCGCCCTGTTCGGCATCGGCGAAGGCGAGGGCGCGCTGGCGATCGGTGCGCTCGCGAGAGCCCTGCCGGAAGGCGACTGGCAGTTTGCCTCAGCGCACGCTGAGCCGGAGCTCGCGGCCATAGCCCTGGTTCTCGGCGGTTATGTCTTCACCCGTTACGGCAAGAAACCTGGCAAGGCGCTGCGCTTTGCGCTGCCGCCCGGCGTGGATCCAGGACGTGTCCGCCGTATCGCAGACGGCGTCTTCTTGACACGCGATCTGGTCAACACGCCGACCAGCGACATGGGACCGGACGATCTGGAGAAGGCGGTGCGGACGCTGGCGGCCACACACAACGCCGAAATATCGGTGATCAAGGGCGATGATCTGTTGAAGCAGAATTTCCCGATGATCCATGCGGTCGGCCGCGCCTCGGTCGGCGCGCCGCGCCTGATCGACATGATTTGGGGGCCGGACGACGCGCCGAAGGTGACGCTGGTCGGCAAGGGCGTCTGTTTCGACACTGGCGGCCTCGACATCAAACCGTCGTCGGGCATGCTGTTGATGAAGAAGGACATGGGCGGCGCCGCCAATGTGCTGGGCCTTGCCTCGATGATCATGGCCGCCGGGCTGAAAGTGCGGCTGCGCGTCCTGATCCCGGCGGTCGAGAATTCGATTGCCGGCAATGCCTTCCGACCCGGCGACGTGCTGGTGAGCCGCAAGGGCATCACCGTCGAGATCGGCAACACCGACGCCGAAGGACGGCTGGTGCTGGCCGATGCGCTGGCGCTGGCCGATGATGAAGAACCTGACCTTTTGATCGACATGGCGACACTGACCGGCGCCGCGCGTGTCGCGCTCGGGCCAGACCTGCCGCCTTTCTACACCGGCGACGAGACGCTGGCATCCGAAATGGCGGCGGCCTCGGTGGCCGCAGAGGATCCACTGTGGCGCATGCCGCTGTGGCGGCCCTATGACGCCAAGCTGGCGTCGAAGATCGCCGACATCAACAACGTCACCACGGACGGCTTCGCCGGATCGGTCACGGCGGCGCTGTTCCTCAAGCGCTTTGTCGAGCGGACGGCGGGCTGGGCGCATTTCGACATCTTTGCCTGGAACCCGTCCGACCGCCCCTACGGCCCTGCGGGCGGCGAGGCGCAAGGCATCCGCGCGCTGGAACAGGTCATTTCGAAACGCTTTGGCTAGGGTTGTCCGGGCATTGCGCCGGCTGCCAAAACTGAAACGGAACCGAAACAATTTGCCGTCATGCTTGGGCGATGTCGATTTCGATGCGTCCGAGCCAGGCGATGCGGCTGTGGCAGCAGGTGATGCTGTCACAGGTGCGCGATGATGCGCCCGATCTCACCATGCGCCAGACGGCGATCCTGTTCACCATCTATCTCGATCCGCCGCCGCACACCGTCCGCGGCCTGGCTGCCCGCCTCAATGTCACCAAGCCGGTCATCACCCGCGCGCTCGACACGATGGGTGCGCTGAAGCTGGTGTCGCGCCACCGCGACGAGCTCGACAAGCGCAATGTGCTGATCCGGCGCACTGTCGAAGGCGCGCTCTTTGTCGAGCGCTTCGGCGATGGTATCGTTGCCAAGGCTCACGAACTGCCTATCTGACCAATTACCATTTAGCTGGATTGATGATTTGACCGCAAGGGATGCACGCCTTCACGCCTTCCGTTCCGACCTCGCCGATGCCAGGCTGAAAGGCGAGGTGTCGGCCGATCGCTTCGTCACCGGCCGCCCGGCGCGCATCACTGCCTCCGTGGCCGATATCCGCAAGGCGCCGCGCCCGGATGCCGGCGTCAACACGCAGGTGCTGTTCGGCGACGATGTGCTGGTCTTCGAGGAGACCGAGGGCTGGGCCTGGGTCCAGGCCGAACGCGACGGCTATGTCGGCTATGTAGGCGCCACCATGCTGGGCGCACGCGAGCATGCGCCGACCCACATCGTCTCGGCGCCGCGCACCTTCCTCTATCCCGGCGCGGATCTGCGCTTTCCCATCGCCGGCCAATTGTCTATGGGCTCGACGGTGACGGTGACCGGTGCTGCCGAAACACGCGGCACCCAATATGCGCTGCTCCCCTCCGGTGAGGCGCTGATCGCCGGCCATCTGCGGCCGCTCGGCGACGTCGCCGCCGACTATGTCTCAGTGGCCGAGATGTTTCTCGGCACGCCCTATCTCTGGGGCGGCACCTCTGGCTTCGGCATCGACTGTTCGGGCTTGGTGCAACTCGCCATGCGCATGGCTGGCCGCAACGTGCTGCGCGATTCCGACATGCAGGCGGCAGGCCTCGGCGCGCCGCTCGATCCGGGTCCGGATTTCACCGGGCTGGAGCGCGGCGACCTGGTGTTCTGGAAGGGCCACGTCGCGATCATGACCGACATCAATGACATGATCCACGCCAACGGCCACACCATGCTGGTCTCGCGCGAAGGGCTCAAGGAGGCGGTTGATCGGATTGGATATCTGTATGGCGGGCCGACTGGGTTTCGGCGGCCGTAGCGGAAGCGCCTGTCCTTCTCCCCCTGTGGGAGAAGGTGGCCTCGCGAAGCGAGGTCGGATGAGGGGTGTTCCAGGGAACGCCAACGCGTCACTCCGCTGGAACACCCCTCATCCGTCTCGACGCTATCGCGCCGATCCACCTTCCCCCACAAGGGGGCGAGGGAAGCTCACCTCGATCACCTTTTGTTCCGATTTTCCTTGGCGTTCGCGCGTCGTCGCGCTACCTCTGGCGCGTGACCGAGCAGCCGCGCCTTGCAGAACAGAATGCCGCCGTCGCCTTGCCCGAGCCGTTCATCAGATGGTTCGGCGAAAAAGGCTGGTCGCCGCGTGCCCATCAGCTTGAGCTGCTGGCCAAGGCGCAGGCCGGACAATCGGTGCTGCTGATTGCACCGACCGGGGCCGGCAAGACACTGGCCGGGTTCATGCCTTCGTTGACTGAATTGGCCAACCGGCCCAGGCGAAAGCCCGGCCAGGCGCATCGCGGCATCCATACGCTCTACATCTCGCCGCTGAAGGCGCTGGCCGTCGACATCGAACGCAATCTCGGCAAGCCGGTGGAAGAGATAGGGCTTCCAGTCACCATTGAGACGCGCACCGGCGACACACCCTCGCATAAGCGCCAGCGGCAAAAGCTGGTGCCTCCCGATATCCTGCTAACCACCCCAGAGCAGCTGGCGCTCTTGATCGCTGCGCGCGATGCCAGGCGCTTCTTCGAGGATCTGCGCTATGTCGTGCTCGACGAACTGCATTCGCTGGTGACTTCGAAGCGCGGCCATCTGCTGGCGCTCGGCTTGGCGCGGTTGCGCAGCATTGTGCCCGGCCTGCAAACGATCGGCCTGTCGGCGACAGTGGCCGAGCCCGACGAATTGCGGCGATGGCTGGTCAGCCAGAATCCACCCAAAGGTCAGACAAGCCCCGACATGTCTGAGCTGATCGTCGTCACGGGCGGCGCCAAGCCGGAAATCTCCATCCTCGATTCAGAGGAGCACGTGCCATGGGCCGGACATTCGGCGCGCTATGCCACGCCGGAGATCTACCGCGAGATCAAGCGCCACAAGACGACCCTGCTGTTCGTCAACACCCGCAGCCAGGCCGAGCTGTTGTTCCAGGAATTGTGGCGGGTCAACGAGGACACTCTGCCGATCGCGCTGCATCACGGCTCGCTCGATGTCGGCCAGCGCCGGCGCGTCGAGAAGGCGATGGGCGAAAACGCTTTGCGCGCCATCGTCGCCACCTCGACGCTCGACCTCGGCATCGACTGGGGCGATGTCGATCTCGTCGTCCATGTCGGCGCGCCCAAGGGCGCCAGCCGCCTGGCGCAGCGCATCGGCCGAGCCAACCACCGCATGGACGAACCGTCGAAGGCGATCCTCATTCCGGCCAACCGCTTCGAAGTGCTGGAATGCCGGGCAGCCCTCGACGCCAACTATCTCGGCGCGCAGGACACCCCGCCATTGGTCGATGGCGGGCTCGACGTGCTGGCGCAGCATATGCTGGGCTGCGCCTGCGGTAGTCCGTTCCGCGCCGATGATCTCTACGAAGAAGTGCTGACAGCGGCGCCCTATGCCAGCCTCGATCGGCCGACATTCGACCGCGTCATCGATTTCGTCGCCACCGGCGGCTATGCGCTCAAGAACTATGAGCGCTACGCCCGTATCCGCCTGAACAAGGACGGGATGTGGCGGGTCTCCAATCCGCGCGTCGCGCAGCAATACCGGCTGAATGTCGGCACGATCATCGAAGTGCCGGCGCTCAATGTGCGCTACGTCAAGGCCGGCAGCAAAGGCTCGGCCTCGCGTGGCGGTGCGGTTCTTGGCAAGATCGAGGAGGCCTTCCTCGAGACACTGACGCATGGCGACACATTCATGTTTGCCGGCAAAGTGCTGCGTTTCGAAGGCATTCGCGAGAACGAATGCTTCGTCTCGAACGCCCCGGGAAGTGACGCCAAGGTGCCCTATTATGGCGGCGGCAAATTTCCGCTTTCGACATATCTGGCCGAACAGGTCCGCATCATGCTGGACGATCCGCAACGCTGGAAAAAACTGCCCGAGCAGGTGTCGGACTGGCTGCGGTTCCAGGCCGACAAATCCGTATTGCCCAAACGCGGCGACCTGCTGATCGAGACCTTCCCGCGTGGCAATCGTCACTATCTCGTGGCCTATCCGTTCGAGGGCAGGTTGGCGCACCAGACGCTCGGCATGTTGCTCACCCGCCGCCTGGACAGGGCCGGCGCCAGGCCGCTCGGTTTCGTCGCCACCGATTATGCGCTGGCCATATGGTCGCTGGGCGATATGGGGGCGATGTTCAAGGCGAGGAAGCCGTCGCTCGCAGCGCTGTTCGACCAGGACATGCTGGGCGACGACCTCGAAGCATGGCTGGCCGACAGCTGGCTGCTCAAGCGCACCTTCCGCAATTGCGCGCTGATTTCGGGCCTGATCGAGAAGCGCCACCCCGGCCAGGAGAAAAGCGGTCGCCAGGTCACCGTCTCGACCGACCTGATCTACGACGTGCTGCGCAGCCATGAACCCGACCACATATTGCTGCAGGCGACGCGCGCCGATGCGGCGGCTGGCCTGCTCGATGTCAGCAGACTTGCGGACATGCTCTCGCGCATCCAGGGTCGAATCGTGCATAAGGCGCTCGAACAGATATCGCCGCTTGCCGTGCCGATCATGCTCGAGATCGGCAAGATGCCGGTGAATGGCGAGGCCGACGAAACGCTGCTGATGGATGCGGCGACTTTGGTCGAGGAAGCCATGGGCCCCGGGATGATCGAGGAATGAATTTTTCGCCGGCGCGCGCAACACTGAACGCCGAGGCCGGCATGGTCGGCATCGCCGGCGAGCGCGCGGTTTGCGATCCCCGCGGCGTGCTCTACTTCCCCGATCTCAGACTGCTTGCGGTCTCCGACCTGCATCTGGAAAAAGGCTCGTCCTTCGCCCGGCGCGGCGCCCTGATCCCGCCTTATGATACTGGGGCCACTTTGCTGCGGCTGCAGGCGGTGATCGGGGACTATCAGCCTTCGATCGTCATCAGCCTGGGCGATTCCTTTCATGATGGCGGTGGCGCCGAGCGCATGCATCAGTCCTTCCGCGAGCGCCTGGAAGCGCTGATGGCCGGCCGCGACTGGTTCTGGGTCGCCGGCAATCATGACCCGGAAGCGCCGTCCGACCTGCCCGGAGAGACGGTGCGCGAACTCGCTATCGGCTCGCTGCTGTTCCGGCACGAGCCGTCGAAGGTGAGAACCGAGGGCGAAGTCGCGGGCCATCTTCACCCTTGCGCGCGCATCGTCCAGCGCGGCCGCTCGGTGCGGCGGCGCTGCTTTGCCGGCGATGGCGGCCGCATGATCATGCCGGCCTTCGGCGCCTATACCGGTTCGCTCAACGTGCTCGACCGCGCCTATGCCGGCCTGTTCCGGCGCGAGACGCTGATGGCCTATATGCTCGGCGCCGAGCGCATCTTCGCCATTTCCCACGCCATGCTGCGGCCGGGCTGAACGGATCTGCCTTAAGGCAGCAGAACTGTTGCGCCGGTCGTCTGCCGTGCTTCGAGACGGCGATGCGCCTCGGCCACTTGCGCGAGCGGCATACGGGTATGCACGGGGATTTTCACCGCGCCGCTCAGGACGACATCGAACAGTTCCTCGCTCATGGCGACTACGTCCTCGCGTTTGGCAAGATGATGAAACAACAACTGCCAGGTGGCGAACAGCGAGCCTTTCTGCATCAAAAGCATGATGTCGAATGGAGGGATCGATCCCGACGCCGTGCCGAAGCTGACGAAAGTGCCGAAGCGCCGCAGGCAATCGAGCGAGGCGGGGAAGGTCGCCTTGCCGACGCCGTCATAGACGACGTGGCAGCCCTCGCCATTGGTGATCTCTTTCACCCGCGCGGCAAAATCTTGCCTGCTGTAGTCGATGACATGGTCGCAGCCATTGGCCAGGGCGAGCTCGGCCTTTTCGGGCGAGCCGACCGTGCCGATGACGGTGGCGCCGAGGTGCTTTGCCCATTGCGTCAGGATGAGGCCGACACCACCCGCCGCGGCATGCACCAGGATAGTGTGCCCCGCCTCGACGCGAAACGTGCGGCGCAGCAGATATTGTGCCGTCAGCCCTTTCAGCATCATCGCGGCACCGGTCTCGAAATCGATGGCGTCGGGCAGGTGCACGACGAAATGCGCCGGCACGATGCGTTCCTGCGCATAGGCGCCGAGCGTCTCGACATAGGCGACGCGATCGCCAGGCTTGAAGTCGCTGACGCCTTCGCCGATCGCGATGATTTCGCCCGCTCCCTCATTGCCTGGCGTGAACGGCAAAGCGGGTGGTGTATATTCGCCGGTGCGGAAATAGATGTCGACGAAGTTGAGGCCAACCGCCCGGTTGCACACGCGGACCTCGCCCGGTCCGGGCTGGCCGATGTCGACATCCTCATAGGCGAGTACCTCTGGCCCGCCATGGCGGTGAACACGGATCGCTTTCATGGTTTTCTTCCTCGCGTTGTTCTCTTGAGTGGGAGATAGCGCGCGGTGTGATATCATTGTAGATTGATATCGATGACATCAGAGTACAAGAAAGATGATATCTGAACAGATCGGCCTCGACCTTCTTCGCACCTATGTCGCGGTCTGCCGGCAAGGCAGCCTGAGCAGGGTGGCGGCACAGACCGGCAGAACCCAGTCGTCGCTGAGCATGCAGATGCGCCGGTTGGAGGGTCTGCTGCAACGGCATTTGTTCCAGCGCACCGGCCGTGGTGTCGTGCCGACCGCGGAGGGGGAACTGTTTCTGGGCTATGCGACCCGCATCCTCGCTCTCGGCGATGAAGCGGTGGCCCGTCTGCAGCAGGCTGGCATTGGCGGCGGCGTGCGCATCGGCCTCGCCGAGGAGGTCACCACCGCCGCGCTGTCGGCAGCGCTCGGGCGGCTTCATCGCACTTATCCCGACATCAGCCTCGACGCGGCCGTCGAGCACAGCGTCGCGCTGGGACGGCTCTGGAGCGAGGATGCACTGGATGTCATGATTGCCCCGACATCTGTCGTCGCAGCCGATGCCCTGACGACGTGGAACGTCGAACTACAGTGGGTCTGCGCCCAGGACTATGCGCTGGATCAGGAACGGCCGCTCGATCTCGTCGCCTTCGGCGCAACCTGCCCTTGGCGCAGGCGCATGATAGAGGCGCTGGTCGCCGCCGGCCGGCAACACAGGATCGTTCTGTCGTGCCAGAGTGTCACTGGCCTGCAGGCGGCGATCGAGAACGGGCTGGGCGTCGGGCTGCTTCCGCCGGAATCCGTTCGCACCGGCTCAATGCGGGTGCTGAAGACGCCAGCCGGCCTGCCCGAACCGCTCACCGTCCAATACGGTCTCTACGCGCACGACCGCAGGACTGCCGTAGTCGATGCCGCGATCGAAATCCTGCTGAAGGATCTGCCGGCGGCGCCACGGGCACGAGCCGCGTGACGATTCTCTACCGGCCGTAGTACAGGGTCACGGTGTGCTTGGCCTCGGCGAAGAAAAGCCAGCGCTCCACCAGCATACCGCCGAACTGGGCGATGGCGGCGAGCACCGACAGCCCCGCCGCGAGCGGCCAGGGCAAGGCAAACGCAACAACGAGCAGCAGAGCAGGCAAGACGAAGGCCAGCACCTGCGTAATGTGCCGTAGCTTGGCGCCGTGCTTGCGGGCGATGCGAAAGCCCATTTCCTTGAGCAGGTAGTTCTCTTCGGTGTGCGGCCACTCCAGCGAGCGCACTGTGCCGCCAGTGAGCCCGGTGGCGGTGTTGGCAGTGGTGGCGATCTCCAGCGCATCATTGTAGCGCCAGGTCGCCAGCTTCCAACCCCAGCCCAGCAAGGTGAACAGCAGGGCGGTGGTGGCAATGGCGGTCGAGCCGATAGCGAAGGCCTGCAGCAGCGCGTTGAGCAGCAGGCTGCCCGTCATCGCGGAAAAGATGAGATAGCCGGGCAGCGTATAGGGGCTGTGCCACTGCGCGATCGGCTTCAGCGAGGCATAGATCATACCAGTGGTGCAGACGGTGACGATTGCGCCGATCGTTGCGAGAAACCCGGCGATGGCCACCCAACCGCCGGTGCGGCCAAAAAACACCCAGCCGATGCCGAACAGCCCGGCCGGAATGAAGGTCGCCACCGAGGCCACGCCCTCGCGCGACAGCCAGGAACTGCGCCATTGCGAGAAGGCGCGCCAGGCGCGTTCGGGGCGGCCGAGATGGCCGGTCGAGGACAACAGGCCGGCGGCAATCAGCCCGAGCGCCAGGCCCATGCCAATGAGGCCGAGCCAGAAATCGGCCGGGATGAACCCTAGCCCGGCAAGCACGCCAAGCAGCGTCAGCAGGCCGTAGCCCGCTCCTGTGGCAGTTGTGAAGAAGACGACGGAGAAGGCTGGATGCATTGGTCAGTTCGAAAGCATGCGGTCGACCCAACCGAGGAAGCCGCCTTCGGCCTTGACCGGCTCGAGCCTTGGCGCCGGCACCGATGCGGCACGCTCGGTGTGGGCGCGTGGCGGCAGATATTTGTTGGTCGGTCTGTAGCCCATCTCCGGCATCAGGTCGACACCGCCGCGGCTGGCGACCAGTTGCGACACCGCCGAGGCGGGATCGCCGAGATCGCCGAAATGCCGAGCGCTGGTCGGGCAGGCGGCAACGCAGGCCGGCACGCGGTCCTCTTCCGCCAGATTGTCGTTGTAGATGCGGTCGACGCAGAGCGTGCATTTCTTCATCACGCCGACGTCGGTATCGAATTCGCGCGCGCCATAGGGACAGGCCCAGCTACACAGTTTGCAGCCGATGCATTTGCTTTCGTCGATCAGCACGATGCCGTCCGATGCCCGCTTGTAGGACGCGCCGGTCGGACAGACGGTGACGCAGGCCGGCGCCTCACAATGCAGGCAGGAGCGCGGGAAGTTGACTGTGCGCCCGCCCGCCTCGGTCGTGTGTTCGTAGCTGTGCACGCGGTTGAACCAGACGCCGTCGACATCGCCGCCATAGGGGTCGATGTCGGTCAGCGGTGCCATGTGGCCGCCCGTGTTCCATTCCTTGCAGGCGGTGACGCAGGCCTGGCAGCCGACGCAGGTGTCGAGATCGATGACCAGACCCAGTCTCTTGTCGGTATGGGCGGGAAGGCAGGTCATTCGGCCGGCTCCCTTGCTGCGCGGAATTCCGCGCCGAAGCGAAGAATGTCGGGCGAGGGCTGGAAGCGCGGCGGCTGACTGAAGCGCTCGAATTGCGGCTCGGTGAAGCCGGCTTCTTCATCAGCGCATTTGACGATGCGCACGCGCAGATCGAACCATGCCGCCTGCCCCGTGACCGGATCGGAATTCGAATAGCGTTTGCCGTTGGCGTCGGCCGAAGTCTGGTCGCCGATAATGTGGTTGAGCAGAAAGCCGCGATTGCTCTCGGCGGCGTCGTCCTTCAACCCCCAGCTGCCGCGCCTCTTGCCAATGGCGTTCCAGGTCCACACCGTATCCGCATTGACGCCGTCGACCAGCTTGATCTGCCCCTTCACGCGGCCATTGATGCTTTCGATCCACACCCAGTCGTCGTCGCCAAGGCCGAGGCCGGCTGCGGTCTCGTGGTGCACGAATAGTCGGTTCTGGCTGGTGATCTGCCGCAGCCACGCATTCTGCGAGCCCCAGGAATGATACATGTGCATCGGCCGCTGCGTCAGCGCATGCAGCGGATATTTTTCGAGATCGACGGCGGCCTCTTCGAAGGGCGTAAACCAGAACGGCAGTGGGTCCATATAGGTCTCGATGCGGTGGCGCTCGCCGTCGGGCGGCTGGACGCGACCATGGCCGCGCGCGGCTAGGCGAAAGCGCTGCATCGGTTCGGAGTAGAGCTGGAAGACGATGGGCTCGGCCTTGGGGATGAACCCCATCTGCTCCGCGAAGTCGAGATAGGAGCGGTTGGCCATCTTGTAGTAGCGCTGGTCGGCGGCAAAATCCTGATGCCAGAAGCCGCCATTGTCGATGTAGCGCTGCAGCTGGTCGGGATTGACTTCGCCCTTGCCGACAGACGTTCCGTCCTTGCCGCGCCAGCCGGCGAGCGGGCCGATGCCCGGCGTGCGCTCGTGATTGACGATGTAGTCGGCATAGTCGCGATATTTCGCGGATCCGTCATCGCTGACGAAGCAGGGCAGGCCGAGCCGCGCGCCGAGTTCGATCAGCACCGACTGGAACGGCCTGACGTCGCGGTCCGGCTCGACCACCGGATGGCGGATGGCGTCGCCCGGTCCGTCGGCATGGCTGATCGGCCGGTCGAGCAGGCTGATGCAGTCGTGCCGTTCGAGATAGGTGGTGTCGGGCAACACCAGATCGGCGAACGGCACCGTCTCCGAGTAATAGGCGTCGGAATAGATGATGAAGGGGATCTTGTAGTTGCCCGCCTCGTCATGGTCGGTCAGCATTGCGATGGTCTCGATGGTGTTCATCGAGGAATTCCACGCCATGTTCGACATGTACATCATCAGCGTGTCGATCTTGTACGGATCGCCCGCCCACGCGTTGCGGATCACCGTGTGCATCAGCCCGTGGGCGGCGAGGGGCGCGTCCCAGGAATAGGCCTTGTCGATGCGCAAGGGCGTGCCGGCCTCATCGACCAGCAGATCATCCGGCCCGCAGACGAAGCCGAGCGGCATGGCGTCGAGCGGCGTCATCGGCTTGACCACCTTGCCCGCCGGCTTCGGTCCTGGCGGCGCCGAACGCGGGTAGGGCGGTTTGAAACGAAAGCCGCCGGGAACATCCACCGTGCCGAGCAACACCTGCAGCAGGTGGATAGCGCGGCAGGAGTGAAAACCGTTGGAGTGAGCCGAAATGCCGCGCATGGCGTGCATCGACACCGGCCGCCCCTTGATCGTCTCGTGCTGTCTGCCGGCCCAGTCGGTCCACGCCACCGGCAGTTCGATTGTCTGTTCGAAAGCGACATGCGCGAGTTCGGCGGCGATGCGGCGGATGGTGTCGGCCGAAATTCCGCATCTTGCCGCGACCGCGTCGGGTGAGTAGCTGTCATCCATGTAACGGTCGGCGATGAGCTGGAACACCGGCACGCAGCGGCGGCCATCGATCATATAGCTGCCGGTCAGCGCCGGTTTCGCATCGGCATCCTCCGCCTTGGCGGGGGTCTTTGCCACTCTGTCCCAGGCGAGACGATTGTTGTCGCTGTCACGCAGGAAAAGCCCGTCATCGGCCGCGCCCGGCTCCTGGATGACCAGCGCATGCGCGTTGGTGTAGCGGATGAGATAATCGAGATCGACGCGGCCTGCCTTCAGCAGTTCGTGGATCAGGGCAAAGACGAACAGCCCGTCGGTACCGGGCCGGATGCCGATCCAGTCATCGGCAATCGCATTGTAGCCGGTGCGGCACGGGTTGATCGACACCACCTTGGCGCCGCACGCCTTGAGTTTGCCGAGCCCGATCTTGATCGGGTTGGAATCATGGTCCTCGGCGACGCCGAACAGCATGAAGTATTTGGTGTTGTCCCAGTCGGGCTCGCCGAACTCCCAGAACGAGCCGCCGATTGTATAGAGCCCTCCGGCCGCCATGTTGACCGAGCAGAAGCCGCCATGGGCGGCGAAGTTCGGCGTGCCGAACTGGCTCGCCCACCAGCCGGTCAGCGACTGCGACTGGTCGCGCCCGGTGAAGAAGGCAAGTTTCCTGGGATCGGTGCGGCGTATGTTGGAAAGCCGCTCCGTCGCGATCGAGAAGGCTTCCTCCCATTCGATCTCGCGGAATTTGCCGGAGCCGCGTGGGCCGCTGCGCAACAGCGGCTTCTTCAGCCGCGCCGGGCTGTAATGCTGCATGATGCCGGAACTGCCCTTGCCGCAGATCACGCCGCGATTGACCGGATGGTCCTTGTTGCCGTTGATGTAGCGCACCTTGCCGTCCTTGATGTGGACGTCGATGCCGCAGCGGCAGGCGCACATATAGCAGGTGGTCTTGGCGATGCTGTCGGAAACGGTGGGCGAGGTGTCGACGCCGTCACCTTCATCCGGCGCGCGGGTGTTGGCCAACGGCTGTTGCGACGGTGCGGAATTGGCCCGGCGCGGCGCTGTGTGGTTCATAGGCCAGGCGTGCTTTTGCGGTCCGCGAATTTGGCCCGCGTCTTCGGTCCGGGGCCGCGCATATAATGCTCTTCAGGGTGATAGCGGTCGCCGGCCAGCCGCCGCCTGAGGCCACGGGTCCAATGCGCAAGCAGGGATCTGAACCGCCCGATCATTTTGCTGGCTGCGATCTGTTGGCGAATTTTTTCTAACTTCACCTGAAAAAGTAGAATAAAGCTATCGATCTGTCTAATCAGTTGTTCTTGTAAATTCGATCGAAATTGGTTCTTAATGACCGCATGACCCTGGACCAGTTGCGCATTTTCGTCGCCGTCGCCGAGCGTGGCCATATGACCAAGGCGGCCGAGCTTCTGGGCATTTCCCAGTCGGCTGCCTCGGCCGCCATTCGCGCGCTTGAAGAGCAGCATGGCGTCCATCTGTTCAACCGGGTCGGCCGCAACATCGAGCTGGCCCAGACCGGCCATCGCTTCCTGCCGGAGGCCAAGGCCGTGCTCGAGCGCGCCGCCGCCGCCCGCAATGTGCTGGAGCATGTCTCGCAGACGGTCGCCGGCAGCCTGTCGATCGCCGCCAGCCTGACCATTGCCAGCTACTGGCTGCCGCGCCGTCTCGCGTCCTTTCACGAGGCCTACCCGGCGGTGCGATTGAGCGTCACCATCGGCAACACCAGGCAGGTGGAGGCCAATGTGCTGGACGGTACTGCCGATCTCGGCCTGGTCGAGGGGCGCACCGAATCCGATATCCTTCGCCGCACCAAGGTCGACGTCGACAGATTGATGCTGGTTGTCGCCGCCTCGCATCCCGAGATCACCGAAATCGCGCCGGGCCGCCCCGACATCAGAGGGCTGCGCTGGATAATCCGCGAGGGCGGTTCGGGCACGCGCGAAGTGCTGGAGGATCTGGCGCGCCGCGAGGGGATTTCACTTGCCGACCTGCAGATATTCCTGGTGCTGCCGAGCAACGAAGCGGTTCGCCAGGCGGTCGAGGCGGGCGCCGGCGCCACCATTATTTCCGACCTCGTTGTCGGACGCGCCGTGGCTGAGGGCAGTCTCCGGTCGGTGCCGCTCGAGCTGCCGAAGCGCGACTTCGCCATGATCACCCACCGCGACCGCCAGGCCAGCCTGGCGCAGATGGCGCTCAAGGCGCATCTCGGCGCCTCCACAGATCACGGTTGAGGATTAGCTGAACTTCCGCCGGGCATCCAGCGCCAGGCCAAGGCCGACCGAGCCGAACATATCGCCCTCGATGACAGCGGCCTCCGGTACCAGCGACAGGATTTCGCGTCTTGCCAGCGGGATGGCGGTCGAACCGCCAGTGAGGAACACGGCTGTGATCTCAGACGCCGTCACGCCGGCATCGGCAATCGTGCGCCGCACGGTCGCGGACACCCGCTCGATGTCGGCGGCAATCGTTTCCTCCAGGTCGCGTCGGCTGAGCTCGGCCGCAAAACGCGCGCCGGGCAGGGCCACCGCCACTTCGGCCGAGGCCTGCTCCGTCAGCGCGATCTTGGCCCGTTCGACCAGGCCGGCCAGGGCATGGCCGTAGCGATGCTCGACGATGTGGATGAAGCGGTCGACCAGGTCGGCGCGGACGGCCTCGAAGCGGATTTGCTTGAGATGCGTCATCGCCTTGGCGGTGTAGACGAGATTGATGCGCTGCCAAGTCGCCAGGTCGATGAAATAGCTCGCCGGCAGATTGCGTTTGCCGTCCTTGGTCGGCGTCAGATAGCCGAGCTGCGGCATGACATGGGCAATGCTGAGCAGGCGGTCGAAATCAGTGCCGCCGATGTGGATGCCGCGATTGGCAAGGATGTCGTCCTTGCGATCACTTGAGCGGGCGCGCTGCGGCGAAACCCGTACGATCGAGAAGTCGGACGTGCCGCCGCCCATGTCGACGATCAGCGCCAGCTCCTCGCGCTTCACGTTCTGCTCATAGTCGAGCGCCGCCGCGATCGGTTCGAACTGGAAGGCGATGTGCTTGAAGCCTTGCGCGCGCGCCGCCTTTTCAAGCTCGCCCTGGGCCTTGGCATCGGCTTCCGCATCGTCGTCGACGAACTGCACCGGACGGCCGAGCACGATGCTCTCCACCGGAGCGCCGGCATCTTCTTCAAGCCGCCTCTTCAAATGGCTGACGAACATGCCGACAATGTCGATGAAACCGATCTGGCGTGCCTTGATGCGCGTCTTCTCATGCGCCAGCGAACTGCCGAGCACGCTCTTCAGCGACCGCATCAGCCGGCCTTCTATGGCGTCGGTGTAGTCGGCAATCGCGCGGCGGCCGAAATAGGTGTGGCCGTCCTCGAAGTTGAAGAAAACAGCACTCGGCAATGTCGGCTGTTCCCCTTCCAGCGCCACCAGCCGTGCCTGGCCGTTGCGGATCACGCCCACCGTGGAATTGGACGTGCCGAAATCGATGCCGCCAAATGCCTGATGCATTGCAGCCTCCTGTCATTGGGTCGCGGTGGCCAGCGCCGAAAAGCACTGTCATCCGGCTGTCCGGACCGCTTGCCGAATTGATTGTGCGTATTTGCCCGAGGGTTGGGAGGCGGCGATCTATCCCATAAACGGGGAAAGGGGAACCCTGTTTTTCCGGGAAATGGGCTTTCCATTTCCCCCGGGGGCGTCAGTCCTTGCGGAAGATCAGCCTGCCCAGCCAGCCGGTGATCATGGCCAGCGACACGGCGAAGACGCCGTAGAGAAAGGAATAATCGTGCGCGACGCGAAAGATCGACTGTTCGAAACCCGATTTGCGGATTTCAAGCTGGGCCGAGCTTTCCTTGAGGAACAGGCCGCTCTTGAACAGGAAGGCGCGGGCTTTATGCGTTCCAACTGGTACGTTCGGCGCCAGCCGTACGGTGGCGCGGAACAGATTTTGCGACAGGAACTGCACGCCGCCGACATTCTCGCTGTAGAGGCCGGTCGCCGCCTTGCGCTCGCGCAGCGCTACGGTAAATTCCTCGATCGTCGCCGGGCTGTCGGTGGCGTCCGCGGGCTTCATGTAAAGGTTGGAGGCTCCGAGAGAAAGCTGCTTGTAGCTGTTGGGTTCGGTGATGTCCTGCAGCGGCCTCGTCGTGGCGACGGAATAGGACACCGGCACATTCTCGAAGGTCTCGGATTCCAGATTGACCCAGACGCCGAGCACCCGGTCCTTGCGACGCACCACCACCGGCCGCGGCGGCCCTTCGAGCACGACGATGACGTCATAGCGCCCCTGCCGCGCGACCAGCGGGTCGGGGTTTTCCAGCGACCCGAAAATGGTCAGGTCGGCGCCGGAAAAGCCGGCGGTGATCGACACGGCGTCCGTGGAAAGACCGATCTGGATGCCTTCCGGCAGTGGGTTCGGCGACTGTGCTGCCGCCGGCAGGGCGAGGGCGAACAGCAAAGCGGCGGTCGCGAACGTGCTCCACCGCCGCATCAGTTCAGGCCTGCGGCGGTCAGCGAATAGAGGTTAGGCGGCGTGACGAAGAGATCGATGGCCAGCCGGATGGCAACCGCCAGCACCAGCAGCGCCAGCAGCGCCCTCAGCTGTTCGCCGCGCAGCTTCTGGCCCGCCTTGGCGCCATATTGCGCACCGGCCACACCGCCCGCCATCAACAGGAAGGCAAGCATGACGTCGACCGTCTGGTTGGTGGTGGCGTGCACCAGCGTCGTGTAGGCCGAGGTGAAAATGATCTGGAACAGCGAGGTGCCGATGACGACGTTGGTAGGCACTTTCAGCAGGTAGATCAGCGCCGGCACCATGATGAAGCCGCCGCCGACACCCATGATCGACGACAGGAACCCGATGCCGGCGCCAAGCCCAAGCACCGGGATGACGCTGACGAACAGCTTCGAGGCCCTGAACCGCATCTTCAGCGGCAGCCGGTGGATCCAGTTGTGCTGGCCGGATTTCTTCAACACCGGGGCGGCACCGCTGCGCGTGGCGCGCAGCGCATTGACGCTTTCGATCAGCATCAGTCCGCCGACGGTGCCGAGCAGCACGACGTAGAGCAGCGAGATGAACAGATCGAGCTGGCCAAGCCGGCGCAGCAAGGCAAAGACGAAGACGCCGCCGGTCGAGCCGACAATGCCGCCGGCCAGCAACACCCCGCCAAGTTTGAAGTCGAGCGTGCCCCGCTTCATGTGCGACAGCGCGCCGGAGAAGGATGAGGCGATGACCTGATTGGCGCCGGTGGCGACCGCGATCGCCGGCGGGATGTTGTAGAAGATCAGGAGTGGCGTGATCAGGAAGCCGCCACCGACCCCGAACATACCCGACAGGAAACCCACCGCCGCGCCCATCGCCAGCAGGACGAAGACGTTGACGGAGATTTCCGCGATCGGGAGATAGATGCCCACCCGTCAGTCTCGATCAGTTTGCCTGTCGGCGATTGCAGCCATTCGCGGGCATTGTCGCACCGAAAAGCCAATTTTTTCTTGCGCCGCCGGGGCGGCCGGGTCAAACCCCGCCGCCCTGCCGAAACAAAAAACATCTCAATCAGTTAACAGGCAAATGTGTGGCAAGGGCGTCGCGTTAGCGACGCATCTGCCGTTATTTGTGCGCCAGCAGCGCCTTCACCAGCTTTTCGTCGATTTCGCCAGTCGCCTGCATCTTGTTGTCGGTCTGGAAAGCCATGATCGCGGTCTTGGTCTTGCCGCCCATCACGCCATCGGCGCCGCCGGCATCGTAGCCGTTTTTATTGAGGATGAGCTGGATGTTCTTGACCGCCTTCTTCATGTCGACGCTGGCGGTCGTCTGCGGCGTACCTTCCTGCCAGGATTCAGGGATGTCGGCCGAGTTGGACGCCGGGTCGAGTGGCTTCGGCTTCCACAGTTCGGTGGCGGCGCGCGCCCGCTCGAGCTGTTCGGGCCTCAGCGCACTGGCGACCTCGTCACGCTTGGCCGCGGCATCCTTGTCGCCGGTCTTGGCGACAAGCGCGAACCATTTGTAGGATTCCTCCAGGCTCTGCTTCATGCCGACGCCCTTGGCCGCCAGGATGCCGAGATTGAACTGGCTGTCCTTGACGCCGACATCGGCCGCGGCCTGGAACCAGTGCGCGGCCGATTCATTGTCGGTCACCCCGTCCGCGGCCATGGCGAAGAGCACGGCCAGATTGTGCATGGCGCTGGCGTTACCTTGCGCGGCGGCAAGCTGGTAGAAAGTCTTTGCCTTCTTGATGTCGCGCGTGACGCCGATGCCCTTCTCGTAGAAATTGCCGATGCGGTATTCGGCCGGCGCGAAGCCCAGTTCGGCCGATTTTTCGTACCATTTGGCGGCCGCCGACATGTCTTCTTTCACGCCGCGCGATTCGGCATAGCGCGAGCCGAGCTCGAACAGCGCCTTGGCGTCGCCGCCGGCGGCCGCGTCGCGCAAAGCCTGTGGGCCGGCATCGGTCGGAATGTCGATCTTGGCAACGACCGGCGTTGCCGCGATGTCAGCGGGTGGAACGGCGCCGGTCGTATCCGATGCCGAGGGCGCCGTGACGGCAGCCGCAGGCTGCGCGTCAGCCGCCGCCGGTTCCGCAGTGGCGGTCGTCGGCAGCATTGCGTCTGGCGTCGGGGCCGGATCGGCCAAAGCCATCGGCGCGGACGCGGGTTCGAAGGGCGGTACTTCGGGAGCGGTGACCGAGGCTGCATCCATCGGTGCATCGTTGCCAACTGCCGGCTGCGAGGGCTCCGCCTGCCTGACGATGCGAGCCGGCGTGTCCTGCACGGCTGGCTGCGCGTCTGCCTTGGGTTGGCTGGCGGCATTGACCGAGGCGATCTCGACCGGCTGCGATGCGACAATCGGCGCTGTATCGTTGCTTGCGACCTCGACCGGGTCGGCGAAGAAGGCCTTGCCCAACTGCAGGCCGGCAAGCGCCAGCATGATCGCGATCGCTCCCATCAGGATCGGCTTGCGACGCGCCTTGAGCAGGTCGCCGATCCGCAGCGCTTTCACCGGGCCCTTCATGGTGGACTGGCGTTTCAGCGCGTCGGCCTCGGCGGCAGCGGCCTGCGCCGCGCGCCGGGCGGCGGCGATGAAGTCGGATTTCGATGCATCGCCGGTGCTTTGGCGCGCCGGCGGCCCGCGCTCATCGCGCACGCGCTTCATGATGGCGTTGAGGTCGGGCGCGCCTGAACCTGGCTCCAGCGGCCGGTTGGCGAGCTTCGGGTCGAGCGGCTCGTCGAGATCGACGCTCGGCATGTCGACATTGGGCGCAGAGCCGGCAAGCGGCGGCATGTCGGCCTGCTTCTTGCCCCTGAAAGCGCGCGCCAGTTCGCCGAACAGCGATTTCTTGGCCTTGCCTTCGCCCTGCTCGGTAATCGTATCGGAACCGAGCGCCGCCTGGGCAGCGGCCGCGGCAGCCTCGGCCGGCGAGCGCCGCACCGGCTCGCTGCGCATGTCTGGTTCGGCGCGCATATCGGGCTCGCTGCGCATGATGGCGGCGGCGCGGCCGTCGAGGTCGGCCATGTCTCCGGTCAACGGCAGCGGCTGGTCGATGTCCATCGACGGCGCATCCTGCACCGCGATCTTGGAGGCGCGGGCCGCGCGGGCCCGCCGCGCCGGTTCCGCCGGCGTATCCAGGAGTTCGCTCACCGCCTCGACCGGCTCGCTGGTCTCCAGCGAACCCAGGCGATCGACGATCTTGAGCAGCGTGTCGTGAATGGCCTCGAATGTCCGCGAATTGCGCTCGTCCGAACGGCGCGTCAGCGCTTCCAGCGTCTTCAGATCCTGGGCGAGGCCGGTGACGGCCGCAGTGTTGGCATTGGAATCGGCCAGCGAGCGCACCGCGCTCTCGGCCGCTTCGCGCGCCGCGCCCATGATGGACTCGCGGGTTCCGGCCAGCGATTTCTCGATTTCGTTGAGTCGCGGGCTGATGTCCTCGAATTCCGGCAGCGGCGTGCCGGGCTTCGACAGATGCGCCGACAGGCCCGAGACCTGAGCCTCGAGGCTGCGGATCAGCGCCGGATCGATGCCGGCGACCTGCGCGGCCGACGAGTCCAGCCGGCTTGAAATGTCTTCGAGCCGGCTTTCCAGGCCGCGGATCGCCGCCTCGTTGGCAGGATCGGGAACACGCGTCTCCATGCGTTTGGCAAGCGCGGTGAAGCGGGCGTCGATGGCGTCCATGATTTCGGTGTTGTCGGCTTGCGGCTGACGCTGGTCCAGCCGGTCGGCGACCTCGTCCAGCCGCCGCTCGAGGTCGCGAAACAGCATGTTGCCCTGCTCGATGGCGTCGCCCTGCCGGCGTTCCATCATGCCCGACAGCACGTCGAAGCGCTGTTCCAGACCCTGGAAGATATACTCGGCGTCGGGCATGGCCGGGGCGCGGTCGATCTTGTCGGCAATCATCGCGATCTGCTTGCCGAGGCGCTCCATCGCCTGTTCCGGCAGATTGGCGCGGCCGGCGAGGTCGTCGACCCGGTTCGACAGCATGCTGAGACGGTCGAGAACCTCGCCGCTCGGACGAACCTGCACGACCTCCTCGATCTGCTGCGCCAGCGAGGCGATCCGCTTCTCGATGCGCTCGAACGGCTCGGGGTCGAAGGAATTGGCCTGGGCGGCGACAGTCGAGGCGACGATGGCGCGCGTAATCTCGTCAAGCCGTTCGTCGATCAGGCCGAGCGTGTCGCCGCCGCGGTTGTTCTGCTGGCTGACGAAGTGATCGACGGCGCCGGCAAGCGTGCGGACCTTTTCCTCCATCGAGCGCAGCGACAGCGATTCCGGCAGATTGTTGACGGCATTGCTGATCTGCTCGAGCCGGTCGGTCAGGGCCGAAAACCCGGGGCCGTCCGCGCGGTTGCGCTGATCGGCGTCGACGCGGTCCTCAAATGCGCTCCAGCGGCGGTCGAAATCGTCCCAGCGGCGGTCGACCTTCAGCACGCTTTCCTCGCGCGCCAGCGTGTCGAGCGCGGTCTTCACCTGCTCGAGTTCGAGCCGCAGCATGTTGACGCTTCTGTCGTCGCTCTT
Organism: Mesorhizobium sp. PL10; assembly: GCF_053714315.1. Classification (NCBI taxonomy): domain Bacteria; kingdom Pseudomonadati; phylum Pseudomonadota; class Alphaproteobacteria; order Hyphomicrobiales; family Phyllobacteriaceae; genus Mesorhizobium; species Mesorhizobium sp. PL10. Next base: position 50,675 of record NZ_JBSKBR010000012.1, on the reverse strand, counting down.
CTCGGCCAGCGTCTGGATGGCGCCGGACAGCCGCTCGAATTCGAGGCCGAGTTCCGCGCTGCCCTTGCCGGGCAAGCCGCCTGACTGGTTGCCCGCCTGGAATGCCCGCTCGATATCCTTGCGCAGAGCGGCAAATTCGCGCTGCAGGCCGGCAGTCATCTGATGGCGCAGTTCTTCGCGCAAGCCGCGCAATTCGCCGGCGATCTTGCCGACCACGGCGACACTGTCCTCCTGGCCGCGCACACGGTCGATGTCGCGCGCGATCGCCTGATAGTTCTGGTCGAAGCCGGCCGGCGCCGGGCTTTTCGGCCGTGGCGCGGGTTGCGGATCCTCATACCAGCGCGGCGGGGCGTAGGGCTGCGCGCTGGCGTAGCGCGGCTCGACCGGTGGCCGGCGCGGATCGAAGCGCTCTCCCGTGTCCTCGCGCTTGCGCTCCAGCCGCTGTTCCAGCGTTTCCAGCGAGCGGTTCAATTCATCAAGCGTGGTGTTCGGCCTGCGTGGCCTGCCGGTGTTGAGTGTATCGAGATAGGACCGCTTGCTGTTCATCGATGCGCTCGTTTTTCAGAATGGCCGGCTTGCTGCCAGTTTTCCCCAAAGTGCCTGTCGGGAACGAAGGCGGCCGCGCGGCTGTGCTGCGGCGGAAGACGAGCTTCCCGGGCCAGGCCCGCGCTCCGAAAAACCGTGAAAAATTCGCTACAGGATAAACACGGATGACCGACATGCGCACATTTCACCCATCATGGTAAACAAGGCGTTAACCAAGCTTAAGAAGTTACCGCATTGCTGAAATACAGGCAGCGCCCGTTCGGACCTGCACCGGGGGGTGCGGCATAAGGTTTCGCAATTCCAGAACGCCCTTGCGTCATGAGGCGGCTATCGATATAGAATTGACGTAAACGTAAGAGGGGCGCTTTTCGTGCCTTTTGCGATGAATTAGTTGAAACCCACGACTGGAAGCATGCCCCCGCTTCCACTCAGGCGTAGCAAGGTCCGAGACCGCGACGCCACTACAGGGGAAAGCCAGTGACCATGAAACTTGTTTCGCCCGGCGAAGCCGCGGCCAACACCAACAATATCTCTGTCGAAGCCGGTGAGGAACTCGTGCGCATCGGCGAGATGGCCAAGAAATACGGCGTGACCCTGCGCACGCTGCGTTTCTATGAAGACAAGGGCCTGCTCAATCCGAAGCGCGACGGGGCAACGCGCCTCTACACGCGTCGCGACAAGGCGCGGCTGAAGCTGATCCTGCTCGGCCGCAAGGTCGGGTTCTCGCTGCGTGACGTCAAGCAGATGATGGATCTTTACGATCCGACCGGATCCAACACCAAGCAACTGCGGCTGGCTCTCGACAAGTCGGAGAAGCAGCTTGCCCGCCTGCAGAAGCAGCGCGCGCTGATCGACGACGCGATCAACGAGCTGAGCGGCTCGATGTCGGCCGTCCGCCAGATGCTGTCCGAGCGTTCAGCTCCAGCCAGCGCCGCGAGCTGAACTCGCTGCGCCATTTACGGCGCAAGCTTCGATGAACAAGAGCCGTGCGGTCAGCCGCGCGGCTCTTTTCGTTTGCCATCATACTCGCTTGCGCAACCCATGCGTCGCTGGTGTCCGTCACCTCGTGCCGATAGGCTGGCAAAGGAAATTTTGTCGCGGCAATAAAATTGACGTTTACGCAAACGTCAATTTTTGCTATCCCGCTTTCAACATTGGTCCGCATGCTGCCCAGAGCTCATTTTCGGGGCCTGATCCCGCGACCAAGACCCGCATGGTGGAGGAAACACATGCCGATCTACAGGGCTCCCGTCCAGGACACGCTGTTCGTGCTCAATGAGGTGCTGGGCTACCAGCGCTATTCCAATCTTCCAGGATTTGCCGACGCGACGCCCGATGTGGTCGAGGCGATCCTCGCCGAGGGCGCCAAGCTCGCCGAAAACGTGATGCATCCCTTGAACCGTGTCGGTGACATGGAAGGCTGCGTGCGCCACGACGACGGCTCGGTGACAACACCGAAAGGTTTCAAGGAGGCCTACGACCAGTATCGCGAAGGCGGCTGGATGGGACTGGCGGCGCCCGTGGAATTCGGTGGCCAGGGCCTGCCCTATGCGGTGCACACCGCGGTTGCCGAATACATGGTGTCGGCCAACATGGCGCTGATGATGTATCCTGGCCTGACTCAAGGCGCGATCGCGGCGATCATCACCCATGGCACCGACGAGCAGAAGGCGACTTGGCTGCCGAAGCTGGTCGCGGGTTCCTGGACCGGCACCATGAACCTGACCGAGCCGCATTGTGGCACCGATCTCGGTCTGCTGCGCACCAAGGCGGTGCCGAACGGCGATGGCACCTACAAGATTTCGGGCCAGAAGATCTTCATCTCGGCCGGCGAGCACGACATGTCGGACAACATCGTCCACCTCGTGCTGGCCCGCATCGAAGGTGCGCCGGAAGGCGTCAAGGGCATTTCGCTGTTCATCGTGCCGAAGCTCAAGCTCGATGATTCGGGCAATCCAGCCGACAAGAACACGCTCTCCTGCGGCTCGATCGAGGAGAAGATGGGCATCCACGGCAATTCGACCTGTGTCATGAACTATGACGAGGCCGAGGGCACGCTGCTCGGCGAGGCCAATGGCGGCCTGAAGGCGATGTTCACGATGATGAACGAAGCCCGCCTCGGCGTAGGTCTCCAGGGACTGTCGCTGTCCGAAATCGCCTACCAGAACGCGGTCTCCTACGCCAAGGACCGGCTGCAGGGCCGTTCGCTGTCGGGCGCCAAGGCGCCGGACAAGAAGGCTGACCCGATCATCGTCCATCCCGATATCAGACGCTCGTTGATGACCATGAAGGCCTTCAACGAGGCCGGCCGCGCGCTGGCTCTGTGGACGGCGATCAAGTCCGACATCGCCCACCGCTCCGCCGACGACAAGGACCGCCAGGCCGCCGACGATTACACCGGCCTGCTGACGCCGGTGGTCAAGGGCGTGCTGACAGACAAGGGTTTCGACCACGCCGTCATGGCGCAGCAGGTGTTCGGCGGCCACGGCTATATTGAAGAGCACGGCATGAGCCAGTTCGTGCGCGATGCCCGCATCGCCATGATCTATGAAGGCGCCAACGGTATCCAGGCGCTCGATCTCGTCGGCCGCAAGCTCGGCCTCAACGGCGGCCGTGCCATCCAGGCCTTCTTCAAGGATGTAGGCGAGTTCTGCGAGGAGAACCGTGCCGACGAGAGGCTGGTGCCGTTCACCAAGGCCCTGAAGAAGGGCCTCAACGATCTGCAGGCGGCCACCATGTGGCTGCTGCAGAACGGCATGGCCAAGCCCGACAATGCCGGCGCCGCCTCTACCGACTACATGCATCTCTTCGGCCTTGTGGCGCTGGGCTACATGTGGGCGCAGATGGCCAAGGCGGCTCTCGGCAAAACCGGCGCCAATGGCACCCAGTCCTTCTACGACAACAAGGTGGTGACGGCGCGCTTCTTCATGGAGCGGATCATGCCCGAGACGTCGGCACATCTCGCCCGCATTTCCAGTGGTGCGGACACGCTAATGGCGCTGCCTGCGGAAGCGTTCTAGGTTTGTCGGGCCGGCGCCGCCGGCCCACATTGTCGGAACGCGGAGGAAATCGTGGCGACAAATCCAGCCGAAGTGCTCTCTTTGCCGAAGCCTGCCTGGGCGGCGGAAGAGGTCGGCATGCTTTACGACATGGCGCATCGCTTCATGTTGGAAGAGATCGCGCCGCGCTACGACGAGTTTGAGAAGAACGAAATGGTCGACCGCGAGAGCTGGCGCAAGGCCGGTGCCGCCGGCCTGCTCTGTGCCTCGATGCCGGAGGAATATGGCGGCTCCGGCGGCACGTTCGCGCATGAGAGCGCCATCATCGAGGCGATCGGCCATGTCGGCGTCGACGGGTTCGGCATCGGCCTGCACAATGCCATCGTCGCCCCTTACATCCTTCACTACGGCTCCGAAGAGCAGAAGAAGAAATGGCTGCCGAAACTGGCGACCGGCGAGCTGATCGGCGCCATCGCCATGACCGAGCCGGGCGCCGGCTCCGACCTGCAAGGCGTCAAGACGCGGGCCGAGAAGGACGGCAACCAGTACAAGATCAACGGCTCCAAGACCTTCATAACCAACGGCCAGCTGGCTAATTTCATCATCGTCGTCACCAAGACCGATCCGGCCAAGGGCGCCAAGGGCACCTCGCTGATCGTCATCGAGACCGACGCGGTCGATGGCTTTGAGCGCGGCCGCAACCTCGACAAGATCGGGCTGAAGGCCAACGACACGTCGGAATTGTTCTTCAACGATGTGCGGGTGCCGACCTCCAACCTGCTCGGTCATGAAGAGGGGCAGGGCTTTATCCAACTGATGCAGCAATTGCCGCAGGAGCGGCTGCAGATCGGCACCGGCGCCATCGCGATGATCGAACGCGCGCTTGCGCTGACCATCGACTACGTCAAGGATCGCAAGGCCTTCGGCAAGGCGATCATCGAGTTCCAGAACACCCAGTTCAAGCTCGCCGAATTGAAGACCGAGGCCACCATAGGCCGCGTCTTCTACAATGACTGCGTCACCCGCCATATCAATGGCGGTCTCGACCCGGTCACCGCCTCGATGGCCAAGTACTGGCTCTCGGACCTGCAGGGAAAAGTCGTCGACGAATGCCTTCAATTGCATGGCGGCTATGGCTACATGAATGAATATCCGATCGCCCGCATGTTCCGCGACGCCCGCGTTCAGCGCATCTACGGCGGCACCAACGAGATCATGAAATTGCTGATCGGCCGCTCTCTCTGAGAGCCACGACCGGCAAACCCAAGGAGCAAGAAAATGGCCGAAGCTTATGTCTACGACGCCGTGCGCACGCCGCGCGGCAAGGGCAAGAAGGATGGCTCGCTGCACGAAGTGCCGGCGGTGCGGCTCGCCGCCAGGACGCTCGAGGCACTGCGCGACCGCAACGGGCTCGACACCGGCAATGTCGACGACATCATCTTCGGCTGCGTCGATCCGGTCGGCGAGGCCGGCTCCGTCATTCCGCGCGCCGCCGCCTTCGAGGCCGGCTACGACAACAAGGCGCCGGGCATGCAGATCTCGCGCTTCTGCGCATCGGGTCTCGACGCCATCAACTTCGGCGCCGCCAAGATCGCGCAGGGCGCCGACGAGATCGTCATTGCCGGCGGCGTCGAATCGATGTCTCGCGTCGGCATGGGCGCCTCCGGCGGCGCTTGGTTCATGGACCCGTCGGTCGGTCTGCCCGGTTGGTTCGTGCCGCAGGGCATTTCGGCCGACCTGATCGCCACCAAATACGGTTTTTCGCGCGACGACGTCGACGCCTATGCGGTCGAGAGCCAGAAGCGCGCCGGCAAGGCCTGGGCCGACGGCCGTTTCAAGAATTCGGTGATCCCGATCAAGGACCAGAACGGCCTCACCATTCTCGACCATGACGAGCATATGCGGCCCACGACCGACATGCAGTCGCTGGCTTCGCTCAACCCGTCATTCGTCATGCCGGGCGAAATGGGCGGCTTCGACGCGGTTGCCGTGCAGAAGCATCCGGAAGTGGAAGAAGTGAACCACGTCCACCATGCCGGCAATTCGTCCGGCATCGTCGATGGCGCTGCCGCCGTGCTGCTCGGCTCGAAGAAGGCCGGCAAGACCATGGGCCTGAAGCCACGCGCCCGCATCCGCGCCTTCGCCAATATCGGCTCCGAGCCGGTGCTGATGCTGACCGGTCCGGTCGACGTCACCGAAAAGCTGTTGAAGCGCGCCAAGATGAAGCTGTCGGATATCGATCTGTTCGAACTCAACGAAGCCTTCGCCTCGGTGGTGCTGCGCTACATGCAGGCCTTCGACATCCCGCACGACAAGATCAACGTCAATGGCGGCGCCATTGCCATGGGCCATCCGCTCGGCGCCACCGGCGCGATGATCCTGGGCACGGTGCTGGACGAGTTGGAGCGGCGCGACCTCAACACCGCCTTGGTGACGCTCTGCATCGGCGCCGGCATGGGCACCGCAACGATCATCGAACGCGTCTGATTTTCGGCCCGAAGGAGAAAGACATGACCTACACAAACTTCACGGTCGAGACCGACGCCGACGGCATTGCGCTGGTCACCTGGAACATGCCGGACCGCTCGATGAACGTCTTCACCGAAGAGGTGATGAACGAACTCGACAAGATCATCGATCAGGTGGTGGCCGATGCCGGCATCAAGGGTGCAGTGATCACCTCGGGCAAGGACAGCTTCTCCGGCGGCGCGGATCTCACCATGCTGCAGAGGATGCTGACGGTCTTTGCGAAGGAGAAGACCAAGGATCCGGAGAAAGCGGCAAAGTTGCTGTTCGACAACGCCGGCCGCATGGGTGCCCTTTGGCGCAAGCTCGAAACCTCGGGCAAGCCTTGGGTTTCGGCGATCAATGGCACTTGCATGGGCGGCGCTTTTGAGCTGTCGCTGGCCTGCCATGGCCGCGTGGCCGCCGACTCCGAAAAGGTCAAGATGGCCCTGCCGGAAGTCAAGGTCGGCATTTTCCCGGGCGCCGGCGGCACCCAGCGCGTGCCGCGCCTGACCGACCAGCAGCAGGCCTTGCAGATGCTGACCACCGGCCAGAACCTGTCGCCGCAGAAAGCCAAGGCGATGGGCCTGATCCACGAAATCGCCGAACCGGCGAAGCTGATCGAGACCGCCAAGGCATTGATCAAGAACGGCCTGAAAGCCGTCCAGCCCTGGGACGAGAAGGGCTTCAAGCTGCCCGGCGGCCAGATCTATTCCCCCGCCGGCTTCAACCTGTGGCCACCGGCCATCGCCATCCTGCGCCGCGAAACCTATGGCAATTATCCGGCCGCCGCTGCCATCCTGAAATGCGTCTATGAAGGCCTGTTGGTGCCGTTCGACACCGGCTTGAGGATCGAACAGCGCTATTTCACCGAAATCATGCAGTCGAAGGAAGCGGCGGCGATGATCCGCTCGCTGTTCGTCTCGCTGCAGGAGCTGAACAAGGGCGCCCGCCGTCCGGCCGGAGTGCCCGAGACGAAGTTCAAGAAGATAGGCATTCTCGGCGCCGGCTTCATGGGCGCCGGCATTGCCTTTGTCACCGCCAAGGCCGGTATCCCGGTCGTGCTGCTCGACCGAGACATGGCGTCGGCCGAAAAGGGCAAGGCGCATTCCGACAGCCTGATCTCGGATCAGGTCAAGAAGGGCCGCGCCAAGCCCGAGGATAAGGACAAGCTCCTGTCGCTGATCACGCCGACGGCGGACTATGCTGACCTCGCCGGCTGCGATCTGGTGGTCGAGGCGGTGTTCGAGGATTCAGCCGTCAAGAAGGCAGCCACCGAACAGGCCGAAGCGGTGCTCAAATCGTCGGCGATCTTTGCCTCCAACACCTCGACAATCCCGATCACAGCGCTGGCCAAGAATTCGGCGCGGCCGAAGAATTTTGTCGGCATCCACTTCTTCTCGCCGGTCGACAAGATGATGCTGGTCGAGATCATTCTGGGCAAGAAGACCGGCGACAAGGCGCTTGCCACCGCCATCGACTTCGTGCGCGCCATCAAGAAGACGCCGATCGTCGTCAACGACACGCGCGGCTTCTACGTCAACCGCTGCGTGCTGCGTTACATGTCGGAAGCCTACAAGATGCTGATCGAGGGCGTTCCGGCGCCGATGATCGAGAATGCCGCCAAGGCCGCAGGCATGCCGGTCGGTCCGCTGGCGCTGACCGATGAGACGGCGATCGACCTGGCTCAGAAGATCATGAAACAGACCATCAGGGACCTCGGCGACAAGGCCGTCGATCCGATGCAGATGGCGCTGATCAACACGATGGTCGATACCCATGGCCGCTTCGGCCGCAAGAACGGCAAGGGCTTCTATGACTATCCGGCGAAGCCCGCCAAGAAGAAGCTGTGGCCGGGCCTGAAAGACCTTTATCCGCAGCTGAAGGCCGAGAAGATCGACTATAAGGAGCTGCAGCAGCGCCTGCTGGTCACCATCGCGCTGGAAGCAGCAAGGGTGATGGAAGAAGGCATCGTCACCGACCCGCGCGAGGCCGATGTCGGCTCGATCTTGGCCTTCGGCTTCGCGCCGTTCACCGGTGGCGCGCTGTCCTATATCGACGGCATCGGCGCCAAGGAGTTCGTCAGGATCGCCAAGGCACTGCAGAAGAAATACGGCGCCGAGTTCAAGGCGCCCAAGCTGCTGCTCGACCTGGCCGAGAAAGGCGAGACCTTCTACCAGCGCTTCGACCCCTATGCGAAGGGTGAGGTGAAGAAGGCCGCTTGATCTAGCGCCCCATGTACGTCTGGGGGCGTCTGGCGCGCACGATGGCCACGGCAAGGCGCCGTGGCCCCTATGTGGTCGGTAGCGAAAGCCGGCTGGCTTTCCGCTGCCTGCCAACCGACATCGACTTCAACAGCCATCTCAACAACGCCCGCTACATGATGCTGGCCGATCTTGGCCGCATCGACATCTTCCTGCGCATTGGCCTCATCGCGCTGGCGCGCAAGAAAGGCTGGGCGCCGATGATCGGCGGGTTGCAGTCGGTCTATGTGCGCGAGATCAGGCTGTGGCGTCGCTTTGAGGTGGTGTCCTCGATCGAGGCCTGGGAGGGCACACAGGTCATCGGCAAGCACCGGTTTGTCCTCGACAATGACGAGACGGCCGCGCTGATCATGACCACCGGCGGCGTCTATGACCGTGGCGGCCGTCGCTTTGTCGACATCGACGAAGTCGTGGCGGCACTTGGCCTTTCGACAGCACCGCGCCCGCCGACGGAGGTGGCGCGGATTTTCATGACCTCTCACCAAAATTTGCGCAGCCTGGCCAAGTCGGGCGACTGAACCGTTTGTGATCGGGACCGCCGGTGGACAAAGCCCTGGCCGAGCGCTAGAAGGAAAAGGTATTTTTTCCTGTTTCGAGGGAGAGCGAATTGCTCTCGCATGATCGTGTTTGGGCCGCCATCGACGCTCTCGCCGAGCGTTATTCGCTGTCGGCCTCGGGTCTGGCCCGGCGTGCCGGGCTTGATTCGACCGCGTTCAACAAGTCGAAGCGGCTGTCCTCGGATGGGCGGCCGCGCTGGCCCTCGACCGAATCGCTGGCCAAGATCATCGAGGCGACCGGTGCCTCGCTCGACGAATTCACCGGGCTGGTCGAAGGCCGTGCCAAGACCGCTTCAGGCCAGGCAGCCGCGCAGCGTTCAGCGGTGCCGCTGCTCGGCTTTGCCCAGGCCGGCGCTGGCGGCTTCTTCGACGATGCCGGCTATCCCTCCGGCCAGGGCTGGGATCTGGTCGAGCTTCCGGCGCGGGCGACGGAAACCTCCTATGCGCTGAAGGTGCAGGGCGATTCCATGCTGCCGCTCTACCGCAATGGCGATGTGCTGATCGTCGAGCCGGGCGCCGCCACCCGCAAGGGCGACCGCGTCGTCGTCAAGACCAATGCCGGCGAGGTCATGGCCAAGGTGCTTGACCGTCAGACGACGAAGTCGATCGTGCTGATCTCGCTCAATCCCGATCACCCGGACCGCGATATCGCGATGCGCGATGTCGAATGGGTGGCGCGGATCGTCTGGGCAAGCCAGTAGTGCGGCTGCTGCAACTGGCCCTGGCCGTGCTGGCGATCCCGGCGATGGTGGCCCTGGTTGTCGCTGGCGGCCGCGTCCTGCAGCCCGAGCAGAGAAGCGTCGTCATCGACCAGATCGACCCGGGCATTGACGCCGTGCCCGAGGAGCCGGCAACGTCGGCCCTTCCCGAAACCCGGCCCGCCAAGCCTGCGTTGCCTTCGCCTCCGGTGCATTCGAGGGCGATCGATCCCGAGGCAATCGCGCCGCCGCCGCTGCCGCCAGAGGAGCTCGAACGGGTCGAACCGCGGGCACCGCTGAGCGATCTCGCGCTGGCCGGACCGCCCAGGCCGCGCCGGCCGAAAGCAGTCGACGACTGGGGCGGGACAAAACTGTTCCAGCCGGTCGCATCCGCCGCCGGCCTGATCGAAGCCAATGGTTATTCCGTGGCCGTCTCCGGCCTCGACATCGTCAAGGAGGACGAGACCTGCACCGATGACGGCAAGTCCTGGGCTTGCGGTGTTCGCGCGCGCACCGCATTCCGGTCTTTCCTGCGCGGCCGGGCCGTGGCGTGCAAGGTGCCACCGGAGGCTGACAGCGCGCTGATCGCCGCCGAATGCCGCATCGGCAAGCAGGATGTCGGCCAGTGGCTGGTCGAAAACGGCTGGGCGCGTGCGGTCGCGGGCGGCCCCTATGTCGAAGCGGGCGACAAGGCGCGCGACGCCAAAAAGGGCATCTTCGGCGCCGCGCCCGATCTTGGCGGCCTGCCGCCGGCGCCAACGCCGGTTGCCGCACCGACGGCGTCGCAACCGATCCTCGATGCCCCGGCGACAGACACGCCGCCGGTCGGGACGGAAATCATGCCGCCAGCTGACCAGCCAGCGCCCGCTCAATGAGGGCGCGCGTCTCGGCAATGCCGTAAAGCGCTGCGAACGAGCCGAAGCGCGGGCCGCGTTCCTGGCCGATCAGCACCTGGTAGATCATCTGGAAGAAGGCGCCGGAAACGCCGGGACCGCCGTCCGGGCTCTGCTTGGAATGGTCCTGGTAGCGCTCGATTTTGCGCGCGACGTTCAGCGAAGCGTTCTGGATAGCCTCGCCGTCAGCACCGGCCGGCAGGGCGGCCAGCGCCTCCGACAGCTTCGTCAGTGCCTCGCGCTCGACCGCGTCGGCGGCTCGATAGACCTTGGCCGGCCGCACGAAATCGTCGAAGTAGCGGATGGCGAAGCCGACCAGCTGGTCGAGCTCGGGATGCGTTGACGGCGTCACGCCGGATGTGTGGCGCAAGATGAACCCCCACAGCACGTCCTTGTTCTGCGCATTGGAGGCGCTGACCAGGTTGAGCAGCAGCGAAAACGGCACCGGCAGGTCTATCGCCGGCGGCTCGCCGCCATGCATGTGCCAGACCGGATTGCCCAGCCGCTCCTTCCAGTCTTGGCGCGGATAGGCGCCGAGGAAGGTGTAGTATTCATCGACGGCGCGCGGGATGACGTCGAAATAGAGTTTTTTCGCCTGCCTGGGTCGCTGGTACATGTAAAGGCCGAGGCTTTCGGTCGGCGCATAGCGCAGCCATTCGTCGATGGTCAGCCCGTTGCCCTTCGACTTCGAGATCTTCTGGCCGTTCTCGTCGAGGAACAGCTCGTAGACGAAATGCTCCGGCGCGCGTCCGCCGAGGATGTTGCAGATGCGGTCGTAGACCACCGCGTTGGTCTGGTGGTCCTTGCCGAACATTTCGAAATCGACGCCGAGTGCGGCCCAGCGCATGCCGAAATCCGGCTTCCACTGCAGCTTGACCCTGCCGCCGGTCACCGGAAGCGTGGTCTCGGTGCCCTCATCGTCGAAGGTGATGGTGCCCGCCTTGGCGTCGACATGCTTCATCGGCACGTAGAGCACCCGGCCGCTCTTCGGCGAAATCGGCAGGAATGGGCTGTAGGTCGCCTGGCGCTCCGGCCCGAGCGTCGGCAGCATCACCGCCATGATCTGGTCATAGCGCTCGGCGGCGCGCACCAGCATCGCGTCGAAGCGGCCGGCCTTGTAGTACTGCGTCGCGCTGGCGAACTCGTAGTCGAAGCCGAACGTATCGAGGAAGCGGCACAGCATCACATTGTTGTGGTCGGCAAAGCTTGCATAGTCGCCGCCGAACGGATTGGGCACCGAGGACAGCGGCATGTGCAGGTATGGCTCGAGCGCAGCGCGATCCGGCACATTGTCCGGGATCTTGCGCATACCATCCATGTCGTCTGAGAAGCACAGGAGCTTGGTCTTGACCTTGTTTCCAGTCAGCACGTGGAAGGCATGGCGCACCATCGAGGTGCGCGCCACCTCGCCGAACGTGCCGATATGCGGTAGGCCTGACGGACCGTAGCCGGTCTCGAACAGGACGGTCTCGGGAAAGTCGGCGCCTTTGTAGCGGTCGATGATCTTTTTGGCTTCCTCGAACGGCCAGGCCTTGCTTTCGGCTGCCGCCGCAAGCATTTCGGGGTTGAGATCGGCGATGTTTGATCCCGTCATGTCGCTGTCTTCCAAATTATGCACCGGCTTCGCCGGATCGGAGTTTCAACCGGTCTCTAGGCGTGCACGCCTTGGGCGTCAACGCGCGCGGCGGTTTTTCCTTGCGGCGCGACGACCGCGTTCCTACCTTCGAAACCCAATATCAAGGAGTTTTGAATGCCGTTGCCGTCCACGCATGAAGCCCTGATCTACCTGATGGTCATCACCTCGGCTTCCGACCGCGACATGACCGATGTCGAACTGGCACGCATTGGCGACGTCGTCCGCAGCTGGCCGGTGTTCGAGGATTTCAATCAGGACAGGCTGATTGCCATCGCGCAGGACTGCCAGAAGATGCTGAATGAAAAGGACGGGTTGGAAGGCGTTCTCGAGCGTGTTGGCAAAGCTTTGCCCGAGCGGCTGCACGACACCGCCTATGCCGCCGCCTTCGAGGTCGCCGCCGTCGATCTCGAAATGCGCATGGAGGAATTGCGGGTGTTGCAACTCATCCGGCGCCAACTCGATCTCGACACGCTGACCGTCGCAGCCATCGCGCGCGGGGCCAAGGCGCGGCTGCGCACGCTGACTTGAAAGTCTCGCTGGTAGGGGCTGTTGAAATTCAGGTCAGGCCGGGTCGAGAATGGCTGATGCCGAGAACCGGAGCGGAGCGTACTTGAAGTATGTGAGCGCCTGAAGCGCAGGTGTCAGCCCGTTCGCAGGCCGGCATCTTCTGAATATCGGCAGCCCCTAGAAAAAGCTGACCGGGAAATAGCGTAGATAGAATTCGGCAAAGGTGCCCTTCACCGAGATTTCCTGCAGCGCGTAGTCCATCGCCGCGGCCAGCGCCGGATCGCCGGCCCTTGTGGCGATGGTCATGCCGGAACCCAGATATTCCGGCGCGAGATAGGGGCCGCCGGCGAAACGGCAGCAGCCGGCCGCGTCCTTGCCGCCAAGCCAGAAGGAAAACCGCATGCCGTCGCCGAAGGCGGCGTCGATCTTGCCGCTTTTCAAATCGCTGTAGAGGTCTTCAGGGCTGTTGAAGGGGACGATCTGCACCGTGCCGAAATAATCGCGCAGCATCTTTTCATGCGCCGCGCCGGCCAGCACGCCGACCCGCTTGCTGCGCAATTTGTCGAGGATAGGCTCGGCGAAGGCCTTGGTCTTCGGCATGATGAAGCGCGCCGGAAACTGCAGATAGGAGCGCGAAAAACTGTATTTCGCCCGTGATTCCGGCGTCGCGGCGATTCCGGCGATGATCGCTTCGCCTTCGCCCTTCTGCAGCGCCTCGTCGAGTTCGGCCCAGGGCAGCGCCTGGATCTGGCATTTGTCGGCGATGTCGAGTTCAGCGCAAATCGCCCGCGCCAGGTCGATGTGGAAGCCGGACAGCCGGCCAGCGCCGTCGAGAAAGTTGAAGGGCGGGAAATCGGTTGTGGTCAGGAATCGGAGCCTGGGTAGCGCCGAGAGATCCGGTTTCGGCAGCCGTTCCTTGGCGTCCCAAAGCACCGGCACCTGCGGTCCCGCCGCGCGCGCAACGCCGGCAAACGGCTGCGCTCCGGCCAGCAGCGACAGCAAGGCAACGGCTATCCAGCGAAATGTCACGAAAGAAACTCCGACCGTTCTGCCATTGGCTTTTGATACGAAAACGGTGCAGGCACAATTGTTTTTGATTTCAAGGGGCAACTTTCGGGTTATGCTTTAGTGAGGTTGCAAATAGCTGCGCAGATTCGGTCCGAGGGCAAGCGGTCGCTGCGCTAGAAAAACCAAATATGCGACTTGCAATCCGGGGTTGATGGCGAAGTGCGGATCAGGCACGTAACATCAGTCTCAAGAGCAGTAGGCAACATGGGGTTGATGTTGCGATGGGTCATTTTGACCGGACACTGGAATATATTGACCAGGTGCAGCGTGCCGGCACGGCGGCTGAGGTGTGCGAGCGGCTACTCAGTGTCACCTCGAATTTCGGATTGACGGCCCTGATAGCCGCGACAGTGCCGCAGCCCGGCATGTCAAGCAGCCAGCAGAAGGACCATGTGCTGCTCTGCGATTGGCCTAATGAATGGCTGGAGCGTTACCTGACGCGCAACTATGTCGACCACGATCCGGTCGTCAGCCACTTGAAACAGTTGCGGGCGCCATTCCAATGGCGCGAGGCCGTTCAGAGGATGCCCGCCGACAAGAGCAGCGACGAGGTGATGCGCGACGCTCGCGAATTCAAGCTGCGTGACGGCCTCGCCTTCCCGCTGATCACGCTCGAAGGCCAGATCGCGCTGGTTTCGCTGGGCGGTGAGGCGGTCGAACTGTCCTACGCCGAATTCGCAATGGTCTCGCTGGCCTCCACCTATGCCATCGGCCGCGCCATGCAGCTTCAAACGACGGCCGGCAAGGTTATCGATCACATTGAATTGACGCCGCGCGAGCGCGAATGCCTGCAATGGGCGGCGGTTGGCAAATCCGAGTGGGAAATTTCGCAGATCCTCGGCATCTCGGAGCATACCTCGGAGAAACACCTTCTCAACGCCAAGAGCAAACTGGGCGCCGCCAATCGCGTGCAGGCAGTCGCCGAGGCAATCAGACACGGCTATATCAGCTAGGCCGGTTCTGGCGGCCCCGAAATTATTGGCCGCCCCGTTGGCCTAATTATCTTCAGGAAAGACCGACCCTGTCGTCCTCTTGAGACGGCTAATGCTTTCTTAACGCCAAATGCAGACTGGGCGCCGCCAAACGGGCAAGCCGTCGCGGAGGCGATTAGGCACGGCTATATTAGCCATGGCGGCTGTGGCAGCCCAGAAATTCTTGCCAACACCTTCGCGCAATTTTTTCGGGAAACCCGACCGTATCTTCCTCTTAAGCCCAGGAGACGGCCAATGCTATTTTCCCTCAACACTCAACAATTGATGGAGCGTCCCGACCTTTGGGAGGCGGTCCATCGCCTGCGTTACAAGGTCTTCGTCGATGAGATGCGGTGGACCGATCTCGATCGCCCGGACGGCCTCGAGATCGATCAGTTCGACCATGATGCAGCCGAACACCACCTTGTCATCCGCAATGGCGAGCTTGCCGGCTATCAGCGCATGCTGCCGACCACGCGGCCGCATCTCCTGAGCGACGTGATGCCAGAACTCTGCGAGGGAAGGCGCCCATCGGGACCGAATGTCTGGGAGCTCACCCGCTACGCGGTGGCGCCAGGCTTTCGCGATGGCAAGCGCGGCGTGTCTACGGTCGGCACCGAGCTGATCGCCGGCTTCGTCGAATGGGGCCTTGGTCGCAATATCAATCAGGTCATTATCGAGGTCGAGCCGGTGTGGGTGCTGCGGACACTGCAACTGCATTTCCTGGCGACGCCGCTCGGCTACCAGCGCACCTATGGCAACCAGCAGGTCGTCGCCACCTTGCTGACCTTCAACGATCACACGCTCGATGTCGTGCGCTCACGCCGCAACCATCACGCCCCCGTGTTGGCCAGAGGCACGCCCGACATGATCGGCATGCGGCAGGCGTCGTGAGATCGGAGACGACGAGATGAGCTTTGACGCCCCAACTCGAACTGCGCGGCCCCACACGCTGGTCGTCACCGTGTCGTCGCATGACGGCCGGCCGTTCTGGACAGGCGCGCCTATGCAAGCCTGGCCAGGACCTTCCATGAAGCCGCCGTCACCGACATGTTCCGCACCCTGGCGACGTTCCCCAAGCCGGTGCTGGCCTGTGTTGACGGCGATGCCGTCGGCGTCGGCGGCACCATCCCGTTCCAATGCGGCTCTACAGGACGACACCACGCTGAAGCGGCTGCAGCGGATCGCCCGTCTGGCTGCATGACGCCAGCACGTTTGCAGTAAAGCCAGACAACAGAGCCCATCCCGTATCAGGGATGGGCTCTGTGCCTTCAGCCTCTACTTCTCCAGGAATGACGGCCCTTCGCCGATGATCTTCTTGTCTTCCTTGCCGATGGCGTCGAGATCGCGCCCATCATAGGGCAACGACAACAGGATGCGCCGCATGGCGGCCAGCCGCGAGCGTCGTTTGTCGTTGGCCCGCAGGATGATCCATGGCGCGAACTGCTTGTGCGTGCGCTCGACCATCTGGTCGCGGGCCTTGGTGTAATCGTCCCATTTGGTGATGCCGGCAATGTCGATCGGCGAGAACTTCCAGTTCTTCAGCGGAGACCAGCGGCGGTCGTGGAACCGTTCGAGCTGGGTTTCGCGGCCGATGTTCAGCCAGAATTTGAAGAAATAAATGCCTTCATTGGAGATCATCCGTTCGAAATGCGGCGTCTCGTCGAGAAATTTCTCATGCTGCTCCGGCGTACAGAAGCCCATCACCGGCTCGACGCCGCCGCGATTGTACCAGGAGCGGTCGAAGGTGACGAATTCCCCCGATGCCGGGAAATGGTCGACATAGCGCTGGAAGTACCACTGCCCGACTTCCGTCGGTGTCGGCTTGGTCAGCGCCACGTTGCGCGCGGTGCGAGGGTTGAGATACTGGCGCAACACGAAGATGGTGCCGCCCTTGCCGGCGGCATCGCGCCCCTCGAACAGCGCCATCACCCGCTTGCCGGTCGCCTGCAGCCAGGCCTGCGCCTTGACCAGCTCGATCTGCAGCCGCTCCAACGTCTCGTCATATTCCTCGCCCTTCATTTTCTTGTCGTAGGGATAGTCGCCGGCGGTCAGCTTGTTGTCCTCGATCCAGCTCGGAAGCTCGGGGTTCTCGATATCGAACTCCCGCTCCTTGCCGTCGATGCTGATCTTCAGCGGACCTTTTGCCGGCTCTGCCGCGGGACTTTCCTTGGGTTTTTTCATCGAGACGAACCTTTCCAGCTTGCGGACTCATGCTATGGGGGCCACTACAGCGCCGCGCGGACGCGCAAAGGACGCTGTAGCATTTTTGATTTGCGCATGATCCTTTCCGAAAATCGATTCCGATTTTCGGGGTCATGCGGGAAGCCGGTCCAGCGGATGTTTCATTCGGCCGGCGCAAGGTGCAGGACGGGCGAATGGCTGACACCGGCGCAGAGCGGATAACCACGGCGCAGGCGCTAAGGGCCAGGGTGTGGAACGGCCGCTGGCTGCTCGCCGCGGGCATCGTTGCTGTCGCGGCCGTCTATGGTTTCGCCGGCATGTCCGTCTATGTCGTTCTGCTCGCCTGTGCGGTGCTGCTCGCCGCCGCGATGCTGCCGACCGGCGGCGCCAGCCAGTCCATCCAGAGCGATGCCGCGATCGAGTCGAGCGGGCTGCAGCGGCTTTCCGGCGAATATCTCGCGGCAGCCGTTGCCGATCCGTTGATCATCTTCGACCGCACCGCCACCATCGTCCATGCCAACGCCGCAGCCTTCGCCGCCTTTGGCGGGATCGCGCCCGGCCTGTCACTGTCGTTGAAATTCCGCGCCCCCGAGATGCAGGCACTGCTGGACAGCGTGCTGTCGGGAACGGTCGCTTCGGATGCCGTCGACTACACCGAGAAACTGCCGGTCGAACGGGCCTACCGGGTCAGCGCGTCCTCGGTTGGCCACGCCACCGATCTCTTTGTGCTGGTGTTCAAGGACCAGAGCGAGACGCGCCGAATCGACCGCATGCGCGCCGACTTCATCGCTAATGCCAGCCATGAGTTGCGCACCCCGCTGGCCTCGATCTCAGGCTTCATCGAAACGTTGCGCGGTCCGGCCCGCAACGACCCGGCGGCGCGCGAGCAGTTCCTGCAGATCATGCAGAACCAGACCGGCCGCATGGCACGCCTGATCGACGACCTGCTGTCGCTGTCGCGACTGGAAATGAAGCCCTATCTGAAGCCGGGCACCGAGGTCGATCTGCGCCAGACCATCGACAGCGTCATCGACTCGCTCGGCCCGCTCGCCAGGGAAAACAGCGTCGTCATCGAGCGCGACTATGCCGAGGGGCCGCTCGACGTGCCTGGAGACCGCGACGAGCTGTTCCAGGTGTTCGAGAACCTGTTGGAGAACGCCTGCAAATACGGTCAGCCGGGCGGACGTGTCACGGTGTCGATCGGCAGCAGTGAGGCCGGTCCCGAACCAGGCATCGACGTCACCATCAGGGACTACGGTCCAGGCATCCCCGAAGAGCACATCCCGCGCATTACCGAGCGCTTCTACCGCATCGATGTCGAGAGCAGCCGCACTCAGAAAGGCACCGGCCTTGGCCTGTCCATCGTCAAGCACATACTGACGCGTCACAACGCCAGACTTTCGATCAAGTCGGAAGTCGGCAAGGGCGCGGCGTTCACGGTCCATTTGCCGGCGCGCTGAGGCAGTACTATTTGCTAACTGCCTGTTTCTTCTTTCTGTCATCAGGCAAGCGTATCAGCACAGGATTCGAGGAAACGACTCAAAAGGCCAAGGATTCCAGGAAGGCATTTGATCCATGCAGTCCGTACACATCGTCAGCGCCTATGACGAAGAGCTGAAATACCTGTCGAAACGCATCGCTGCGATGGGCGGGCACGCCGAGCGTATGGTTGAGCAAGCAATCCAGGCCCTGGTCAATGCCGATCCCGGCCTCGCCCAGAAGGTCATCCGCGACGACATTGTCCTCGACGAGGGCCAGCGCGAAATTGACGATAAGGCCATCGTCATCATCGCCAAGCGCCAGCCGATGGCGACGGATCTGCGTGAGATTGTCGGCGCGATCCGTATTTCCGCCGACCTCGAACGGGTCGGCGACCTCGGCAAGAATGTCGCCAAGCGGGTGGTGAGTGTCATTGACGGCCGCCAGCCGACCAGCCTGTTTCGCGGTCTCGAGGCGCTTGCCGAGCTCGCATTGACCCAGCTCAAGGAAGTGCTCGACGTCTATGCCTCGCGCTCGGTCGACAGAATAGGCTTCGTTCGCGATCGCGACGACCAGATCGACGCCATGTACACCTCGCTGTTTCGCGAGCTTTTGACCTACATGATGGAAGATCCGCGCAACATCACGCCGTGCACACATCTGCTGTTCTGCGCCAAGAACATCGAGCGTATCGGCGACCACGCCACCAACATCGCCGAGACCATCTATTACATCGTCACTGGCGACCAGTTACCGACCGAGCGGCCGAAAGGCGACAAGACCGACAAGGTTGCGCTTCCGCAGACGGTGCCGGTCAAGTGAACGGCCGCCTCTCGAACGCTTAATCATATTGCGCTAAGCTATCGTAGCGTTAAGCTTCTCAGGTTCTGCTTCCGGAGGCTGCGATGGAATATGTCCGAGAGTTCAAGCCGGCGCCGGCATCGTCCGGCATCATCGCGTCGAGCGTCTACACCGCCGGCAAGCGCATCGCCGACATCCCGATCGAAGAGGCCGGCGCCTGGGCGAAGAAATCCGGCCATGTCGTCTGGATCGGGTTGCTCGAACCCGACCGCGAGCTGTTGCTGCGCGTCAAGGCGCAATTCCATTTGCATGAGCTGGCGATCGAAGACGCCGAGCATCCGCATCAGCGGCCAAAGATCGAGCAATATGGCGATGCCCTGTTCATCGTCGCCCGCACCGCCCAGTTGATCGACGGCCGCGTCACCTTCGGCGAAACCCATCTGTTTGTCGGCTCAGGCTATATCGTCAGCGTCAGGCATGGTCCGTCGACCTCCTATGCCGCCGTGCGCCAGCACTGGGAAAGCTGCCCGCACTCGCTGGCCAAGGGCGAGGACTTCGTCCTCTATGCCATTCTCGACTTCATTGTCGACAATTACATGCCGGTGCTGGAGCAGATCGAGGACGAGGTCGAGGCGATCGAAGACAAGATCCTGCTGAAGCCGATGACCGGTCCCGACATAGAGCGGCTCTACATGCTGCGCCGCGATCTGTTGCGCCTGCGCAATGCCGCACTTCCCTTGGTCGAGGTCTGCCGCCGGCTGACCAGCGCCGAACTGCCGCAGATCCATAGCGCCATGCACCCGCTGTTTCGCGATGTGACCGACCACATCCGCACCGTCCAGGAAAAAATCGACAGTCTGCGCGAGGTTCTGGCCTTCGCCTTCGAAGCCAGTCTGCTGGTCGGCCAGAGCCAGGAAACGGCGAATACCAAGAAGCTGGCGTCATGGGCCGCCATACTGGCGGTGCCGACGGCGTTCGCCGGCATATACGGCATGAATTTCGATGACATGCCGGAACTGAAGATGGAATACGGCTACCCGGTAGTGCTGACTGCGATCGCCTGCATCTGCGTGTTCTTGTACTGGCGGTTTCGCAAAAATGGCTGGCTGTGAAGGCAAGGCAGTAGGCTAATGAGTCCAGCCGAAAGCCCCTATTGCCTACTGCCTATTCCCTAATCACTATCTCGCCCGCCGCCGCTCCGAAGCCGGCTGAAACGCAACCCTTGCGTGATATTTGCAATAGGGACCGGTTTCGGCCGCCTCGTTGCCGCAGAAGTTGAAGTCTTCCGACAGCGGATCGCCATTCGGCCATTTGCAGGTGCGCTCGGTGAGGTCGGTAAGCTGCAGATGCCGCGAGATCGGCACGACGACGTTTTCGACCGGGCGGATGTAGTGGCGAGCCACCGGCTCGGCGTCGAACTGCGCCTGCAGCGCTGTCGCACCGATCGAGGTGGTGACGTGGCGTTGCGTGGTTGCGGCGCGCGACACAGACTTCTGGATGGACGATCCCTGCGCCGTCTTCTTCTGGCGCGCCGGCGTTGCGGTCGAGCGTCCGCGGCCCGACAGCTTCAGCCGATGCACCTTGCCGATGACGGCGTTGCGGCTGACCCCGCCAAGTTGTGCGGCGATCTGGCTTGCGCTCAAGCCCTCCGACCACAGTTTTCTGAGAAGTTCGACCCGCTCGTCAGTCCAGTTCATGAGACCGCGCTCCTGCTAAGCGTGCGGCAGCCGGAATCTATTCCCGACCCGGCAACCTTTGCCGGGGCAGACACCACATATATTAGGTGATTAGGTCCGCCGCACGAAATCTAGTTATTTCCCGACTACAATTACCTCATGTGTTGACTCGGTGACAAGAGTCCCAGGTGCAACACGAATCGGTTTTTTCGGTTTTCCCCAACTTGCCCGGTCGCTTATGAGCCGGCGTCCCGTCGGGAGCTTGCCGCGCGCCTTTGCACGACGTTTTCGTTGACTTCATGGCCGAAAAACACGATAAGCCGCACAAGGCCGCCGCTTTGGCGGCTTTTTTGATTTTCCGGTACCGGAGACGCATATAATGAGCGGTTCGGCGCTTTACGAGACTTTTACTCGCGCACCCCTGGCATTCGACCATGGCGAAGGCACCTGGCTGGTTACCGACAAGGGCGAGCGATATCTCGATTTTGCTGGCGGCATCGCGGTCAATTCGTTGGGCCACGGCCATCCGCATCTGGTCTCGGCGCTGACCGAGCAGGCGGCCAAGCTCTGGCACGTCTCCAATCTCTACGAGATCCCTGGGCAGACCCGGCTCGGCGAGCGGTTGGCTGAGGCCACCTTCGCCGACAAGGTGTTCTTCACCAATTCCGGCGCCGAGGCGCTGGAATGCGCGATCAAGACGGCGCGGCGCTACCAGTTCGTCAAGGGCCATCCCGAGCGCTTCCGCGTCATCACCTTCGAAGGCGCCTTCCATGGCCGTACGCTGGCGACCATCGCCGCGGGCGGTCAGTACAAATATCTCGAAGGCTTCGGCCCCAAGGTCGAAGGTTTCGACCAGGTCGGATTCGACGACATCGATGCCGCCGAGAAGGCGATCACGCCGGAGACCGCGGCGATCCTGATCGAACCGGTGCAGGGCGAGGGCGGCATCCGCCCGGTGCCGACGCAATCGCTGAAGCGGCTGCGCCAGCTCTGCGACCAGCACGGCCTGCTGTTGATCTTCGACGAGGTCCAGTGCGGCATCGGCCGTACCGGCAAGCTGTTCGCGCATGAATGGACCGGCGTGACGCCCGACATCATGGCGATCGCCAAGGGCATTGGCGGCGGCTTCCCGATGGGCGCGTGCCTCGCCACAGACGAGGCTGTCGTCGGCATGACGGCAGGCGTGCATGGCACCACCTTCGGCGGCAATCCGCTGGCGATGGCGGTCGGCAATGCCGTGCTCGACGTGGTGCTGGAAGACGGTTTCCTCGAAGACGTCCAGCGCAAGGCATTGCTGATGAAGCAGGGCCTGGCGGCAGTCGCCGACGAATTTCCCGATGTCATCGAAGGCATCAGGGGCACCGGCCTGATGCTCGGCCTGAAATGTGCCATGCCCAACACCAAGGTCAACATGGCGTTGCGCGACCAGCATCTGCTGGCAGTGCCGGCCGGCGACAACGTCATTCGCCTGCTGCCGCCGCTCACCGTCACCGATGCCGAGATCAAAGAGGCGCTCGACCGCATCCGCGCCGGCGCCAAGGGCCTGGCCGACGCCATCACCGCGGCCGCCGCGAAGTAACCCCGGAACCATTCCTGATGTCACTTCGCCATTTCACCGATCTTTCCGCCGTTTCCGAGGGCGATCTGCGGTTCATGCTGGACGACGCGGTGGTGCGCAAGGCGCGCCTCAAGGCCGGCGAGCGCACCAGGCCGCTCGAAGGCAAGGTGCTGGCCATGATCTTCGACAAGCCGTCGACGCGTACACGTGTCTCCTTCGATGTCGGAATGCGCCAGCTCGGCGGCGAGACCATCATGCTGACCGGCACCGAAATGCAGCTCGGCCGCTCCGAGACCATTGCCGACACCGCCAAGGTGCTGTCGCGCTATGTCGACGCCATCATGATCCGCACGACGTCGCATGAGCGGCTGCTCGAGCTGACCGAGAATGCCACCATCCCCGTCATCAACGGGCTGACCGACGACACCCATCCCTGCCAGCTGATGGCCGACATCATGACCTTCGAGGAGCATCGCGGTCCGGTTGCCGGCAAGACCATCGCCTGGACCGGCGACGGCAACAATGTGCTGCATTCGCTGCTCGAAGCCTCGGCGCGGTTCCGCTTCAACCTCAATGTCGCCGTGCCGGAAGGCAGCGAACCGGCGCAGAAGCATATCGACTGGTCGAAGACCAATGGCGGCAAGCTGCATTTCACCCGCTCGCCGGAGGAAGCCGTCGACCAGGCCGATTGCATCGTTACCGATTGCTGGGTCTCAATGGGCCAGGAACACCGCGCGCGCGGCCACAATGTCTTCTCGCCCTATCAGGTCAATGCGGCACTGATGGCGAGGGCCAAGCCCGACGCCCTGTTCATGCACTGCCTGCCGGCGCATCGCGGCGAGGAAGTTACCGACGAGGTCATCGACGGGCCGCATTCGGTGGTCTTCGACGAAGCCGAGAACCGGCTCCACGCCCAGAAGGCGGTTTTGGCCTGGTGCTTGGGCGCGTGAAGTGTCTGGGCGCTTGATCTGCGGGGGCGCGATGCCTATTTGCGCCGCATCACGCAAATCAAGCGCGTTTGGACGCATGCACCCCTCCGGGCCGCATGGCCGCGCCCTGGAGTATTGTCATGTTGGAAACGCATCAAGTGACTGAACACCACCCCAAACTCGGCGAGTTCGGCTACGCCGGCGACGATCACGTCGTGCCGTTCGAGGTCGGGCCGCTCGACGTGCGCGGCCGAACCGTGCAGCTCGGGCCGATGCTCGACGCCATCCTTGGCCGCCACGACTATCCCGAGCCGGTCGCCCGGCTTCTGGCGGAAGCCTGCGTGCTGACGGTGCTGCTTGGCACCTCGCTCAAATTCGAGGGCAAGTTCATCCTGCAGACCCGCACCGACGGGCCGGTTGACATGCTGGTTGCGGATTTCTCCACGCCCTCGGCATTGCGCGCCTATGCGCGCTTCGATGCCGACCGGCTGGAGGCGCTGGTCGCCGCCGGCGAAACCTCGCAGCAGACGCTGCTGGGCAGCGGCGTGCTGGCGTTGACCATCGACCAGGGCGCACACACGCAGCGCTATCAGGGCATCGTCCAGCTCGACGGCGAGACGCTGGAAGACGCCGCGCGCACGTACTTCCGCCAGTCGGAGCAGATCCCGACCGATATCAGACTTTCGGTCGCCAAGCTTCTGACGCCGGGGCCTGGCGGGGCGCGCGAGCAGTGGCGCGCCGGCGGCATCCTGGCGCAGTTCCTGCCGCAGTCGCCCGAGCGCATGCGCGTGCCCGACATTTCGGGCGGCGACGGCGATCCGCGCGACGTGACGAACGAGCCGGCCGACAATTCCTGGCAGGAGTTGCTGGCCCTGCTCGGCACCATCGAGCCGACCGAACTGATCGACCCGACCATCGGCGCCGAGCGTCTGCTCTACCGGCTGTTCCACGAACATGGCGTGCGCGTCTTCGGCGGCGTGCCTGTCGCCGACCAGTGCTCCTGCTCGCGCGACAAGATCCGAGGCATCCTCGAAGGCTTTTCGGCCGAAGAGATCAGGGAGAGCACGCAGGATGGCGGCATCCATGTCGCCTGCGAGTTCTGCTCGACCCAGTACGACTTCGACCCGGCGGAGTTTGCTGCGCAGTGAGGCTTCTTCCTTCTCCCCGTTTCACGGGGAGAAGGGTGCCCGAAGGGCGGATGAGGGGCCTTTGCGGCAGATGGGAAATTCGCTGACGTTGCAGGTCTTGCGCAGGATCATCACCGGGTTCTGGCTTCGCGACGGTGGTCCCCCTCTCCGTCCCGGCTTCGCCGGGCCACCTCTCCCCCGCTGCGCGGGGGCGAGGAACCAGTGCTCAATTCACCGTCCTTCTGGTCCCCGGCAGGTCAAGCGAGAAAGCCGGGATAGCGATATCGAACGTCTCGCCCCTTTTGTTGCGCATCGTGTAGTGCCCGACCATGAAGCCGGACGGCGTCGAGAGCGGGCAGCCTGACGTATATTGGTAGCTGTCGCCCGGATTGAGTTCGGGCTGGTCGCCGACCACGCCGGCGCCGCGCACCTCTTCGACCCGGCCGCTGCCGTCGGTGATGTGCCAGTAGCGCGACATAAGCTGCACGAACTCGTCCGACTGGTTGTCGATCGTCACCTGGTAGCCCCAGACATAGCGATTCTCCGACGGATCCGAGCGATCCTCCAGATAGAACGGTCTGACCTGCACTTCGATGTTGCGCGTGACTGCGCGGTACATGGGCTGCTCCAAACGATACGGACGAAATCGTCGACGCTCTCCCCCGCACAGTCAACCGTGCGCGTCGTATTCTTGGCCAGACCCCTGGTGGGGGCATCATGGGCAGGTGCCGAACAACAATGTCATTTGAGTGACACATGACAATGATGGTGTGTACGAACCGTGTCGGGCGACTCAGCGCTCTGTCGAACTGTTGAAAACGGTCCCTCGTGGCCGCTTTTTCCCGGAGTGACCAGATCTCGATGGAACTGACAGTCATAGCAGCGCTGCTTTCGATACTCCTGCTCCTCTCCAACCTCGCCAGCATTGTGTTGGCCTCGCTTAGCCTGAAGCGGCCGCGCCTCATCACGCCGCCCGCTGCAAAGGCGGCACCGGTCTCGATCGTCGTGCCGTCGCGCGGCGTGGAGGCTTTCACGCGGGAGACGCTTCAGCGCGCCTTCTCGCTCGACTGGCCGCGTTACGAGCTGATCTTCTGCGTCGCCCATGCCGAAGACCCCGTGGTCGAGCTCATCAACGCCGCAATCGCCCACCATCCCGAGATTCCGGCACAGCTCCTCGTCGGCGATGACCGGGTCAGCGCCAATCCGAAACTCAACAACTGCGTCAAGGGCTGGCAGGCGGCGCAGCACAATTGGGTCATCCTGGCCGATTCCAACGTGCTGATGCCTGTCGACTACGTACAGCATCTGTTGGCGGCCTGGCGGCCGGACACCGGGCTTGTCTGCTCGACCCCGATCGGCTCGCGGCCGGATGGGTTCTGGGCCGAGGTCGAATGCGCCTTCCTCAACACGCTGCAGGCGCGCTGGCAATATGCCGGCGAAGCCCTTGGCCTCGGCTTTGCCCAGGGCAAGAGCATGCTGTGGAACAAGCCGATGCTTGACGCCAATGGCGGCATCGAGGCGCTTGCCGCCGAGATCGCCGAAGATGCTGCCGCGACCAAGCTGGTCAATGGGCTCGGCCTGCACGTCAATCTCGTTGCCTCGCCGTTCGAACAGCCGCTCGGCCAGCGCACCTTTGCCGAGATCTGGTCGCGCCAGACGCGCTGGGCGCGGCTGCGCCGCGTCACCTTCCCGCTGTTCTACACGCCCGAAATCCTGACCGGCGCGGCGGTGCCGTTGCTGCTGGCGCTGGTCGCAGCGGCAAGCGCCGGCGTCAGCCTGCCCACCACGGCCTTGGCTGTCCTGGCCTTTGCCTACGTGCCGGAATGCCTGCTCGCCTGGGCCAAAGGCTGGTATTTGTCGCCGCGCATCGTCACCGCCATGATCGTGCGCGATGTGATGCTTCCCGCCATCTGGGCGCGCGGTTGGCTCGGCGGCGCGGTCGAATGGCGCGGCAATGCCATGACCATCCGCACCAAGGCGATGACGGAACTGGAAGAGGCCTCGTCGGGCGCCTGATCGACGCCGGGCTTTTGCCTTGCTTTTCGGACCAGGCCGCTACTTGGCCGCCTTCAGCGCCTGCTCGACGTCATCGAGCAGATCATCCGTATCCTCGAGACCAACCGACAGCCTCAGCGTTCCCGGCCCGATGCCGAGCTCGGCGCGCGCCTCGTCGCTGAGGTTCTTGTGCGTCGTCGTCGCCGGGTGGGTGATCAGGCTCTTGGCGTCGCCGAGATTGTTGGAGATCAGCACGATGTCGAGCGCGTTCTGCAAGGCGAAAGCCGCCTGCTTGCCGCCCTTGACGTCGAGGCAGATCAGCGTCGAGCCGCCGATCATCTGCTTCTTGACGATATCGGCCTGCGGGTGGTCGGCGCGGCCGGGATAGATGACGCGGGCGATCTGCGGCTGCCCGGCCAGGAAATCGGCGATCCTGGCCGCACTTTCCGTCTGCTGGCGCACGCGCACCGGCAATGTTTCCAGGCCCTTCAGCAGCGTCCAGGCGTTGAACGGCGACAGGCTCGGACCGGTGTGGCGGAAATAGTCGTGCAAATTCTCGTCGATCCACTTCTTGTCCGACAGGATGATGCCACCCAGGCAGCGACCCTGGCCGTCAATGTGCTTGGTGGCGGAATAGACGACGATGTGGGCGCCGAGCAGCAAGGGCTTCTGCTGCAAGGGCGTGGCAAAGACATTGTCGACGATCAGCCTGGCGCCGATCGAGGTCGCCAGCGACGCGACGGCGGCAATGTCGACTACTTCCAAGGTCGGATTGGTGGGGCTTTCCAGGAAGAACAGTTTGGTGTTCGGCCGCACCGCCTTTTCCCAGTTGGCGATGTCGGTGCCGTCGACAAGCGTCGCCTCGATGCCGTATTTCGGTGCCAGCGTCTCGACCACCCAGCGGCAGGAGCCGAACAGCGCGCGCGCCGCGACAATGTGATCGCCGGCCCTGGCGCTGCAAAGAAGCGCCGCCGTCACCGCCGCCATGCCCGATGCCGTGGCGCGCGCATCCTCGGCGCCTTCCAGCGCGCACATGCGCTTTTCGAACATGTCGACGGTCGGATTGGCGTAGCGCGAATAGATGAAGCCCGGTTCCTCGCCCTTGAAACGGGCTTCGGCGGCCTGTGCCGTCTCATAGACATAGCCCTGGGTCAGGTACATCGCTTCTGACGTTTCGCCGAACTGGGAACGCAGCGTTCCCCCGTGCACGAGTGCGGTCTGAGGCTTCCAGTTACGCTTCTTGGTGCTCATCGTTTTTGTTCCAGACACAAAAAAACCGGCCGCGAAAGTCGCAACCGGTCCATACGGCCTTGCGGCCCGACGGTCCTTTAGCGACTTGTTTAACGTGGCTGCAAGCCGACCGGCCAAATCACCACGGGATAACGACCCTTTAGACCTCAGTCATGCTTGCGTCAATTGCCGGCTTCATTAAGAGGTTTGTACCAGTTGGAACGGAGCCAGCCTTTTGCGGCAGACAGGCATTCTTCCCGATCAGGACATTTCCGCGCTGTTTCAGTCCGGCGCGCTGAAGTCGCCGCGCGCGCTCGACGCCGACCAGGTCCAGCCGGCCAGCCTTGATCTCAGGCTCGGCGACAAGGCTTTTCGCGTACGCGCCTCCTTCCTGCCGGGTCCCGACCATCTGGTGACCGACAAGCTCGATCGGCTGAAACTGCATGAGTTCAGTCTCGCCGAGGGCGCGGTGCTGGAAACCGGCTGCGTCTACATCGTGCCGCTGCTCGAAAGCCTGGCGCTGCCTGCAAACGTGTCGGCCTCGGCCAATCCGAAGAGTTCGACTGGGCGGCTCGACATCTTTACCCGGGTGATGACCGATCGCGGCCACGAGTTCGACAAGATCGCCGCCGGCTATCATGGGCCGCTCTATCTCGAGGTCAGCCCGCGCACCTTCCCGATCGTCGTGCGTGCCGGCTCGCGGCTGTCGCAGATCAGATTCCGCACCGGCAATGCACTCCTGTCGGAGAGCGAACTCAAGGAATTGCACCACGCGGAAATGCTGGTGGCGACCGAGCCGCCCAACATTTCCGGCGGCGGGATTGCGCTGTCCATTGACCTCGACGGCGATCAGAACGGCCTGGTTGGCTATCGCGGCAAGCATCACACCGGACTGGTCGACGTCGACAAGCGCGCCGCGCAGGACGTCGTCGATTTCTGGGAGCCGCTCTACAAGAGCGGCGCCGGCGAACTGGTGCTCGATCCCGACGAATTCTACATCCTGGTCAGCCGTGAGGCGGTGCACGTGCCGCCACTTTACGCCGCCGAGATGACGCCCTTCGATCCGCTGGTCGGTGAATTCCGCGTCCACTATGCCGGCTTCTTCGATCCCGGCTTCGGCCATTCGGCGTCCGGCGGCACCGGCAGCCGGGCAGTGCTCGAAGTGCGCAGCCACGAAGTGCCGTTCATCCTCGACCATGGCCAGATCGTTGGCCGGCTGGTCTACGAGCACATGCTGAAGCGGCCGCAGGCGCTGTACGGCACCGATCTCGGTTCCAACTACCAGGCGCAAGGCCTGAAACTCTCCAAGCATTTCCGCACCGCCGGGTGAACCTCGATCACCGTCAGGCAAAATACTTGCCTGCGTTGCCCCGCCATGCTTGGCTGCCTTTCGGTGGCCGGCAAGAGACCGGCGCGTAAGGGGAACCAAAAATGCAGATATCAAGATGGATCATATCGGCAGCCGGCGCTGCCATGCTGGTGATGGCGGCCGGCTCGCTGGCGCAGGCGCAGGAAAAATTGAAGATCGGCACTGAGGGCGCCTATCCGCCCTTCAATACCATCACCGCGGACGGCAAGGTCGAAGGCTTCGACATCGACATCGCCAATGCGCTTTGTGCGCAGATGAAGGTTGAATGCGAGATTGTCACCCAGGACTGGGACGGCATCATTCCGGCGCTGCAGGCGAAAAAATTCGACGCCATCATCGCCTCGATGAGCATCACCGAGGAGCGCAAGAAGCAGGTGGCCTTCACCAACAAATACTACACCACGCCGCTGGCGCTTGTGGCGCCGAAGGACAGCGACCTCACCTCCACCGAACCGGCCGCCCTAGCCGGCAAGACGGTGGGCGCGCAGGCCTCGACCACCCAAGCCGACTACGCCCAGAACGCCTACGGCAAGGCCGGTGCGGAGGCAAAACTTTACCCGACCCAGGAGGAGGCGATCACCGACCTGCAGAATGGCCGCCTCGATGCGGTGATTTCGGACAAGTTCGTGCTGATGGACTGGCTGAAGAAGGCGAGCGACGGCTGCTGCAAGCTGGTCGGCGACGTCAAGGGCACCGAGACGCAAGCCGGCATCGCCGTCCGCCTGGAAGACACCGCTCTCCGCGACAAGCTCAACGCGGCCATCGACGCGATCGTCGCCGACGGCACCTACAAGAAGATCCAGGCCAAGTATTTCGATTTTGATATTTATTGAGGGAGGCACCTTCTTCCTTCTCCCACAGGGGGAGAAGGGAAGGGCGCTACGTCACAACGCCTTCACCGCCACCTTCACCGGTTGCTCGATTTCCAGCGGGTTGCGCAGCGGCAGGCCGAAATCCCCGGCTTCGATCTCGAAGACGTCGCCGGCTTCAGTTCTGATGCCGTCGGCGAAGGACAGCGTCGCCGTGCCGAACATGTGGACATGCACGTCGCCAGGCTGGCGGAAGGCTGAATATTTGAAGTGGTGATGCTCGAGATTCGCGATGGTGTGCGACATGTTCGCCTCGCCCGACAGGAACGGCTTTTCCCACAGCAGATTGCCGTCGCGCAGGATGCGTGAGGCGCCTCTGATGTCGGCCGGCAGGTCGCCGATCAGGATCTCCGGTCCGAACGAGGCGTTGCGCAGCTTGGAATGCGCCAGGAACAGATAGTTCACCCGCTCGGTGACGTGGTCGGAAAACTCGTTCGACAGCGTGAAGCCGACGCGGAACGGTGCACCGTCGTCGCCGATGACATAGATGCCGGCGATTTCCGGCTCCTCGCCGGCGTCCTGCGCGAAGGCCGGCGACATCAGCGCCGCACCCGGCGCCACCGCCATGGTGCCGTTGCCCTTGTAGAACCATTCCGGCTGCACGCCGGTCTGGCCCTTGGCCGGCTTGCCGCCTTCCAGTCCCATGCGAAACATCTTCATGGAATCGGTGAGTTGTTCCTCACCGCCATCGCTGAGCTTCTTGTGCATGGAATCGCGCGTAGCCGCCGAGCCGAGATGGGTCAGCCCGGTGCCGGTCAGATGCAGATGCGCGGGATCGGGATGGTTGATCGGCGACACCAGCCGGCCCTTCTTGTAGGCGGCGTCGAGGTCCACGGCCTCACCGTATCCCTTGCGCTCGATCAGCGCGGCGAGACCGGTGCCGGTGCGCGCGGCTTCCATCGCCAGCGAATAGACGCTGCGGGCGCCATTGATGATCCTGGTCTTGCCGCCGCCATTGCGGGCGACGACGCGGATCGTCTCGGCGTCGTCGAGGATCTGGGAGATCAGCATGATGAAACCCTCTCTCATGTGCCTTGGCCCGGTTGCCTCTTGGCAAACCTTGACCTGCGCGGCTCGGACCACGCCGCGCCACGGGTTGAACTCTTCGTCCGGATTGCGCTCGCGGGCTCGGTCCCTCAGGGGACTTGCTGATGTCGGCAGGTTGCCGGCAACATCGCGATCTTGACCCGTATGCCTTCTTCGTTGCCTCGCCTAAGCCTGTTCAAGCCTTGTTCTTGTTGTAGACGTCGAAGATCACGGCGCCGAGCAGCACCAGGCCTTTGACCACCTGCTGCCAGTCGACATTGACGCCCATGATCGACATGCCGTTGTTCATGACACCCATGATGAAGCCGCCGACGACGGCACCGATGACCTGGCCGACGCCGCCCATCGCCGAGGCGCCGCCGATGAAGACGGCGGCAATGACGTCGAGCTCTGAACCGAGACCCGCTGCCGGCACCGCCTGGCCAAGACGAGCCGCGATGATCAGGCCGCCGAGCGCTGACAGCACGCCCATATTGATGAACACCATCAGGGTCAGCCGCTCTGTGTTGATGCCCGACAGCTGCGCCGCCTTGGCGTTGCCGCCCATGGCATAGATGCGGCGGCCGATGGTCATGCGCTTGGTGACGAAGACGAACAGTGTGATCAGCACACCCATGACCAGCAGCACGACCGGCAGGCCCCTGTAGCTGGCGAATTCATAGACCAGGAACAGCGCCAGCGCGCTGGCGACCAGCGTCTTGACGATGAAAAGGGGGAAGGGCTCCGCCTCATAGCCATGGCGTTCGCGCTTGCGCCGGGTGCGAACCCCGAAATAGGCATAGGCCAGCACGGCGATCAGGCCGAGCACGACCGTCGTCATGTGCAGCGTCAGGCCGCTGCCCAGGATGGTCTTGCCGGCGGCGTTCACCGTTGGCGGGATCAGCGTCAGCGGGCCGATCACATCTGGGATGAAGCCGGAGCTGAGCGCCTTGAAGTCGCCCGGAAGCGGACCGACCGAGGATCCGCCGCCGAGCAGCGCCTGGCAGATGCCGCGGAAGATCAGCATTCCGGCCAGCGTCACGATGAAGCTTGGTATCCGGTGATAGGCGATCCAGTAGCCTTGCGCGGCGCCGATCAGGCCGCCCACGATCAGGCAGACGATTGAAACCACCAGCGGATTGCTGAGCGGGCCGAGCTGCCAGATGACCATCATGTTTGCCGCCAGCGCGCCGATGAAACCGGCGACCGATCCGACGCTGAGGTCGATATAGCCCGATACGATCACCAGCAGCATGCCAAGCGCCATCACGATGATGAAGGAGTTCTGCTGCACCAGATTGCTGAGGTTGACCGGCTTGAACAGCGTTCCCGACGTGGTGAACTGGAAGAACAGCATGATGACGATCAGCGCGATGATCAGACCGTATTCGCGCAAATTCGTCGTCAGCGCCGAAACGGCGATGCGCGGACGCTGTTCTTCAGCGACGTTGCCCTGCGGGGCGGGGGCGGTTTCGGTGCTCATGCTGCTTTTCCTTCTCCCCGAACGATGGCGCGCATTATTTTTTCTTGGCTTGCGTCCGCCGCGGGCATTTCGCCGACGATGCGGCCTTCGTTCATGACGTAGATGCGGTCGGTGATGCCTAGAAGCTCCGGCATTTCCGACGAGATGACCACGATCGCCTTACCCTCCGAGGCAAGGCGGGCGATGATCGTGTAGATTTCGTACTTGGCGCCGACGTCGATGCCGCGCGTCGGCTCGTCGAGGATCAGCACCTCCGGGTCGGCGAACAGCCATTTCGACAGCACCACCTTCTGCTGGTTGCCGCCGGAAAGATTGCCGGTCATCTGATAGACGCTGGAGGCCCGGATGTTGGTCTTCTTGCGGTAATCGTTGGCAACCGCGAGCTCGCGCAGATCGTCGATCACGCTGTGGCGCGACACGCCGCCGAGATTGGCGAGCGTAATGTTGTGTTTGATGTGGTCGATGAGGTTGAGACCGTAGGTCTTGCGATCCTCGGTCACGTAGGCAATGCCGTGCTGGACCGCCTTGCTCACCGTGGAGACATCGACCGGCTTGCCCTTGAGCAGCACCTCGCCGGTGATGCGGCGGCCATAGGAGCGGCCGAACAGGCTCATGGCGAATTCGGTGCGGCCGGCGCCCATCAGCCCGGCAATACCGACCACCTCGCCCTTGCGCACATTGATGTCGATGCCCTTGATCATCTGCCGCTCGGCATGGAGCGGATGATAGACCGACCAGTTCTTCACCTCGAACACGACTTCGCCGATCTTCGGCTCTCGCGGCGGATAGCGGTCGTCGAGGGAGCGGCCGACCATCGAGGTGATGATGCGGTCTTCCGAGATGTCCTTCTTGGCCAGCGTCTCGATGGTGCGCCCGTCACGGATGACGGTGACCTTGTCGGCGACCCGGTTGACCTCGTTGAGCTTGTGCGAGATCAGGATCGAGGTCATGCCCTGGCGCTTGAATTCGAGCAGCAGGTCGAGCAGCGCCTGGCTGTCCTTTTCGCTGAGTGACGCCGTCGGCTCGTCGAGGATCAGCAGCTTGACCTCCTTGCTCAGCGCCTTGGCGATTTCGACCAGCTGCTGTTTGCCGACGCCGATATTGGTGATCAGCGTCTTGGGGTCCTCCTTGAGGCCCACCTTCTTCAACAGCGCGCTGGTGCGCTGCTCGTTGGCGTCCCAGTCGATGACGCCGTAATTCGCGTGCTCGTTGCCGAGGAAAATGTTTTCGGCAATCGACAGCATCGGCACCAGCGCAAGCTCCTGGTGGATGATGACGATGCCCTTGCGTTCGCTGTCATGGATGCCTTTGAACTGGCATTCCTGACCCTGAAAGATAATCTGGCCGTCATAGGTGCCTGCGGGATAGACGCCCGACAGAACCTTCATCAGCGTCGATTTGCCGGCGCCGTTCTCGCCGACCACCGCATGGATCTCGCCTTCCTCGACTCTGAGGTTGACGTTCGACAGCGCCTTCACGCCGGGGAACGTCTTGGTGATGTCGCGCATCTCCAAAATCGTCGAGGTCATCAGGGCAAGCTCCTCCGAGGCCGGTAGAAAACAATACCGGGCTCGCTGGTGAACGAAAAGGGGCCCTGCGTTGCGCAGGACCCCTGATTTTACAACCGGATTACTTCAGTTCGTCGGCCTTGATGTAGCCGGAGTCGACGACCAGGGCCTGGTAGTTCGACTTGTCGACATCATGCGGCGTCAGCAGGATCGAGGGAACGACCTTGACGTCGTTGTTGTAGGTCTTTTCGTCGAGGCCGTCCGGCTTGCCGCCCGAGAGCACCTTGTCGACGAGTTCGACGGTGGCCTTGGCCAGTTCGCGGGTGTCCTTGAACACGGTCGAGTACTGCTCGCCCGAGATGATCAGCTTGACCGAGGCGGTCTCGGCATCCTGGCCGGTCACGATCGGCCAAGGCTGAGCGTCGGTGCCGTAGCCGACGGCGCGCAGCGAGGCGGTGATGCCGCGCGACAGGCCGTCATAGGGCGACAGAACGCCATCGACGCGGCTGCCATCCGAGTAGTTGGCGGAGAGCAGGTTGTCCATGCGCGCCTGGGCGGTAGCGGCGAGCCAACGCAGCGTGCCGACCTTGTCCATGCCGGTCTGGCCGGACTTGATCTTGATCGAACCGTCATCGATGAGCGGCTGCAGGACGGAGATGGCGCCGTTGTAGAAGAAAAAGGCGTTGTTGTCGTCCGGCGAGCCGCCGAACAGTTCGACGTTCCACGGCTTGGTGTTCGGGAAACGCTCCTTGAGACCCTTGACCAGCGAATTCGCCTGGATCACGCCGACGCCGAAATTGTCGAAGGTGGTGTAGTAGTCGACATTGGCGGTCTTCTTGATCAGGCGGTCATAGGCGACGACGACGACGCCGGCGTCAGCGGCCTTCTGCAGCGCGTCCGACAGCGTGGTGCCGTCGATCGAGGCGATGATCAGCGCCTTCGGACCCTTGGTGATTTCGTTTTCCAGCTGGCTGAGCTGGTTGGGGATGTCGTCCTGCGCGTATTGCAGGTCGACCGTGTAGCCGAGAGCCTCGAGCTGGGACTTGACGGCATCGCCGTCATTGATCCAGCGCTGCGAGGTCTTGGTCGGCATCAGCACGCCGACAAGACCCTTGTCGGCGGCGTGCGCCTGATAGCTCATGGCAGCAATGCCAAGGGCCGCGACGGCGGCCAGTGTCTTGATGATTTTCACGTAAAACTCTCCCTGGTTGATGGACGCGACACCTCGGGGCTTCGCGGGCCGCGCAGTCGGGCGGATGCGCCAAAGCGCCGCCGCCGTCATATCGATCTCCGGTATCCTCCCAATCGGCCCTCAGTACCTGATTTCAACCGATACGATTCTGCTCGTCATCGACCGTCAAGTCTTGAGGACGCGCGAAGGGTGTGTCCCTTTGCCATAACTGTCAAATGCGATCTTCGGTGGTTGCTATACCGAAACCGGTATATGACTGACGCGGATCGGAACAGTGGCGGGAGCGGGTAAGAGCATGGCGACGTTGGGAAATTATCGTGGAATTGCAGACAGTTACGATGAATTGCCAGGCGATGGCGAAACACTTCTGCGCAGTGGGCTCAGCCTGCGCCACATGCGTATGATCGCGGCGCTCGACGATCACGGTCGGGTGAGCGCGGCGGCGCAGGTGATGAACATCTCGCAACCGGCGGCCTCGCGCATGATTTCCGAGATGGAAGCAGTGCTTGAGGTGAAGCTCTGCGAAAGGCTGCCGCGCGGCATCACGCTCACCCCTTACGGCAAGGCACTGGCAAGGCGCGCGCGTTCGATCCTGCTCGAAATGCGCGAGGCTGACCGCGAAATATCCGAACTCAAGGCCGGCAAGGGTGGTTCGGTGTTCCTCGGCGCGGTGACTGCGCCGGCGATCGAACTGGCGGTGCCGGCGATTCGCGAGATCCGCCGCCTCTATCCGCGCATCGAGATCACCATGCAGGTCGAAACCTCCAATGTGCTGGCCCGCGAACTGATTGCCACGCGCCATGATTTCATCATCGCGCGGATCCCCGACGACCTCAATCCGCGCCTGTTCGAATCGCGCGTCATCGGTGTCGAGAAGGCCTGCCTGATCGTGCGCCGCGGCCATCCGCTGAGCAATGGCAAGGCGGTGCGGCTGGAGGATACGGCCGCCTATGACTGGGTCTTCCAGTCGGGCGGCTCGCCGCTGCGCCAGGCGATGGAAAGCAATTTTTTGAACCGCAACATCGCGCTGCCGGACCGCATCCTCAACACCTCCTCGCTACTGCTCACCCTGGTCATGGTGGCGCAGTCCGACGCCATAGCCCCGGTGTCGATCCAGGTGGCAAAATTCATCCAGAACCCCGACGGTCTCGCCGGCGCCATCGACGTCGTCCAGACCGAGTTCGACATCGAGGTCCGGCCCTACAGCCTGATCACAGTCAAGAACCGCGCGCTGTCGCCGGCAGCCAAGATGCTGCACGATTTCATTTTGCGCGAGGTGGGGTAGGGCCGGAGCTGCGGCCGGAAGCGAAGGCCGAGCGGCGCCGTGCTTGCGCGCGAGGGCCGCTCGGAGGATGCGCTCGCGCTCGTGTAACAGCCTGATCGGAAGATTGATGAGCGTTGCCTAATGTTAACCATCTTGATGCTAGCCTAGGCCCCGCGAGACAAACGCGAGACCCCGGAATGAAAATCGATCTGCTGCCTGCAAAGCTTGAATGGACGTTGAAGACCTTGGCGATTGGACTCTTCGCCGCCATTCTGACGACGCCGCCCGCGAATGCCGAAACGGTCGGCGACAATCCCGGTGGCCAGATCGTGAACTTCGCCCTGCACATCGCCAAACTGCGCGCCGCCGACGAGCCGGTGAGCTTCGAGGGCGCGTGCGACAGCGCCTGCACGCTCTACCTGTCGCTGCCCGTCGAGCAGCTTTGCGTGACCCCGCACGCCTCCTTCGGCTTTCACCTTCCTTTCGGTGTCGGCGCGCGGCAGAACGCGATCGCCGCCAACTACCTGATCTCGCAATACCCGGACTGGGTCCGGCAATGGATCGATGAGCATGGCGGCCTGACGCATACCATAGTGCGCATGGAAGCCGACGAGGTGGCAAAGCACCTTCCTTTGTGCGGCGTGCTTGCATGAACGGGCCGCGGCGGCGCCGGACAGGTTGCCGGCGCCGCTTGACCAGACGGCGCCCGGCCTGCGGCAGGGCGCCGGAAGGGTCCACCCAATCGTTTGATTCTGCTGGAGCGGGTAGAGGGAATCGAACCCTCGCGTTCAGCTTGGGAAGCTGACAAGCTACCATTACATCATACCCGCGTCGGCCTCTCGATATCATGATGGGCCCGTATCGGGCAATCGCCCTTGGACAGCTGTTCGGAAACGGCTGTTGGAAACCCCGCCGGCGGGAGCATCACTTTCGCACGGGAAGTTCCATGCGCACGCGCGCGCGGCGCCATGAACCATCCAGAATCCGGATCGTCCCGTCATGCAGCCCGGCGATCTGGCGGGCGAGGTTGAGGCCGAGGCCGGCGCCGCGCGATTGCGGCTGCAGGACGACTATACGGTCGGGCCCGAGGCGCAGGTCTATTTCGGCAACCTGACGCTCTATGGGTAAGCCTACTACGGCAAGATCGATCTGGATTTCGACATTCCGACTGAGTAGGGCGTTCGCGGTGTTGCACGCTATTTTGTGCAGCCGAACCTGCGGCTCGATGGCGAAATCGCCTTCAACAGGGTCGGCCCGGATTTTGCCGATTTCGACACGGTCAGCCTTGCGGCCCAGGCCACGTACAGGTTCGAGGGCACGCCATGGTCCGTGTTCGGCCGTCATCAATATGAACCGCTCTCGGTCGAATCCGAGACGTTCAGCACAAGCAACAAATATATGATTGGCCTGCGCGCCAGCTTTGGCAGCAGCACGCTGTTCGACGAGGATCGCAATGGCGCGACAATGGACACCTATCGGTCCAACTTCATCTTGCCATTGGTCGGCGCGAACTAAGCGCCATTGCGCAGATCGAACGGCAGCGGCCAGGCTCGCAACCCCCCGCGAATGTCGGACACCTGCTACACCCATGCTTGAGCCGCCGCGGCTTGATGCCGGGCGGCCAAGTGCGTATTTCTGGGCCTGTGCCCGAATCCGGGCACCCGAATCTGGAGGCAGGCCCTTGTCCGCATTGACGCGCTTTCTCGGCGACTCGCCCGTCAGGGTGATCGTCAAGCTGTTGGTCGTGTCGTTCCTCGTCGGACTGGTGATGAACGCCTTCGGCTGGACGCCGATGGACGTCTTCTACCGCATCCAGAATTTCTTCATTGACCTCTGGAACCTGGGCTTCAACGCCGTCTATCGCTTCTTCGGCTATATCCTGCTCGGCGCCGCGATCGTGGTGCCGCTCTTCATCCTGCTTAGGGTTGCAAATTACCGGAAGTGAGTCGGAGCATGATCCCGAACCGCAGGTCCGCGTCAGCGAAACTTGGAAGCCGGTTTTCGGAAAAGATCATGCTCAAATCTGAGGTTCCTCAGGCGTAGGCTGACGCTACCTCGAACAGGATGGCGTGGCGTGCCGCCAGTGCCGCAACATCGGTCGAATAGCCGCCGCCGATGACGCCGCAGACCGGAATATCCAGCGCGCGGAAATGGCCGATCACCATTTCGTCGCGGGTGCGCAAGCCATCATCGCTAAGCGAGAGCCGGCCAAGCCGGTCCTCGGCATGGACGTCGACACCGGCATTGTAGAAGACGATGTCCCAGGGCGCCTTGGCCGAGAGCTCCGGCAGGAGGACGCCCAGCCGCTCGAGATAGGCCGCATCGCCGGTGCCGTCCGGCAGCGCGATGTCGACGTCGGAGGCGATCTTGCGCACGGGATAATTGCGCTCGCCATGCATGGAGAAGGTGACGGCGCGTGGTTCGTCTTTCAGGATGTCCGCAGTGCCGTCGCCCTGGTGCACGTCAAGATCGACGACCAGGATGTTCTGCACGGCACCTTCGCCGAGCAGCACCAGCGAAGCGACGGCGACGTCGTTGAAAGTGCAGAAGCCGGCGCCCTGCGCGCGCCGCGCATGGTGGCTGCCGCCGGCGCTGTTGCAGGCAATGCCGTGGGTGAGCGCCAGCCGCGCCGCCAGCACCGTGCCGCCGGCGGCGAGTTGTGCCCTGAGCGAAACCCGCGGGCCAACGGGAAAGCCGATCTCGCGCTCGATCCTTTCGGGCACCGCACAAGCGATGACCTGGTCGACGTAGTCGGCCGCGTGCGCAAGTTTCAGCCAGGAGGCCGGCGCCGGCTCCGGCATCGACAGCGTGCTGGACCCGATCAGGCCCCGCGTATGCAAGGCCTGCATCAAGAGTGGGTATTTGCTCATCGGAAAACGATGATTGACGGCAAAGCCGGCATCGTAGTCGGGATGGTGGACGATCTGCAGGGGCATCAGGGCTCGCGCCAAGGTCGGTAATTCGGTTGGCCATCGCGGCGTGAGTGATTGCGCGGTCGCCGGAAAATGGGGCACATCGGCTGTTCGATCAAGCAGCAAGGCAGCAATCTCCTGGACCAGGGCGCAATCCCAGCCGACGCGAAGCCCTTCGCCGTCACCAACCGTTCGGTGCTTGCCATCGCCGTGCCGATGACGCTCGCCTATCTGACGACGCCTCTGCTCGGCATCGTCGATACGGCGGTGGTCGGGCAGTTTGGCGACGCGGCCCTGCTCGGCGGCCTGGCGGCCGGCGCGCTGGTCTTCGACGTCGTCTTCAACACCTTCAATTTCCTGCGCTCCGGCACCACCGGCCTCGTCGCCCAGGCTTTCGGCCGCGACGACCAGTTGGAGGAGCAGGCGGTGTTCTGGCGCGCCGTGCTGATCGCGGTCGCCGCCGGCATCGCGCTTGTCGCCCTTGCGCCGCTGATAGCCATCGCCGGCCAGAAATTCATCGGCGCCGAACCGCGCGTCAGCGAGGCGATGGGCGTCTATATCAGGATCAGGATGCTCGCTGCCCCCTTCGCGCTGATCAACTACGCCATCCTCGGCTATGTGCTGGGGCGCGGCGAGGGCGGGCTTGGGCTGATGCTGCAGGCGGTGCTCAACGGCATCAACATCTTGCTCTGCATCCTGCTCGGCCTGAAGCTCGGCTGGGGCGTCGCCGGAGTCGCCTGGGCGACCGTCACCGGCGAGTTCCTGGCCATGCTGCTTGGCCTCGCCATCGTCGTCTGGCGCTTCAGGGCCGCGCCCGTTCTGCCGCGCCATCGCCTGCTCGACATAGCCGCCTTCCTGCGCATGCTCTCGCTCAACCGCGACATCATGATCCGCTCGTTCTCGCTGCTGGCCGCCTTCGCGCTGTTCACCCGCCAGGGCGCGCAGTTCGGCACACTGACGCTGGCCGCCAACGCCGTGCTGATGAACTTCTTCCTCGTCGCCGGCTATTTCCTCGATGGCTTCGCCACCGCCGCCGAACAGCTTGCCGGCCGTGCGGTCGGCGCGCGCGCCGAAGCATCGTTCCGGCAGGCGGTAAGGCTCACCCTGTTCTGGGGTTTCGGGCTGGCGGGTGTCGCTACGCTGATCTTCTGGCTGGGCGGCCCCGGCCTGGTCGCGCTGATCACGACATCGCAGGATGTCCGCGATGTTGCCGATGTCTATCTGGCATGGGCCGCGCTGACCCCGCTCAGCGGCGTGCTGGCCTTCCAGATGGACGGCGTCTTCATCGGCGCAACGTGGTCACGCGACATGCGCAACATGATGCTGTTGTCGTTCCTGGCCTTCAGCGCCGCCTTGCTCACTCTGGCGCCGGCCCTGGGCAATCACGGCCTGTGGGCGGCGCTGCATGTCTTCCTGCTGGTGCGCGGCATCAGCCTGCTGACGATTTTGCGGCTGAGAATGCGCACGGCGTTCTAGAGCGGCTTGGCAACCCACTGGTCGAGGCTGACATCGCGCAGCGTGCGCAACGACTTCAGCCCCTCCTCGTCGATGAAGCGCATCATCCCGGTCAGAATGCGGCCCGGCAACGCCGGCCCGGCATAGATCATGCCGGTGTAGAGCTGGACGAGATCAGCGCCGGCGCGGATTTTCTCCAACGCCGTGTCGGCGGAATCGACGCCGCCGACACCGATGATGGCGCGCTTCGGCCCGAGCAGCTTGCGCATCTTGGCCAGCACGATGGTCGAGCGTTCGAACAGCGGCTTGCCGGAGAGCCCGCCAGCTTCGCCGGCGCCGGTCGTGCTGCGCAGTCCGGTCCGCGCCAGCGTCGTGTTGGAAACGATGACGCCATCGATCTGCTTTTCGCTCACTTCGGCGGCGATATCCTCAAGCTCGGCCTCGACCAGGTCCGGCGCGATCTTGAGGAAGACGGGCGGCTGTGCCGAGGCGGAAGCGCGCGCAGCAATGACCCGGGCCAAAAGCTCGCCCAGCTGCTCGCGCGCCTGCATGGTGCGCAGGCCGGGCGTGTTGGGCGACGAGATGTTGACGGTGAGATAGCTGGCGTATTTCGCAAAGCGGGAAACGCCCAACTCATAGTCACCGACACGGTCGGCGCTGTCCTTGTTGGCGCCGATGTTGACGCCGACAATGCCGCCGCGTCCCTTACGCGCAGCAAGGCGCTTCTCGGCCGCCTCGTGGCCCTCATTGTTGAAGCCCAGCCGGTTGATCACCGCATCGTCCTCGGTCAGCCGGAAGATGCGCGGCTTCGGATTGCCCGACTGCCGCAGCGGCGTCACCGTGCCGGCCTCGGCAAAGCCGAAGCCGAGACCAAGCAGTGCATCCGGCACTTCGGCGTTCTTGTCATAGCCGGCGGCCATGCCGAGCGGGTTCGGAAGATCGAGGCCACAGAGGCTGACCTTCAGCCGGTCGTCGCGCACCGGCCGCGCGCCGACCGGCAGACCGCATCGCAGCGCCGCGATCGACATGCCGTGCGCCGTTTCGGGATCGAAGGTGAACAGCAGTTTTTGGCTGATGCGGTCGAGCACGCTCATTCGCCCTCCAGCACCGGAAACTGGTGCGCGCCATCGGCGCCAAGCGGCAATGGTTTTACCCACAGCACGGCGCCCATTTCGAGCACACCATAGAGATGCGGGAACAGCGCGCCGCCCCGCGAAACCTCGTATTTCAGCGCTTCGCCCAGCCAGGCCCCATCGATGGCGACCAGCACCAGATTCGTCTGGCCGGCGAAATGCTTTGCCGCCGTTTCCCTGGCCTGGGGCCTGGTGGAGAAATGGATGAAGCCATC
The DNA here is from genome assembly GCF_053714315.1 of Mesorhizobium sp. PL10. NCBI lineage: Bacteria > Pseudomonadati > Pseudomonadota > Alphaproteobacteria > Hyphomicrobiales > Phyllobacteriaceae > Mesorhizobium > Mesorhizobium sp. PL10. The sequence continues at coordinate 8,626 of NZ_JBSKBR010000012.1, read as the reverse complement.
GGCGATGTCGATCGGAGCGCCGGTGAAGCGGCCGCTTTTCTCGGCCTCGCGCCAAAGCGCCTCGGGCGCGATCTTGTAGATAATCTGAGACATAGCTGCGCTATAGTCCGAACCGATCATGCGGGGAAGGGCAACCCTTCCGCATTTACGGCGCAAAGCTGTGATAGGCTCCCGCACACTGGCTCATGGAGGATGAACATGCGTCTTCAGCACATACTGATCCCCGCCGCACTGGTCTCGCTGGTCGCGGCATCGGCTTGGTCCGAGGAGACCGATCGCTACCGGCTCGAAAAATCGGCTAATGGCTATGTCCGCATGGACACGCAGACCGGCGCCATGTCGATCTGCGAGGAACGCTCTGGCCAGCTCGTCTGCAAGATGGCGGCCGACGAGCGCGCCGCCTTCCAAGACGAGGTCGACCGTTTGCAGGCCTCGATGAAGGCCATGGACGAACGCGTCACCAAGCTGGAGAATTCGCTGTCCGCCCGCCTCGAATCGAAACTGCCGAGCGAGGAGGATTTCGACAAGACAATGAACTACATGGAGCGCTTCATGCGTGGCTTCATGGGCATCGTCAAGGAAATGGACAATGACGACGGCGCCAAGCTTGACGGGCAAAAGACCTGAGCTGGCGTCGGCCGGGCTGGGGAAAATTCAGCGGCCGGCCATTGCCGCTTGAAAACGCAACACTTCGCCGCATAATCGTCCGGTCCCGCAAAAGCCGACAATGATAACGGGATTTGGGAGGAATATTTGCCGTCGGGCTACACCTTCGTCATCGCCGACGACCATCCGCTGTTCCGCGGCGCGTTGAAAGAGGCGCTTGCCGGCGTTGGCGATGTTGCCGCCATCCACGAGGCCGGCGATTTCGAGAGCGCCAAGGCGCTGGTCGTGGCGCATGAGGATGTCGACCTGGTGCTGCTCGATTTGTCGATGCCGGGCGCCAGCGGCCTGTCTGGCCTGATCTCGCTGCGCGGCATCCATCCGGCGGTGCCGCTGGTGGTGGTGTCGGCCCACGACGACCCGGTGACGATAAGGCGTGCGCTCGATCTCGGCGCGTCTGGCTTCATCTCCAAATCGGCCAGCATGGAGGAGATCCGCACGGCCGTGCAGACGGTGCTGGCCGGCGATATCGCCGCGCCCGTCGGCATCGATCTCGGTGTCGAGCGCGATCCCGAAATATCAGACCTGATAAAGCGGCTGCAGACGCTGACGCCGCAGCAGACGCGCGTGCTCGGCATGCTGGCCGAAGGCCTGCTCAACAAGCAGATCGCCTATGAGCTCAGCGTCTCCGAAGCGACGATCAAGGCGCATGTCTCGGCCATCCTGCAAAAACTCGGCGTCGACAGCCGCACCCAGGCGGTGATCCAGCTGTCCAAGATCGGCAACGACCCGCTGCAGCCGGTGGGCTGAGCGCCGAACGCGCTCAGCTCTGTTCTGTCCCGGCAAGCAGTCCGCCGGCGGCCTTAGCGCAACTTCACCGACAGCTCGACGTCGTCGCCGAAAGGCGTCGACATGTAGCCTGATGCAGGAGCGCGTACGCGCTCGAGGTATTCGGCGCTGAAATCGGCGTTGTCGGCGATCACCAGCGCGCCGGGCCTGAGCCGGCTTTCGACCAGGCTCAATATTTCAGGGTAGATCGCTTTGGCGCCATCGAGCAGCAAGAGATCGATCGTTTCGGGAAGATCGGCGCTCAGCGTCTGCAGCGCGTCGCCCTCGCGGACTTCCACCAGATCGATGAGGCCACCCTCGGTCAGATTGGCCTTGGCCCGCATCACCTTGGATGGTTCGAACTCGGTGGTGATCAGACGGCCGCCGCCATTGTCCCTGAGTGCCGCGGCAAGATAGAGCGTCGAGATGCCGAACGAGGTGCCGAATTCGATGATGACGCGCGCACCTGAACTGCGCGCCAGCATGTAAAGCAGCGTGCCGGTCTCCGGCGAAACCGCGAGCCACAGGTCCTTCAGCCGTCCGTAGAAATCGACATATTCGGTCTTGCTGCGCAGCAGGCGTTCCCGCTCGTCGGGCGAGAAGCTGGCCACTGCGGGGCTCGTCGCTGCTTCCGCCTCCTTGAACAGGCGGGCGAGCAAGGGTGCGAGCGGGGTGAGGGTGGTCATCGAAGTCTCCAATCGAAAATTCATTGCGTTCTTGTGTCGTGCTGAAAATACGAATAATCCTTCAGGTTTCCAATTCGCACTGCCGGACAGCACCATGACGGAACGTCCAAGCCATTCTATTTCCTCGCGAAAGCAGCCTAAGCAAGCTCGCGCGGTCGAGCTAATTTCGGCGATTTTGGAAGCTGCTGTTCAGGTTCTGGCGAGCGAAGGCGCGCAGCGTTTCACCACCACACGCGTGGCCGAAAGGGCCGGCGTCAGCGTCGGCTCGCTCTACCAGTATTTCCCCAACAAGGCCGCCCTGCTGTTCCGGTTGCAAAGCGATGAGTGGCAGCAGACGGGCGGCCTGCTGCGCACCATACTCGAGGACAACCAGCGGCCACCGCTGGAGCGGTTGCGCAGGCTTGTCCATGCCTTCATCCGCTCGGAGTGCGATGAGGCTGCCGTGCGCGGGGCGCTCAATGACGCCGCTCCGCTTTATCGCGACGCCCCCGAGGCGCACGAGGCAAGGGACGCTGGCGAGCGCACCGTTCAGAACTTTCTGGATGAAGCCTTGCCTGAGGCCCCGGAAGCCGTCCGTACGCTGGCCGGTGGCGTGATCGGCGCGACGCTGAGCTCCGTGGGAAAGGACTTTTCAGGAAGCCCCCGCACCGACGCCGAGATCGAAGCCTATGCCGATGCCATGGCCGACATGTTCTGCGCCTATCTCGTAAGCCTTGGACACCGCTGAACGGGCCGGCGTGGCTATTCCGCCGCCGAAGCCAGCGGCCTGACCCTTGATAGCATCGAGCGCAGCACGGCCGGCTTCAGCGGCTTGTTGATCACCGGCACATCGAGGGCGGCGGCAGCGGCACGAACCTCCGTGGAGCGGTCGGCGGTGACCAGCACGGCCGGCAGGTCCCGGCCGTGGATGTCACGCAGTCGCACAATCACGTCGAGGCCGCTCCCGCCGTCGAGATGATAGTCGGCAATCACGATGTCGGGACGATGGATGTCGACCCTGGTGAAATCCTCCGATCCGGAGAACGTGCCGACGCTGCAGCCCCAGCCTTCGAGCAAAAGCCGCATGCCGTCGAGAATGCGGGCGTCATTGTCGATGCACATGACGCGCAGCCCAGCCAGCGAGTTCGCGGTGCGAGCAGGCGCCCTGGGCTCAACCTCGCGCCGCGGCGCCTCAACGGCAGCAATCGGCAGGATGACGGAAAAGCGCGTGCCCTTGCCGGGGTGGGAAAAGATCTGGATCTCGAGCCTGAGCACACGGGCGATGCGGTCGACGATGGAGAGGCCGAGGCCGAGGCCTTCGGCCTCGCGCACGCCTTCATCGAGCCGGGTGAATTCGCGGAACACCGTGTTCAGCTTGTCGCCGGCAATGCCGATGCCGGTGTCGATCACCTGGATCTCGGCGAGCTCGCCGCGCCGCCGCACGCCGACGAGGATGCGGCCATGCCTGGTGTATTTGATGGCGTTGGAGACCAGGTTCTGGATCAGCCGGCGTAGGAGATTGCGGTCCGTCATGACGCTGAGCGACGAGGCCATGATCGTCAGGTCGAGTTTCTTTTCGGCGGCGAGTGGCTGAAAATCATTGCCGATCTGGCGCAGCAGCCCGTCCAGCCGGAAGGCGCTGTCATCCGGCTTCATCGCGCCGGCGTCGAGGCGGGAAATGTCGAGCACGGCGCCCAGGATCGTCTCGACCGATTCCAGCGAGGATTCGATGTTGACGGCGGCCTTGCCAGCCGGGCCCTTGCCGGCCTTTTCGATCAACGACGAGCAGTAGAGCCGGGCGGCGTTCAACGGCTGCAGGATGTCGTGGCCGGCGGCGGCGAGGAAGCGCGTCTTGCCGAGATTCGCCTCCTCGGCCAGCATCTGCGCCTGCGCCAGTTCCTCATTGACGCGCGTCAGTTCGATGGTGCGCGTCTTGACCCGCTGCTCCAGCGATTCATTAGCCCGCTTCAGCGCCAGATCTTGTTCAACGCGGCCCGAAATGTCGGCATAGGTGGCGACGATGCCGCCGTCCGGCATCGGGTTGGAACGCAGTTCGAGGATGCGGCCGCTGGTCTTCAACTCCATCTGCCATGGACTGACGAAACTGGTCAGACGGTTGAGCATCGCCACACGCTGGTCGGCCGGAATGTCGCCGCGCTCGGCGAGATGGCGCAGGATGCGGTCGAGCGAGACGCCGACCTGGCCCATCTCGTCGGGCAGGTCGAACAGCGCGCGATATTGTCTGTTCCAGCAGATCAGACGGAAATCCCGGTCGAAGACGGTAATGCCCTGTTCCATCTGGTCGAGCGCGATCTGAAGCAAGTCGCGATTGTGTTGCAACGCCTCGGTGGCGTCGTCGAGCAGGCGGAACGCATCCTTGGATTCGCGGTCGTTGCGGCGAAACAAAAGCGACAGGATCAGCCGCGCCGACGACGAGCCGACCGCGCTCGCCAGCAGCTGCTCGGAAAAGCGGATGATGTCCATGCTGGCCTGCTCATTGCCGTAGAGCGAGACGCCGGTGCTTTTCTCGAAGGACTGAAAGGAGCGCTCGGTGCGCTCGACGCCGAGATAGCGCGAAATGGTGTCCTTCAGCACGTTGACGGTGATGGCGGTGCGGAAGCGGCGCAGGCTTGGCATCGGACTGGCCTCGCGCGGCACGAAGATCGACGCCTGGATGCGTTCCAGCGGCACCGACGCGCGTGACAGTGAGCCCAGCACAAAAAACAACGTGTTGACGGACAGGCTCCAGAGCACGCCGTGATTCAGCGGTTCGGCGACGGTCCCGAACAAGGCCCGCGGCCGCAGCGCTTCGAAACCGAACAGGCCATGCACGACAATGTCGGCGTCGGCTGCCGAGAGCGAAGGCAAAAGCAGCGTGTAGCCCCAGACGAGGATGCCGGCAACCATACCCAAGGCCGCGCCCCGGCCATTGGCCCCGCGCCAGATCAGCCCGCCGATCAGCGCCGGCGCAAACTGGGCGATGGCCGCAAACGACATCAGGCCGATGGAGGACAGCCGCGCAGAGTTGGTGCTCTCGCGATAGTAGAGGAAGGCGATGAACAAAAGGATGAAGATCGCGCCGCGCCGCACATTGAGGATCAGCGTCGACCAGTCTTCATTCTCCGACGTCGTGGTCTTGAGCAGCCGGCGCACGAACAGCGGGATGACGAGATCGTTGGAGATCATGATCGACAGCGCCACGCTTTCGACGATGACCATGGCGGTCGCCGCCGACAGGCCGCCGATGAAGGCCGCCATGGCAAGCACGTCATGGCCGCTGAACAGCGGTAGCGACAGCACGTAGAGGTCGCTGCTGGTCCTGCTGCCGACCAGCGACAGGCCGGCGAAGGCAATCGGCAGCACGAATAGGTTGATCGCCACGAGATAGAGCGGAAACACCCAGGTCGCGGTGCGCAGTTCGGCCTCGCCGCGGTTCTCGACGATGGTGACGTAGAACTGGCGCGGCAGCATGATGATGGCAAAGCCGCTCAGACAGGTCAGCACCAGCCAGGTGGCGAGCGAGGTGTTGTAGCCCATCGCCTGCCGCACCTGGTTGTTCTCGGCCAGTTTGTCGATCATGTTGCCCGGTCCGCCGAAGATCAGGAAGGTCACCATCAGGCCGATCGCCAGGAAGGCGGCGAGCTTGACCACGGTTTCGACAGCCACCGCCAGCACCAGTCCGTCCTGGTGCTCGGTGGCGTCCGCGTGGCGGGTGCCGAACAGCACTGCAAACAGCGCCAAGAGCATGGCCACGACGAGCGAGATGTCGCTGACGAACGGATCGAAGGAGGGCGGCGATCCCGTATAGTGCTCGACCATCAGGCCGACTGAACCGGAAATCGCCTTCAGCTGCAGCGCGATATAGGGCACCGCGCCAATGGTGGCGATCAGCGTGGCGATCGCCGAGACGGCAAAACTCTTGCCGTACCGGGCGCCGAGGAAGTCGGCGATCGACGTGATCTTCTCGCTCTTGGCCAGCCGCACGATGCGGTTGAGCAGCGGAAAGCCGAATACGAACACCAGCACCGGGCCGGTATAGATCCCGAGGAATTCGAGGCCGCGTTCGGACGACAGGCCGACCGAGCCGAAGAAGGTCCAGGATGTGCAGTAGATGGCGAGGCTGAGCGCGTAGATGAAGGGTCGGGCACGACCGGGCCCGGAAGCCGCCGAGCGCCGGTCGCCGAGGCTGGCAATGACGAACAGCAGCGTCACATAGGCGACGGCAATGATGACAATGAACCAGCCCTGCACGGCTCGAAAGTCCTCCTCCAGCCAGTATTCATGCGGCCTGGCCAGACGCAATCACAGCTTTGGGGGCGAGTCCATCGCGGCTTTCGGCGCATGGCGACGACGCGCCGCCTGTCGAGCCCGTGACCTAAGGTAAAGAGAATGCGGTGTTTTCCCGCTTTTGCTTCTGTTGCAACCTCAGGTTTTTGTTATGGTATGCGCGGGCCGGCGCCGAAGGACGGCGGCAGCGCGGCCTGCCATGACAAGGAGGGTCGAATGCTGAAAGAGTTCCAGGAATTCATTTCCAAGGGCAATGTGATGGACTTGGCCGTCGGCGTCATCATCGGTGCCGCCTTCGGCAAGATCGTCGATTCTCTTGTCAACGACATCATCATGCCGATCGTCGGGGCCATCTTAGGCGGACTGGACTTCAACAACTATTTCTTCGGCCTTTCCTCGGCCGTCAACGCTACCTCGCTGGCCGAAGCCAAGAAACAGGGCGCTGTTTTTGCCTATGGCAGCTTCATTACCGTGGCGTTGAACTTCATCATCCTCGCATTCATCATCTTCCTGATGGTCAAGGCCGTGAACAATCTGCGCAAGCGGCTTGAGCGCGAGAAGCCCGCTGCACCAGCGGCTCCGCCGCCGGCTGACGTCGCACTGCTCACCGAGATCCGCGATCTCCTCGCCAGGAAATAGCTCTCCGGCCAAGATCCTTGGACCAAAACCCCGGTCGTTCGCGGCCGGGGTTTTCTGTTGTTGCTTCTGTTAAAAGCACTCACCTGACATCAAAACGGACCTGTCCATGACTTTGATCGATAGCTTGCGCGCCGAAGCCGTTGCCGCCCCTGAAAGCGGCATTGTTGCCGTGGTCAATTACGGGCGCACGCGCGAGGGGATGATCCCGCTCTGGGCCGGTGAAGGCGATTTGCCGACGCCTGCCTTCATCTCCGAAGCTGCCGCCAAGGGGCTCGCCAATGGCGAGACCTTCTACACCTGGCAGAAGGGCATTCCGGAGCTGCGGCAAGCGCTTTCCCGCTACTATCTCAGGCATTTCGGCAAGAATTTCGCCGAGGAGGAATTCATCGCCACCGGTTCCGGCATGCACGCCATCCAACTGGCGCTTGCCGCCGTCGCTGGCAGTGGCGACGAGGTCGTCTATCTCTCCCCGGCCTGGCCGAATTTTGCCGCCGCCGCCGGTGTCTCCGGTGCTACTCCTGTGGCGGTCACGCTCGACCAGTCCGGCAATGGCTGGTCCTGCGATGTCGACAAGATTGCAGCCGCGGTCACGCCCCGCACCAAGGCGCTGTTCGTCAACACGCCCTCCAACCCGACCGGCTGGACCGCCGACAAGGAAACGCTGCAGGCGATCCTCGGTCTCGCCCGTGAAAGAGGCCTGTGGATCATCGCCGACGAAATCTATTCGCTGTTCCACTACGGCCATGGCCGCGCGCCGTCCTTCCTCGACATTTCGACCGCGGAAGACCGCATCCTGTTCGTCAACTCCTTTTCCAAGAACTGGGCGATGACCGGCTGGCGCATCGGCTGGATCAAAACCCATCCCGACCTGCAGCAGGTGTTCGAGAACCTGATCCAGTATTCGACCTCAGGTGTCGCCCAGTTCATGCAGCGCGGCGCCATCGCTGCCCTCGACCACGGCGATTCCTTTATTGTCGAGCAGGTGGAGCGCGCACACGCGGCACGCGACCTGGTCTGCGACATAATCGGCGCCACCGGCAAGGCGCGCTTCGCCGTGCCGCAAGGCGCGTTCTACCTGTTTTTCACGGTCGACGGCATCACCGATCCGCACCGGGCCGCCTTCGACATCGTCGACAAGGCCAATGTCGGCCTGGCCCCCGGCACCGCCTTCGGCCCGGGCGGCGAAGCGTTTTTGCGGCTGTGCTTCCACCGCCGCCTCGATCAGCTCGAGGAAGCAGCGCATCGCCTGGCGAGGTGGATGAAAAGCTTCTGAGCCGTCTGAAGCCGGATTGAAAGTCGTTCCGACGAGTCAGCTGGCGTGGGTTTCGAGAACCGGAGCGCAGCGGACATTTGGGTCCGTGAGCACCGGAAGCGGAGAAACCTGCGTCAGATGGCCGTCAGAGCGAGTTTCAAACGGCTTCAGCCGCCGGACTTCGGCACCAGCAGGGGCACAATCCGGTCGCTCTTGGCGACAGTGGGCCGTCCGGCGGAGCCGTAGGGGATGCCGAGCGCATCCCATGTCTCGACCAGCGCGTCTTGCAGTCCCGCAATCAGTGCATCGGTATGGAACGGCGTCGGCGTAATGCGCAGCCGCTCGGTGCCGC
>NZ_JBSKBR010000011.1:0-260854 GCF_053714315.1 Mesorhizobium sp. PL10 | reverse complement strand
CAACCCGCCAGCATTCTCATCTTGATTGACGCAACGCTCGCACCTTCATTGTCGCGCCGCAGCATGACGGTGATGATCGGCGGCTTCGGAGGGTCGGGGGCACCAATCGAGCTGATCCACGCCTTGATCGACCGTTTCGTGCAAACCGGTCATCCGACGAACTTGACGGTTGTGAACAACAACGCTGGCAACGGGCATGTTGGGCTCGCGGCCCTAATCGAGCAGGGAATGGTTTCCAAGCTGATCTGCTCGTTCCCCAGGTCGGCCGATCCGCGCGTTTTCAGGGACCTATATTTGGCTGGCAAGATTGAACTCGAACTCGTTCCACAGGGGACACTCGCCGAACGCATTCGCGCGGGAGGTGCCGGCATCCCCGCATTCTATACGCCGACGGGATATGGAACGGACCTTGCGAGGGGCAAGCAGGTCGAGGAGTTTGAGGGCCGCCCCTACATCAGGGAGCGTTGGCTGAAGGCCGACTTCGCGCTGGTGAAGGCGCATCTTGGCGACACGTTCGGCAACCTCACCTTCAACAAAGCCGCACGCAATTTCAATCCGCTGATGTGTATGGCAGCCCAGACGACCATCGCCCAGGTTTCTAAGGTTGTTCGTCCTGGAGAGATCGACCCGGAGACCGTCGTGACGCCGGGCATATTTGTGCGGGGCCTCGTGGAGGTCGCGGAGCCAGCACAAGAAGAAGCGCTTAACCTGGCAAATGCCGTCTACCCGGAGGTGGTCCAATGAACAAGTTGAACCCCACTCAGATTGCGTGGCGCGCCGCCCAGGACATAGCCGATGGCGCATACGTAAACCTCGGCATAGGGCTCCCTGAGCTCGTTGCGCACTTTCAGCCGCCCGGACGACAAGCGATCTTTCATACCGAGAATGGAATCTTGGGTTTCGGCGAAGCTCCTGCAGCCGGCCAAGAGGACTGGGATCTCATCAATGCTGGTAAGAAGGCAGTGACACTGAACCCAGGGACTGCCTTCTTCCATCATGCCGATAGCTTCGCAATGGTTCGTGGCGGCCATCTCGATGTCGCTATCCTTGGTGCCTACGAAGTGGGTGAAAATGGCGATCTGGCAAATTGGTCGACCGGGCCAAAAGGCGTCCCCGCCGTCGGTGGGGCCATGGACCTGGTCCACGGCGCCAAACGGGTAGCGGTGATTACGGACCACATTACGAAGGACGGCAAGGCCAAACTTGTGAAGCGATGCGCTCTGGCGTCCGGTGTGTGACACGCGTCTACACCAGCCTGGCAGTGATCGATATCGAGGACTCGCACTTCGTGCTTCGTGAGAAACTGTCGTCCATTTCAATCGACGAATTGCAAGCGCTGACAGGCGCTGAACTACACGTTGTCGGTGCGGTTGCCGACCTTATCGTTCCGGATGTTTGACATGAGCGAAGCGTTTATCTGCGACTATATCCGCACGCCGATCGGCCGCTTCGGAGGGATGCTTTCGTCCGTGCGAGCTGACGACCTCGGAGCCGTCCCGCTGAGGGAACTGATGAAGCGGCACGCGTCCCTCGACTGGCAAGCGGTGGATGAGGTGATATTCGGCTGCGCAAACCAAGCTGGCGAAGACAATCGCAACGTTGCCAGAATGTCGTTGCTCCTGGCTGGCCTGCCTGAAAGTGTGCCCGGAACGACGATGAACCGCCTCTGCGGCTCAGGCATGGATGCTGTGATCACAGCGGCCCGCGCTATCAAGGCAGGCGAAGCAGACCTTGTAATCGCAGGGGGTGTCGAGTCCATGTCTCGGGCGCCGTTCGTATTGCCCAAAGCAGAAACGGCATTCTCTCGACATGCCGAGGTCCACGACACGACGATCGGCTGGCGCTTCGTCAATCCAGCGATGGCGGCGCGCTACGGTGTCGATTCGATGCCGCAGACTGGTCAGAACGTTGCGGACGATTTCGGGGTCACCCGGGAGGATCAAGACCTGTTTGCGCTCGCTTCTCAGAACAAGGCGGCAAACGCTCAGTCGAACGGGCGCCTGGCACGCGAAATCACCCCTGTTGTCGTTCCCCAGCGCAAGGGTGATCCAATGATCGTCGACCGTGACGAACACCCACGTGCCACGACCTTCGAAACGCTTTCCAAGCTCAAGCCGCTCTTCGAAGGTGGCAGCGTGACAGCTGGCAACTCTTCAGGAGTAAACGACGGCGCAGCGGCCTTGATCATTGCAACCGAGTCTGCCGCCAAGAAGAATGGATTGACCCCGATTGCACGCGTCGTGGCCGGCGCTACCGCAGGCGTTCCACCGCGGATTATGGGCATCGGGCCGGCACCCGCATCTCAGAAGTTGATGAGCCGTTTAGGCTTGGTAGCGGATGATTTCGACGTCATCGAACTCAACGAGGCTTTTGCGTCGCAAGGTCTGGCGACGCTTCGTGAGCTAGGGGTAGCTCTGAATGACGATCGGGTTAACCGCAATGGCGGTGCGATCGCACTGGGTCATCCCTTGGGCATGTCGGGCGCCCGCATTGCCGGCACGGCCGCAATCGAAATGTCTCTTTCGGGTGGCAGGCGCGCACTCGCTACCATGTGCGTCGGCGTCGGACAGGGAATCGCGGTGGCATTGGAGAGGACATAGGCAGTTGCCTCCAATGCTGTTCGTTCGTGCGATCCCGCGCGACAAGACCGCTTAACTCGTCCAAATTTTTTCGTATTCGCCCACGCGGAAGCTCTCGACCAGGAAGTCTATGAACAAGCGGGTTCGTGTTGGGAGCATGACCTTCGTAGGAAATGCAATATTCATGGTAAGGCGCGGCAAGTCCCAATCATCAAGAACCCTGATCAGCCTGCCAGCCTCGAGATCGGCCTGTATGATGTAGGCTGGCTGGGCCAGAATCCCCAAGCCGTTTCGCGCGGCCACACAGATCAACTGGCCGTCGTTTACATTGATGATACCGTCCACGTCGATTCTGACCTGGTCATCGCCCTTGCGGAAATTGAATTGGTTCCAGCTATCGGCGAGTGTGTAGAGAATGAGATCGTGCTGGGCCAAATCACTGGGATGGCGGGGAGTGCCGCGACGCTCCAGGTAGGCGGGAGACGCCGCCAAAAGACGCCGCGTCTCGGCAAGGCGTCTGATTGTAATGGAACTGTCCGCTTCTACACGGCGCGTTCTGATTGCGAGATCGAGGCCATTCTCGACGATGTCATAGTATCGGTTTGAGGACACGATATCGATAATGACGTTGGGGTATCGATCGCGAAACTGTTGCACGACAGGCATCAGATGCAGCAGGGAGAATGAAAGAGAGGCTCCGACCCGCAGTCGACCATTCGGGCTCGCCGCTTTCGCTGACACGTTTGCTTCGGCATCGAGAAGGCTGTGGATGATTTCACGCGCCTGCCCGTAGAACTGCTCGCCTTCGCTCGTGAGATTCAATTGGCGCGTCGATCGTTGGACCAGGCGCACGCCGAGGCGTGTCTCGAGGTTCATTAGGTAACGGCTCACGCTCGAAACAGACATTCCCAGCGTCTCTCCGGCCCGGGTGAGGCTCGCCTCCTCAGCGATCTTTACGAACACATCCAGTTCAGTCCAACGATCCATTTTTGCACCCACAGGGAAAGTGTTTTCTTATGGGCAGTCTTTATCGTCTCTACGGCAAATGCAATTCCTGAGGACGGTAATCCGTTGTCACACGCCTAAGAGGATCGGATGGGTCTCCCCAGCATTGAAAACCGAACTGATGGCGACCGTATAAAGCACATCGTCATGTGGAACGTTGCCGCCACGAATGAGACTGAGAAAGATGCGGCGGCCGCTGCAATCAAGTCGAGGTTCGAGGGCCTACGAGGCCTCATTCCCGGGCTTTTGCATCTAGAGATCGGTGTCGATTTCAGCCGGGTATCCTACGCTTGCGATGTGGTCCTATATTCGGAGTTCAGCAGCAAGGAAGCACTTTCTGCATACGCCACGCATCCGGCCCACTTGAAAGTCCGCGATGAGCTGGAGGGTATGCGCATCGCGAGGCACCAAGTTGACTACGTCCAGGATGTAGAAGCAGCCGCCTCGTCGGCTGGGCGCGAACTCTCGAGCGCTGTGTGATCCCATACCGCCGTCGGATAGGCCTGAACCCTACTCGATCGCTGTTTCAAGATTGGAGGAAACCCAATGCCAACGGTCACTTTCGGATTGCCCGACGTAGTCGTTGTTACTGGCACGGGGTCCGGCCTTGGAAGTGAGATCGCGACTTTGCTGCTGGATTGTGGGTCGAAGGTCGTCGGAGTGGATCTGACATCGTCCGCATTGTCTGATCGTGAAGGCTACGCCCAGGTTACGGGTTCAGTTTCCAGCCAGACCACCTGGGCAAAGGTGCAAGACGCCATAAATTCCGCCGTCTCCGGGAGGCTGGGTCTAGTTACCTCGGCAGCGGTCCTCGACACGGGTTTCATACCGGACACGACCCCTGAGATTATCGCGCGTGCGATGGAGGTGAACGTCACGGGCACTGCGCTTGCAATGGCTACGTTGATCCCGCTGATGGAGAGGCGAGGGGGCTCGGTGGTGGCGGTGGCATCGGTAAATGCGGGATTGGCCGAGCAGCAATTGGCTGTCTACAACGCAAGCAAAGCCGCCGTAAGGCAACTTGCTCGGACTGCAGCCCTGGACCATGCCCGCGCCGGCGTTCGCATCAACGTTCTCAGCCCCGGTCCGATGATGGCTGGATTGTTCAAACGTCATCTGGAATCTGCCACCGACGGCGACAAATTCCTGGCGACGCGCAGCAACAGACAGCCGGAGGGGAGGATTTTGGAGGCGATCGAAGTCGCTCGAGCAGCGCTGTTCCTTTTGTCTGACGGCGCCCACGCAATCTTGGGTGCAGACCTCGTCGCAGACGGTGGACTGACTGCTGGCTTTGATTTTCGCACGGGAGCCGAAGGGGCTTCGGTCTGAGCGGGCCCACAGGGAGGAAGAGCAATGGAAACTGGTCTCAAGGGTAAAGTCGCCTTTATTACAGGCGGTGCGAACGGAATTGGTCGGTCCACGGCCATGGCGTTCGCGAAGGAAGGTGCGCACGTCGGCATCCTCGATATTGATGAGACCGAAATGCAGAAGGTGGCCGAGGCAGCCAAGGCTTTCGGGGTTACAGTGCACACCGCGGCTGGAGACCTTTCGACCGCGCTCGGCGTATCCGACGGCATGGACAAGTTGCTCACCGCCTTTGGCAACCGCATCGATATTCTGGTGAACAATGTCGGGTCGGGGGCGATCCGCTCTTTCGACGACGTCGATGATGCCGCTTGGGATGCCACCCTGGCCCTGAATTTCATGAGCTACGTCCGCGCTATCCGCAAAGTATTGCCAATCCTTCGCGCGAAGGGCGGTGTGATCGTCAACAACGCATCGGATCTTGCCCGGCAACCCGAACCGGTGCCGATCGACTATTCGGTGTCGAAGGCTGCGGTGCTTTCCCTCACCAAAGCGCTTGCTCGCGCCGAAGGCCCCAAGATCCGCGTTAACGCTGTGGCGCCAGGTCCCATCTGGACGCCGTTCTGGACGAAGCCAGGCGGGTTCGCCGAGACAATGGGCAAGTATCACAAGATGGAGCCGCAGGCGGCCGTGGAGCATGAAATGAAGCTTCGCCAGCTGCCGCTCCAGCGGCTAGGCGATCCCGACGAGGTCGCCAACGTCCTCGTGTTCCTCGCTTCCGACCTTGCTAGCTTCGTCACTTCGGCGGTCTGGGGCGTCGATGGAGGATCGATCCGGTCGATTGTTTGACGAATGTAGCTGGGGCCATCCGCAGGCAGCCAAGTTACTTGAACGAAGGCTCCGCACCTCGGCGGACTCAGTGAAGGATAGTCTGGTATGAAAGCAGCTCGGTTTCACGCGAAGAGGGATGTTCGTGTCGAGGAAGTAGAATTGCCATCGGAGCTTGCTCCCGACGAGGTTCTCGTTCGGAACCAGCTCTGCGGAATCTGCGGGACCGATCTTCATGAGTTCGCTGCGGGTCCGATATTCATCTCGCCTCAACCGAATGCATTTTCTGGCGCCTCTATTCCGCAAATCCTGGGACACGAGTTCAGCGCGGTCGTCGAGAAGGTGGGCCGTGAAATCACGCACCTGAAACCTGGGGATCGCGTCTCCATTCAGCCTCACATGGGGCCGCTTGACGGCTATTTTGGCATTCGAGGATTGCATTTCCTGGGAACGCGCGGGGCAGCCACCGGACTGACGTGGCCGTGGGGCGGTTTCGCGCAATATGCGGTGATGAAGGGCTATGCTACCGTGAAAATGCCCGACAATTTGACATTTCGCCAAGGCGCCTTGGTCGAACCCGCCGCGGTAGCGGTGACCGCGGTTGATCGTAGTGGACTGATGCCCGGCGGATCGGTTCTGATTACGGGTGGCGGGCCCATCGGAGCGCTGACGGTTCTAGCGGCCCACGCCGCCGGAGCAGCGAAGATCTTCCTGAGTGAACCAAATGCGGCAAGGCGTCGGCGCATCGAGAACCTCGGTGTTCCGGTAGCGACGATCGACCCGACGCAATCCTGTCTCGCGTCGTCCATCAGCAGAGAAACGTTCGAAGGTCTCGGTTGCGATGCCGCCATTGAATGCGCCGGGAATCCGCGCGCAATCTCGGACTGTCTATCGGCTGTCCGACCGCAGGGAACGGTGGTGTTGGTCGGCCTCACGAATAGCAAGGTGGAGATATCACCGTTCGATCTCATCGTGCGGGATATCCGGCTACAGGGTTCACTATGTTACCCGACCTCGTTGTGGCCGCGGGTATTCTCGATGATAGAAAGCGGGCGGCTTCCAGTCGATCAGTTGGTTGACGAGGTCATCTCGCTCAACGAACTTGTCGACAAGGGTTTCCAACCACTGTTGGACCCGAGTGGCACGAAAATGAAAATTCTCGTGGACCTCAACGCCTAATCCCGAACTAGGCGTTCTACGCTAGGCGCTCTGTCGAACTGACCTTAGAAGCAACGGTGCAAGAGCCGTCGATCACGGTCGTGGTCGGCCCGACTTCCCTTGCGCAATCCCCTTTCTTCCAGCTCGCGCGAAAGACCAAGCCGCAAAGCTTTTTGCAAGTAGTGCAAGACTGTTTCCTTGATTGCCCCGTTTATCCCGATTGCCGCTATCTGCATAAATGAACTCACGTTGGACCGCAGGCAGCCGAGCTGCCCGGACAGCGGGGAGGTCGCTTCAAGCACCGTCGGGCAGAGCGACAGCAAGTTTCCACCAGGGAGGATCCAATGAAATCTTCATTCAAGAACGCACTGCTTTCGGCCGTATTCACCGTCGCCGCCACCGCTGGTTGGAGCGTATCGGCTCATGCGGATGGCGAGAAATACGTACTGATCGAGCATTCCCCCGATAGCGAGACCTTCTGGAATACCGTCAAGAACGGCGCCAGCTTGGCCGCCAAGGAAGTGGGAGCGGAGGTTACGTTCCGCAATCCGCCGACGGGCGATCTTGCCGACATGGTTCGCATCATTCAGCAGACCACTGCAGAAGCGCCGAGCGGTATCATCGTAACGATCCCCGACGCCGACCTTGTCAGTGGCCCCATCGCTGATGCGGTCGCCAAGGGCATTCCGGTCGTGACGATGAACACCGGAACGGCCGAGCAGTCGAAGAAGCTAGGAGCCCTTCTGCACGTTGGGCAGCCGGAGTTCGACGCGGGCGAAGGCGCCGGTGAACGAGCCAAGGCCGCGGGCATCAAATCCTTCCTCTGCGTGAACAGCCTTTTTCCAAACGTCGCCGGCGAGCAGCGCTGCCAGGGCTTCGCCAAGGGTCTCGGCGTGGAGCTAGGCAAGCAGATGATTGACTCGGGCACTGACGCAGCGGAGATCGCCAACAGGGTGAAGGCCTATCTCTCGGCCAACCCCGATACCGGCGCCGTCCTCACGCTTGGCCCGATGACCGCGATACCGACCATCCAGGCTCTTAAGGACAACGGAATGGCGGGCAACATCTTCTTCGCGACTTTCGACCTGAACCCCGACATCTCCAAGGCGATCAAGGATGGCGTCATCAACTTCGCCATTGACCAGCAGCCCTTCCTGCAAGGCTACCTGCCGGTGATCACTCTGACCAACTATCTCCGTTACGGCGTCGTCCCGGCGAACTCAGTCCTCTCCGGACCCGGGTTCGTCACCAAGGACAACATCAAGTTGGTTGAATCCCTGGCGGGGCAATACCGCTAAGGCAATCACCATCGAACACGGCGGAGGCCATGTGCCTCCGCCGTAGCCTTACGGCAGGAGTTGGAAGTCATGACGAACGTTCAGACCAACGAGGCCCCGCGGCCCACGCTTCCCAAAGACGAACGCGTGAAAGAACTCCATCGCCTCCACCAGGCGCTTATTCGGCCTGAGCTCGGAGCTATCTGCGGGACGATCGCGGTTTTCGTATTCTTCCTGATCCTTGCCGGCGGCACCCAAATGTTCGCGCTCGAGGGCGTGATGAATTGGAGCACGGTTTCGGCTCAATTCATCGTGCTTGCGGTCGGCGTATGCCTTTTGATGATTGCAGGTGAATTCGACCTCTCACTGGGTTCAATGGTCGGCTTCTCCGGCATGGTGTTTGCGCTTCTCGTCATGAAGCTTGGCATTCCCGTATGGGCTGGAATTCTGGTGACGATGATGCTTTGCGCTAGCCTTGGCATGATCAACGGCTGGCTCGTGATCCGCACCGGCTTGCCTTCGTTCATCGTCACTCTTGCATTTCTATTCATTCTTCGAGGCGCCACCATCTGGAGTGCCATTACATTCAATCGTCAGCCGGTCGTTTCGGGCATTAGTGAGGTCGCCGCTGGGGATCCGATCGCATGGCTTCTCGGAGGGGAGGCGTTCACGGGCTTATTCCAATGGCTTGGCCAGCAAGGCATCATCGCAACCTTCGCAAAGGGCACGCGCATGGGGCAGCCAGTCGTCAGTGGCATTCCCATGTTGATAATTTGGGCCATTGTTTTCGTGCTTGTAGGGCAATGGGTTCTCACCCGGACCCGCTTCGGAAACTGGATTTTCGCAGCGGGCGGTGATCCGGAGGCCGCCCGATACGTCGGTGTTCCGGTTGCCCGCGTGAAGATACTTATGTTCATGGTTGCGGCCCTTTGCGCCGCGTTCCTCGGCATCGAACAAGTCATCGAGTTCGGGTCGGCTGCTTCTGACCGCGGAATAATGAAGGAGTTCGAGGCCATCATCTGCGTGGTGATCGGCGGAGCGCTTCTAACCGGTGGCTACGGCTCGGTGGTCGGCGCCGCGCTGGGTGCGATTATCTTTGGTGTCGTCCAGCAAGGCCTGTTTTTCACCAACGTGGAAAGCTCGCTCTTCCGCGTGTTCCTGGGGAGCATTCTGCTCGCCGCAGTCCTGGCCAATACCTACGTCCGCCGTATGATCACGGGAGAGAAGTGATGGCTGCCCCGATCCTCGAGATGGTCGACATCCGGAAGCAATTTGGGCACATCATTGCTTTGTCCGGAGTATCTTTCAACGTGCAGGCCGGCGAGTGCCATTGCCTCCTCGGCGACAACGGCGCAGGCAAGTCGACTTTGATCAAAACTATGTCAGGCGTGCATGTGCCCTCCCAAGGGGAGATAAAAGTCGGTGGGCAAGTCGCTCACTTTACGACGCCTCGAGACGCCCTGGCGGCGGGCATCGCGACAGTCTATCAGGACCTCGCGATGATCCCCCTGATGAGCGTTGCGCGAAACTTCTGGATGGGCAGAGAGCCTCAGAAAGGTATCTGGCCGTTCCGCCGTTTCGATCTCGAGACGGCCGACGCCATCACCATGCAGGAAATGCGGCATATGGGCATCAATCTGCGCGAGCCCAGCCAGGCCGTAGGCACCCTTTCGGGCGGCGAGCGCCAAACTGTCGCCATCGCGCGCGCAGTCTACTTCGGTGCGAAGGTTCTCATATTGGACGAACCCACATCAGCTCTCGGGGTCCGGCAGACTGCCAACGTTCTTACGACCATTGATCATGTCCGGAAAAAGGGCATCGGCGTCGTGTTCATCACGCATAATGTCCGGCACGCGCTTGCAGTCGGTGACCGCTTCACGGTTCTCAATCGGGGCAAGACCCTGGGGACAGCGGACCGGGGGCATATCAGTGCTGAGGAGCTGCAAAATTTGATGGCAGGCGGACAAGAGCTTGCGCAGTTGGAAGCATCATTGGGAGGAACGGTCTGACTTGGTGGACCAACGAGTAAGTGCGCAAATGGGAAGAGTGGAACATGGCGAAGTATCTAAACGAACACAACTCAGCCGAAACGGTCAACGCGCGCATGGGCAACAACACCAACCCGCGCCTGCGCCAGGTTATGGGGTCCCTCGTTGCGCATCTGCATGCTTTCATCAAAGACGTAGAACCAACGGAAGAGGAATGGGGCGTTGCAATCGAATTCCTCACGCGGACCGGTCAGATCTGCAGTCAATCGCGGCAAGAGTTCATCCTGCTTTCCGACGTGCTCGGGGTTTCCATGCTGGTTGACGCGATCAATCACCGTAGGCCGAGCGGTGCGACGGAGAGCACGGTTTACGGCCCATTCCATGTCGATGGTGCGCCCGAAAGGCAGATGGGCGACAGCATCAACCTAGATGGTCTGGGAGAGCTTTGCCTATATGAAGGACGTGTTCTCGACCTGGACGGAAAGCCCATTGCCGACGCTTACATCGATGTATGGTCTGACAATGAAGAAGGGTTTTACGATGTCCAGCAGCCGGACATCCAGCCGCCCTTCAACAACCGCGGCATCTTCCGGACGGGGGTGGATGGTCGCTACTTCTTCCTCGGCATTAAGCCGGTCTCTTACCCGATCCCGGATGACGGGCCGGTCGGCCAGATGCTCGAGCAGCTGGGGCGCCACCCCTACCGGCCGGCGCACATGCATTTCCTATGCGGTGCTCCGGGGTACGATCGCGTCTGCACGCACATTTTCGTGGCCGGCGACCGCTACATCGAGTCCGATGCGGTATTCGGTGTGAAGGATTCGCTGATCGTCGATTTCGTCCCAGTTCATGATGGCAACGTCAAATGGAAGGCGATATTTGATTTCGTGTTGAAGCCAGAGTGAGCCCGGATAGGTAACGAGAGTTTCTTGCGACTCAGCGGTCGCGCTCACGGTTTGATCAGTTGGATAAGCCAGCGACAGTCGCGTAGATGCTCAGGATCGCGTTGCCACTGTGATTGGCGAAGCATGACGGAGCAATCTCGGTGAACGCCGTGGACGATATGCTTTTGGTGATCGAAATCGCTGAAGCTGGCAGCTTAACCCAAGCTGGTGTGCGGCTCGGCATACCAAAATCAACAATAAGCCACCGTGTCACTCAGCTTGAAGAACGGCTAGGATTACGATTGTTTAATCGGTCAACTCGGTACGTTAGCCTGACCAGCAATGGCCAAGTGTATCTCGAATACTGTCGACGCGTTCGTGCCGAGGTCGCGGCGGCCAACATGGCGATGACCAACCTCAAGGAGCAGCCTCTAGGGACCCTTAGAATCACCTGTCCGGAAGTGACCGCGACTTACTTTATGCCAGGATTTATTGGAGGCTTTGCCAAAAAATTTCCGAGAGTAGCGATCGAACTGATAGCAACAAATCAACATTTGGATCTACTGCGCGAACGGGTGGACTTCGCCTTTCGTGTCGGTACGGTATCCAATCAAGATTTCATAGTTCGCAAGATTTCTACCATCAAGCGCGTTCTTGTTGCCTCTCCGGACTATCTCGCCGCCAACGCACCTATCATCGAGCCGGGCGATCTTCTTCAGCATCGTTGCCTGCTGCATGATGCGCTGCCCGACTGGACGTTTGCGGCTGAAACTGCGAAGTTTGCTTTTCGGCCGCCCGCTGCCGCCAAAAGCGATTCACTGGGGTTTCTGTTGCAGTCGAGCCTAGCAGGCAATGGGGTCGCGTTGCTGCCTAGCTATGTGTGCAAACCGGCCATTTCGGCCGGTCGACTAGTCGACGTTCTTCCGGGATGGGAGCTCAACCCCTATGATATGATCCTGGTCTTTCCAGACCGCAAAAATCAGTCAAAGGCGCAAGCCGCCTTTCGCGACTATATCGATGCCTACGACTTTTCGAATTTCGCGACTGGGTAACGAGTGCGTCGCCTCCGATAACGAAGGTCGCGCATACGTCCGAACTTTGGAGAACTACCAAGCGCTACGCTTTGCAGTTGTTGATACAGGCAACGAGCTCTCGTGTGCCAATATCACCTTGGCCGCACCGCTCCTGGTACTGCGAAGACTGCGAATAATCCCACAAGATTATCGTCGCGTAGCCGCTCCAGATCACGGATCGAAAATTCGCCAGACTGCTCTTCAGACTGTGCAGTGATTGCTTCGATCAGGTTTTTGTCGAGTTCGGGAACCTCAGTCAGCCTGCTCCATGGCCAGTACAACGAGGGGCCAAACTGTTCCATGTAGCTTTCCATCCCTGCTTCGCCGCCTGCAATCCGATAGGTTTCGAAAAGGCCCATCTGAGCCCAGCGTAACCCGAACCCCATTCGGATTGCGTCGTCGATTTCTCGCGTTGTTGCCACCCCATCCTTGATCATCCACAAGGCTTCCCGCCAAACGGCCTCTTGGAATCGGTTTGCGAGAAAGGCGTCGATTTCCTTCCGCAATCTGAGCGGGTGCATGCCGACCGAGATAACAACTTCGGCAGCGCGCGCACACGCGCTGTCACTTCCGCTCAGTTCCGCCAGAGGTAGCAGATAGACCGGATTGAATGGATGAACGACAACTATCTCAGTAGTCGGCATCGTCAGTTGCGACGCCTTGAAGCCTGACGTCGAAGAGGCGATCGTAACACCCGATCCTAGGAACGGGTTAATCTGGGCGTAGACACTTCGCTTAAGCTCTAGTCGCTCCGAAACACTTTCTTGAACCCAGTCCGCGCCATCCACCGCTTCTGCGATGCTCAATGCGAACTCAAGTTTTCCTTCCGGCGGCAGCGCTCTGTCATAGAGTGCAGGCAGGGAACGCCGCGCATTTTCCACCACAAGACCGACCTTGCGTTCCGTTGCCGGATCTGGATCATGAACCGATACATCCCATCCATTTAACAGGAATCTCGCCGCCCAGCCGCCGCCTATGACGCCTCCGCCGATGATTGCCGCACGGCTCATGATCTCACTTTCTACGCATGCTCGGTGAAGCGCGGGGCGGAAATTTGAAAAGCTGAAGATGATAAATTGGTGTGGGCGGTGGTGACGCAAGCAACTGCGATGCTTAACGCATGGCGTTGAACTTCAGTCGTCGTTAGCCATCTTCATCGTTCATGATGCATGGAAGTTGTTGGACAGTAATCTACAACATCGACTATATTCTAACTAACTGCTTGCCGAAATTCTCACCCTTCAGCATGCGTATGAACGCATGAGGTGTCGCTTCGATACCATCTGCAACATCCTCTCTCGCCTCTAGCGATCCCTCCCGATACCACTCCGTGAGTTGAGCTTTTGCTGAGGCATAGTCGGCTTCGAAGTCGTCGAGCAGAAAGCCCTCCATTCGAACGCGCGACACCAGGATGCGCCGTAAGTAGCGTGGACCGATATCGGGTTGGTCGAACCGATCCGCCAGGGCGACCGTCCCAACGACCACAATCCTCCCGAACAGATTGATATTCAGCAGAGCAGCGTCATGAATTGGCCCTGCGGTGTTGTCCAAAAACACGTCGATGCCCCTCGGGCACGCCGCTGCTACCGCCTCCGCAAGGTTTTCGGAAGTTCGATGATTGATGCCCGTCCTATAGCCGATGCTCTTGCACCACTCGATTTTCGCGTCGGTTCCCGCCACTGCAACAGCATCAAGTCCCTTTATTCGTGCAATCTGGCCCGCGATCTGGCCTACGGCTCCAGACGCGGCCGATATCAAGACCGTTTCGCCTGCTTTCGGTCGGCCGACGTTCAGCAATGAGAAGTATGCGGTCAGGCCCGGCATGCCCAAGCAACCAAGCGATGTTTGCACGGGAGCTACCGCCTGATCCAAGAGCTGCGCAGTTTTGGCTGCGACAGTCGTGTAAGGCTGCCAACTGAAATCGTCCGCCTGGATCACGTCACCGACTTTGAAGAGCGGTGATTCCGACGCGATGATCTCACCGACACCTCCCCCTTGCATACGGTCGCCGATCTGAAGCCCGGCAGCATAATTTTTGGCGGGGCTCAGCCTAGCTCGCATGTAAGGATCTACAGACAGCCAGAGCGTCCTTACCAGCAACTCTCCGGGCTGAGGGACCGGCAGAGGCTGATCTACTAGTACGAAGTCGTCGGGCGTCGGCATTCCGATGGGGAAACGATTGAGGATCCAAGTGGGGTTCGACGTCATGGCGCTGCCTTCAGGGTTGGGGGCGATACCGTGTAAACCACTACGGCTTGAATCCGGTAGTCTGGCTTTTCGGAACTTACTGTCCGAATTTTTGAACGAGATCGAGCAGAACAATAGGGACTATGGCTGCTCGCGGAATAGCCTGAAGCCCGGCGGGTTGAGGAGTTGGCTAAAGCCTCTGCTCGGCTAGGCGAATTGGGGCGGCCGTGCCTTGGCCGATGAAGAAAATGGACATCATCGGTTGGAGCGCGAAATAGTGGAGCCGGCAATAGTGCTGACGACTTACAGCTTTACCCTTATCGCTCTGCACGCATTCAATCGACAGCTCTGCTGCTGAGATATCGTGAAAGCGGACATTCAGCTATCGGCCCCGAAGCTGCCTTCCGCTTTGCGCCGCACGGCGACCATACAAGCTAGCTTCACCGTCTCCCGACAGCTGACATCACTTGGTCGACATTTATTAAGCTGACTCATGTCGGTGGCAAGAAACCAACTCGGAAGTTGGCGAACCTTGGCCTCAAACCCCTGGTTGGCTAAAGTTGGTACCATGCTAAATGCTATTCACCACGTCGCGCTCATCTGCAGTGACTACGACCGGTCGCTACGGTTCTACGTCGAACTCCTCGGCCTCGATCTGATCCGGGAGGTCTATCGGGAGGAGCGTCAGTCATGGAAGGCGGATCTGCGGATCGGGTCCGTCCAACTGGAATTGTTCTCCTTCCCCGCACCAGGGATGCGGCCCTCCCATCCAGAGGCGACAGGCTTGAGACATCTGGCATTTGCTGTGGCGGATCTTGATCCGGTAATAGCGCGGCTGAAAGCCGCCAACGTTACGGTTGAGCCAATCCGGATCGACCCGTATACGGATCAGCGCTTTACATTTTTCAGGGACCCCGATGAATTGCCGCTGGAACTGTACGAAGTCCCTATAAGGAACGGGTCGTTTTCGTGACAAGGTCATCGACGCCGGAATGGCGGTGACACGGGAATGGCAATCGAGCCATCCGGTCGCGTCGCATATTGAAAGCCGTAAGGCGGGCCGTTTCGCGCCGCCTAGCCAGTCTTACCGAGTCGGGTCTGACTTTGTCAGCCAGTCGCGCACCAGCTCGGTGGTCCGCCGCTCTTGAAGGCCCTCCATGACGAACCCTGGGGCAAAATTCGCCTTTGGCGCGGCCCTTGCCATGATTTCGCGACTGTTCCCAAGACCGTAGCCTCCGTGGAGATTGAACGGGATTATCGTCTTGCCGGAGAAGTCCTGATTGGCCAGGAAGGAACGAACAATCGGTGGCGCCGAAGCGCCCCAAATTGGAAAACCGAGGAACACCGTGGCGTACGAGCTGAGATTGCTGACGCTCGCTTTGAGTGGCGGCAGGAAATTTCTCTCGCGTTCATGCGTCGCCTGGTCAACCGTCGCGAAATAGTCGGCTGGATAGGGCGTGGCCGGCTCTATCTCGAACAGGTCGCCGTCGAGGTCACGGCTGAGAAGGGCGGCAATGGTGCGGGTGTTGCCGCTGCGCGTAAAATAGGCGACCAGCGGCTTGCCGCCTGCGCCAGATTCGGCGTTAGCCGATACAGCGGACATGGCGCTGACGGCGGCCAGCGGGACGAACAGCGAAGACACAAGCATCTCTCGTCGAGTCGTTTTTGCGGTGTTGGGCATCATTGTGCTCGGATTGGTGCCCATCACGATCTCGGCGCCGCTTCCACACCCGAGTAGGCCAGGACTGCATCGGGCAGCCTCTGGCCGTGCACTTCGATCGCCGCAACCGCCGCATTCAGCTCCGCAACCTCTGACGGCGAAAATTCAATCGAGGCCGCTCCTATGTTCTCAAGCATGTGCGCCATCTGGGTAGTGCCGGGAATGGGAACTATCCAAGGCTTCTGCGCCATCAGCCATGCAAGGGCGACCTGGCCGGGCGTTGCGTTCTTGCGCTTGGCCCAGTCTTTAACGAGAGCAACAATCGCAAGATTGCTCGGCAAATTGTCCGGCGAAAAGCGGGTCTCAACGGCGCGGATGTCGCCGGGGGCAAAACGCGTAGCCTGGTCAATCGCTCCGGTCAGGAAGCCAACCCCTAGTGGGCTCCATGGTACGAAGCCGATGCCGAGTTCCTCGCAAGTCGCAAGGACCGATTCCTCCGGTCCGCGCCACAGCACAGAGTATTCGCTCTGCACCGCCGTCACGGGCCGTTCGGCATG
Source organism: Mesorhizobium sp. PL10 (assembly GCF_053714315.1). Taxonomy (NCBI): domain Bacteria; kingdom Pseudomonadati; phylum Pseudomonadota; class Alphaproteobacteria; order Hyphomicrobiales; family Phyllobacteriaceae; genus Mesorhizobium; species Mesorhizobium sp. PL10. The sequence goes on along the minus strand of NZ_JBSKBR010000011.1, from coordinate 244,353 downwards.
GGCTCGCCGAAGTGTCTTGAGACCCATTTCGCTGAGGCCCCAATGTAGGACCTTGCCTTCCGCCATGAGATCGCCGACGGCACCGGCAACGTCCTCGATCGGCACCTCCGGATCGACGCGGTGCTGATAGAGCAGGTCGATGTGGTCGGTCCTGAGCCGCTTAAGCATTCCTTCGACGGCGAGCTTTATATGGTCCGGCTTGCTGTTCAGACCGGGGAGCCGGTTGCCGGTCACCAGATCGATGTTCCAACCAAATTTCGAGGTGATGGCTATCTTGTCACGGAAACCGTCGATACCCTCGCCCAGGATCCGCTCGACCTCATGAGGGCCATAGGCTTCGGCCGCGTCGAAGAAGGTTACGCCGTGATCAAAGGCGGCCCGGATGATGTTGTGCATCTCGGTTCGTGTAGGGATGGTCATCTGATAGGTGCGGCTCATATTCTGGACGCCAAGCCCGATGGCTGAGACTTCAAGGGAGCCCAATTTCCGGCGCTCGGACACTCCTGCCTGCGGCGCATTTGCGCTGGTTGACGAAGCTCCATTCGACTGAGCGTAGGCACCGCTTGCGAGTGGTGCGGCCGCCAGCACGCCCGCCACCGCCAGGAGATTGCGTCGGCTTACTCGGGTAATTTCTGGTCGCATTGCTCATTTCCTTCCTTCGTGAGTTCATCCAACGTGGGCGCTGCGTTCTCAGAGCCCTGTCATTTTCAGGACCGCCTCCGGTAACCGCTCGCCTTGCACTTCGATTTTGGATAGACCGGCGCGGATCTCGGAAAGGTCGGCCTGGGTCAGGTCGACATCGGCACCGCCGACGTTCTCTTCGACGCGCGAAAGCTTTTTCGTGCCGGGGATCGGCACGATCCAAGGCTTCTGCGCCAGCAGCCAGGCCAGTGCGACTTGGGCAGGCGTGGCGCCCTTACGCTCGGCAACTGTTTTGACCACATCGACCAGCGCCATATTGGCCTTGCGCGCTTCAGGCGAGAACCGGGGTACCGAGTTGCGGAAGTCACCCGGCTCGAATTTCGTATTCTCGTCGATCTTGCCAGCCAGGAAGCCGGCGCCGAGCGGGCTGAACGGCACAAACCCGATTTCGAGCTCCTGCAGCACCGGCAGCAGCTCCGCCTCAGGACCGCGCCAGAATAGGGAATACTCGCTCTGTACGGCCGTGAGAGGGTGTATGGCATGGGCGCGGCGGATGGTGCCGACACCTGCTTCCGAGAGCCCGTAGTGTCTCACCTTGCCTTCTGTGATGAGGTCTTTCACGGCACCAGCGACGTCTTCGATCGGCACGTTCGGGTCGACGCGGTGCTGATAGAACAGGTCGATGTGGTCGGTGCGCAGCCGTTTGAGAGCTGCCTCCGCAACCGCCTTGATGTGCTCGGGCCGGCTGTTGGTCCCGCCCTTGCGTTTGCCTGTCTCCAGATCGATGTCGAAGCCGAACTTGGTGGCGATGACGACTTTGTCTCGGATAGGTTGAAGGGCTTCGCCGACCAGTTCCTCGTTAGTGAAGGGCCCGTAGGCCTCGGCGGTGTCGAAAAGGGTGACGCCCAGATCGAAGGCGCCACGAATGATGCGAATTGCCTCCTGGTGGTCGCCCGTCTGACCGTAAGTCGACGCGAAGCTCATGCAGCCAAGGCCGATCGCCGAGACTTCCAAGTCTGTTGCAAGTGTACGCTTCCTCATGTCTTTTCTCCGTTTGCTTAGTCCGCCTGCGGCAGCATGCCGGAAGCAGGCCGCACGGCGCCGTTGCTCCTGCTGGCCGGCAGGATGAACGCTGCCGCCAGGGCGATCGCGACGATGTTCATGACGGCCGCGCCCAGCATCGCGGCATTGATCTGGTGGCCTATCGTCGCAACTCCCGAGGCAGCCGGATCGGCCGCGGAAGCGAAGACCACGATTAGAACGCTGAGGCCGATCGATCCGCCGAGCTGGTGGGCAACGTTGACCACCCCCGAGGCGGCACCTTGATCGCGAGGTTCGACGCCGTGCACGCCCGCGGCCGTGAGCGGCGCCATGGCGGTGCCATTGCCAATGCCGATAAGGATCATCGGGAGAGCCAGCTGCCAGTATGTTGCGCTGGCGCCGGCCTGGGCCAGCCAAATCAAGCCGGCCGCCATGAAGGTCAGCGCGCCCATGAGAAGGGTAGGTCCGCCCATCACTCGAGTGAGGCGTGGGATTGTCACCGCCGATCCGAAAGTCAGGACGGTCATCGGCAGGAAGCCCAGCCCGGCCTGCAGTGCTGTGTAACCCAGCACCTGCTGCATGAACTGCGTGGTGAAGAAGAAGAACGACACCATCGAGCCGATATAGAGCATGCGCCCGGCATAGGCGGCTGACCGCTCCCGGCTCGCGAAAAGGCGCAGCGGCAATACCGGAAAGGCGGCACGCCTTTCGAACCAGAGAAAGAAAGCCAGGACGACTGCGGCTGCACCAAGGGAAAGCAACGTGACAGGGGTTTGCCAGCCCTGAGCGGCCGAATTGACCAGACCGTAGACCAGTAGGCCCATGCCAAACGTCGAGGCGACGGCGCCAACGATGTCGAAGCGGCCTTGCATGCGTTCGCCGTCTGGAATGATGCGGTTGATCGCGAAGAGGAGGCCGACGCCGATCGGAAGGTTGACCAGAAACCCAACACGCCACGACAACAGGCCCGCAAAAACACCGCCCAGGACCATGCCAAGGCTTGCACCGGCCCCGGCGACGACCGAGTACCATGACAGGGCACGGGTGCGTTCGTTACCTTCGGCAAAGGTGGTCGAGATAACCGCTAGCACGCTCGGCGCAAGGATGGATGCTGCCAGACCCTGTACGGCGCGCGCCGCGATCAGCTCGTACGACGACTGCGAGATGCCGATCACCAGCGAAGCCAGCGTGAACAGGATAACGCCGAGCTGCAGGGCCCGCTTCCGACCGAATGTGTCACCGAGACGAGCCGACAGAAGCAGAAAGCCGCCAAAAAACAACAGATAGGCGTTTTGCACCCACGTCTGCATGATCGGGCTCATCGCCATGGTGCGACCGATTTCCGGCATGCCTGTGTAGACGATGGAAAGATCCAGCAGAATCATCAGGTACACGGTCAGCACAGTGGCGAGAACCGTGTTGGGGGGCGCTACTTGCCCAGATCGCACAGTCATTGGCGTTGCTTTCGTTGCCGGCGGCACGTCCGCCCATCTCGTGCCGTAGATCTAGGCCCATTTCATTCATTCGATTAGATGCTAATATCGGCAAGGATCAATAAGGAGGACTAATGAATGCGGCGAGAGGACATGACTGACCTGCTCGCGCTCGTGGCCGTCGCCAGGGAGCGCAGCTTCACCCGGGCGGCCGCCCAGATGGGAGTTTCTCAGTCTGCGCTGAGCCAAACCATACGCGGGCTTGAGGAGCGGCTCGGGATCAGGCTTTTGACCCGCACCACCCGCAGTGTGTCTACCACGGAAGCCGGTGAGAGGCTGATCAGGGCGGCTGCGCCAAGACTCGAAGAGATCGAGTCGGAATTGGCGGCGTTAAGTGACTTGCGGGACAAGCCCGCCGGCACGGTGCGCATCACCTGCAGCGAAAACGCTGCCGATACAGTCGTGTGGCCGAAACTTGCCGCAGGTCTCGCCGGGTTTCCAGACATCAAGGTTGAGCTGTACATCGATCATGGCTTCACAGACATTGCTGCAGAGCGCTTTGATGCCGGCGTGCGTCTGGGAGAGAGCCTGGAAAAGGACATGATTGCCGTGCGCATCGGGCCTGACGTGCGGCTCATGCCGGTAGGATCTGCCGGCTATTTCTCACGAACCCCCCGGCCAGAGACTCCGCAAGACCTCATCCGGCACAATTGCATCAATCTGCGCCTGGCCACGTTAGGCGGTCTTTACGCTTGGGAATTTGAGAAGGACGGCCGCGCCCAGCGCGTTCGCGTCGATGGGCAGCTGACCTTCAACACCATCAGGTCTCTGGTGACGGCTGCAATCGCCGGCTACGGCATTGCTTTCGTTCCCGAGGACAGCGTCTCCGAGCTCCTGGCCAACGGCACACTGATAGAGGTACTCAGCGAATGGTGCCCGCCCACGTCTGGTTTTCACCTCTATTATCCGAGCCGGCGACAGAACTCGCCGGCGTTCCAGACCGTCGTCGAACTGCTGCGCCACCGAAAGTGATGAAAATCAGCCTAGAGCCATCGTCCAAAAGACTGATTTCGAACATGTCCGAGCTGTGAGCCGCCAGACATTGCTAGCGTCGACGGCGAGGTCGCAGTTGCGCCTCGAAGCGGGACACTGATGGATTGTTTTAGGCCCTTGCTCGGAAGGTCTCGACGAATTTGACAAAGGCTGGCGATGAGTGGCGGCGGCTCGGGTAGTACAGATGGTAGCCCTGCAAATACGGGCACCATTCAGGCATCACTTCGAAGAGCCGCCCGTCGTCGAGATAGGGACGCGCGATCGTCTCCGGTACATAGGCAAGGCCCAGACCGTTGATCGCGGCGTGCATGACCGGCACGATGCTGTTGAAGCTGAGCTGCCCGTCGACGCGGGCGTGTAGCTCACGCTTTCCCTTCTTCAGTTCCCACGCATAGAAGCTGCCCGCAGTGGTGAGACGTAGATTGACACAGTTGTGGTTGGTCAATTCCTGCGGCGTATTCGGCGGATCGCGCCGCGCGAAATAGGACGGCGATCCAACGATGGCAAAGCGCCAATCCGGCCCGATGCGGACCGCAATCATGTCCTTGCTGATGGACTCGCCGAGGCGCACGCCGGCATCGAAACGCTGCTCGACGATGTTGGTGAAGCCATAGTCGATCGCGAACTCGACCTTGATGTCCGGGTACTCGGCCAGGAAAGCCGGCAGCCTGGGCATGAAGATGGTATCGATGACGTAATCGTTGCAGGTGATGCGGATTGTGCCCGACGGCTTGTCCCGCAGCTCACTCAAGGAGTCGATCTCGGCTTCGATCTCTTCAAACCGTGGACCAATGGAGTGCATCAGGCGCTCGCCTGCTTCCGTAGGTGCCACGCTTCGCGTCGTGCGCGATAGCAGGCGGATGCCAAGCCGGGCCTCAAGGTCGCTGACCTTGTGGCTGAGGGCCGACGGCGTCACGCCAAGCTTGGCGGCCGCCTTTGAGAAGCTGCGTTCGCGGGCAACCGCCAGAAAAGCAAGCATTTCGCTGAAATCTTTGATGGGCATTTGTGAATGGTACTCACAAGCCCTTTCGTTTTCCAGTGTCTAATCAGGGAAATGGGACGGGACTATCTTGCCAGTGTTGCCGTGCAGCCAGGTCGATCTAGATCAAGGCAACAAGGAGAACCCCAATGGAAATCACACGCGCAGGCTCAAAGCCATCCGGAAAGGGTCCGACCGACTGGTTCACCGGCACCGTCCGGGTCGATCCGCTCTTCAACCCCTTCGATTCCGCCCGCGTTCAGGGCGGACATGTTACCTTCGAGCCGGGTGCCCGGACCGCCTGGCACACCCATCCGCTTGGGCAAACACTGATCGTCACGTCCGGCGTCGGCCAGGTGCAGCGCTGGGGCGGAGCAATCGAAGAAATCCGTCCCGGCGACGTCGTGTGGTTCGCGCCCGGCGAAAAGCACTGGCATGGCGCTTCTATCAAGACCGCGATGACGCACATCGCCGTGCATGAAGTGCTCGACGGCAAGGCCGTCGACTGGCTCGAACAGGTCAGCGACCAGCAATACGAAGGAGGCAAGTAGTGGCCGACAAGCCCGTCCGCACCAATCCGTTCTCCGACATTGCCCCCGCGCTGGGGAAGTACACGGACGAGGTCCTGTTCGGCGATGTCTGGGAGCGTCCCGATCTGTCCCCCCGCGATCGCAGCCTCGTGACAATCACCTGCCTGATGTCGCTCTATCGCATCAACGAAATGCCCTTCCACATCAAGCGGGCGCTCGAGAACGGTGTCACCAAGGCCGAGATCATCGAAACCATCACACACCTTGCTTTCTACGCCGGCTGGCCCGTCGCCAGCACCGCGCTCGCCATCGCGCGGCGCGTCTTCGAGGAAGCCGGGATCTAGCGAAAGGAACCGCCATGCGCGCAACCATCATGTACGGCAAGAAGGACGTTCGCGTCGAGAACGTCCCCGATGCCACCATCGTCGAGTCGACCGACGCGCTGGTGCGCGTGACGCGAGCCTGCATATGCGGCAGCGATCTCTGGCCCTACAACCTGATGGACGCAAATCCCCACGGTCAGTCGATGGGCCACGAGGCCATCGGCATCGTCGAAGCCATCGGCTCCGACGTGCAGACCCTCAAGGTCGGCGACCTCGTCATCATGCCTTTCGCTCACTCGGATGGGTCGTGCCCGTTCTGCCATGAGGGCTTGCAGACCGCCTGCGTGCATGGCGGCTTCTTCGGCAACGCCGGCCTCAATGGCGCGCAGGCCGAGGCGCTGCGCATCCCGAACGCCGACGGTACGCTGTTCACGATCGACGTGGATCGCGACGATGCATTGATGCCCTCGCTGCTCACGCTCTCCGACGTCATGGGCACCGGCCATCATGCCGCCAGGGTGGCGCGGGTTGCCCCGGGCGTGACGGCTGCCGTGATCGGTGACGGTGCGGTGGGGCTTTGCGGCGTTATCGCCGCCAAGCGTCTCGGCGCCGAGCGCATCATTCTGATGGGCCGCTATCCGGACCGGATCGCCCTCGCCAAAGAGTTCGGAGCAACCGACATCGTCAGCGAGCGTGGCGAGGAAGCCATCGCCAAGGTTCGCGACCTCACCAACGGGTTCGGGGCGCATGCCATCCTGGAATGCGTGGGCACTGATCAGTCGATGGTCACCGCCGTAGGCATCGCTCGTGCTGGCGGCGCGATCGGCCGCGTTGGCGTGCCGCACTACGAGGTGGTCCCGTCGGCCCAGCCGCTCTTTTACCGGAACATCATTGTCGGTGGCGGTCCTGCACCCGTCCGAGCCTACATCGAGGAGTTGCTTCCCGACGTACTGGAAGGACGCATCAATCCCGGCCGCGTGTTCGACCGAACCGTCGGTCTCGATGGCGTGCCGGATGGCTACCGCGCAATGGATGACCGGCAGTCAATCAAGGTCATGGTCAAACCGTAGGGAGAGAAGATGCCCCACGTTATCGTCAAGCTCTGGCCCGGCAAGACCGAGCAGCAGAAGACCAAACTCGCCGATGCCATCACGCAGGATGTGATGAGCCTCCTTGGCTACGGCGAGGCATCCGTCTCGGTCGGCTTCGAGGAAGTCTCGTCCGCCGAGTGGGCCGCCAAAGTCTACCGGCCCGACATCATCGGCAAAGCCGGGACCCTTTACAAAAAGCCTGGCTACGAGATGTAACCGCCATGACCTGGACCACAGCCGAACTCGAAAAAATCGCGGCCGCGGACGACCTGCACATCGCACCTCTACGCGAGGACGGAAAGTCGCTGGGCACGCCCACCTGGATCTGGTCCGTCGTCGTCGACGGCGCCCTCTATGTGCGCGCGTACAATGGCCAGAACTCGCGCTGGTACAAGGCCGCCAAGAGCCAGAAGGCGGGGCGCGTCATCGTCGCGGGCGAGACCCGCGATGTCGCCTTCGAGCTGGTCGACGGGCCTATCAACGATCGCATCAATGCGGCGTATCGGACCAAATACCCGACCAGCCCTTATCTCGATCCCATGATTGGCAGCCGCGCCCGCAGCGCGACCGTCCGCGTCATATCCGTCAACTGAAGGAGGACACCGATGGAAAAGCGCAGACTTGGTCAGGGTCTCGAAGTCACAGCGCTATCCCTGGGCGCAATGGGCTACGGCAAGACACGGGATATTCCCGACCGGCCGCAAATGATCGAGCTGCTGCGCAAGGCAGTCGAGCGCGGCATGAATTTCTTTGATACTGCTGAAGTCTACGGCCCCTGGACCAACGAGGAGATGGTCGGCGAAGCTTTCGCCGGTAAACGCGACAAGGTGATCATCGCGACCAAGTTCGGCTGGGATATCGACCAGAAGAGCGGCGTGCACCGTGGCGACGTCAATAGCCGCCCGGAGCAAATCCGTAGCGCCGTCGAGGGCAGCCTGAAACGCCTCGGCACCGACTACATCGACCTCTACTACCAACACCGCGTCGATCCGCGTGTGCCGATGGAGGACGTGGCGGGCGTTGTCAAAGACCTCATTGCGCAGGGCAAGGTGCGCTTCTTCGGTCTTTCGGAAGCAGGCGCAAGCTCGATCCGCCGTGCCCATGCCGTCCAGCCGGTTGCGGCTCTGCAAAGCGAGTATTCGCTATGGACCCGCGAGCCCGAAAACGAAATCGTCCCAACGCTCGAAGAGCTCGGCATCGGTATGGTGCCCTTCAGCCCGCTGGGCAAAGGCTTCCTCACAGGCAAGATCGACGCCAGCACCAAGTTCGGCGACCTCGACATGCGCCGCGGCGTGCCACGCTTTGAAGCCGGGAATCGCGAGGCCAACCAGCGCATGGTCGATATGCTGCGGCGCATCGGCGATGCGCACAACGCAACGCCCGCGCAAGTTGCGCTGGCATGGCTGATGGCACAGAAGCCGTGGATCGTGCCGCTCTTCGGCACACGCAGTCTCCAGCGGTTTGACGAGAACATCGGCGCGCTGAACGTCAAGCTGACGGCGGATGAACTGCGCGTACTCAATGAGAGCAAGATCACCATGCCGGTGCAGGGCAATCGCTATCCGTCCGAGCACATGAAACGTGTGGGGCTTTGATGTCAGTTGATACTATCGCGCGGCCAACCCTGGCCGCGCGGCTGCTGCCGATCATGGCGGCCGTGGCGATCATTTTTCTCGTTACTGGGGCAACGCTGCCGGCACTGCCGCTTCACATTCACGACCGGCTTGGCTTCGGCCCCTTTGTCGTCGGCCTCGTTGCCGCAGCGCAGTTTGCTGCTTCGCTCATCTCGCGCCTGTGGGCCGGTTCGTTTTCCGATAGCAGCGGACCCAAGACAGCGGTGCTCACCGGGCTTGGCATGGCCGCATTGGCGGGGCTTCTTTACCTGGGCTCGCTGCTCGCTATCGGCAACCCCGTCCTCTCCGTTGCAGTGCTGCTGGTCGGCCGCGCTCTCATGGGTGGTGCCGAGAGCTTCGTGATTACCGGCGCTCAAAGCTGGGGCCTCAATCTCGCGGGGCGCGAGGAGTCCGGCAAGGTGATCGGTTGGATTGGGACGGCGATGTATGTCGCGCTCGCGGGCGGCGCGCCAATTGGAAGCCTGCTGTTTGGCAGCTTCGGGTTTGTCGCGATCGGTGCGGCCACCCTCGTCATCCCCGCCCTGACGGCGGCGATGATGCTCCCCATGTCGGGTGTGCTGCCCGCCACGCGCAACCCCGAAGCCCTCGGCAAGGTCCTGAAGGCTGTTACGCTGCCCGGCATAGGACTCGCCTTCGCGAGCCTCGCCTATGGCGCTATGACGGCGTTCGCAGTGCTGTATTTCACAGAGCGGGGATGGCAGCCCGCCTGGTTTTCGTTCACGGCATTCGCCATCGCGCTGATCGTTGCGCGCCTTGCCTTCGGCGGCTTGCCGGACCGCATGGGCGGCGCGAAGGCGGCACTGCTATTCGTCGTCGTACAGGCGATCGGCATGGCTCTGATTTGGGCGTCGCCGTTCGCTCTTCTCGGGTTTGTGGGCGCTTTCGTCGCGGGCTTCGGCTATGCCTTCGTCTACCCGGGCCTCGGGCGTGAAGCCGTCCGCCGGGCGCCTGCGGGAAGCCAAGGCCTTGCCATGGGCATCTACACCGCGTTCCTCGATGTCGCGCTTGGCATCCTCACGCCCTTGCTTGGACTTCTGGCCGGCGCCGCCGGCCTCGGTTCGATATTTCTTGTCAGCGCTGGATTGGCGTTGGGAACAGTCGTCGTCGCCCTGCGCCTCCAAGGGTAAGGCAGCGACGTCAGTTTAGCTGTGCTGGACGATCGCTATCGCATTTTCGAGACCAGAAGCTGACCGTCAGGTTACGGCCCAATTTCAGACAACTAGTCTCGTCGGCCGTGAGCGAACGGCCGCTTTGCGCCCAATGTCGGTCGTAGAGTTCATTTTTGCTGTTGCCCGCGAGCAGACATCTCCTCTGGCGACCACACTAGATGTCGCGTTGCCACAGGAGGTCGCGCTTCGACAGTGTCACCTAGAGTTCACGCCACGCACCCTGGCGCTCATGCCGCAGCTGCGGCATTCGCTGGGGGCAGTCGACTTGAGCCCGCTTCAGCTCGTGCCACGCACGCCCTGCGGTTGAATTGCGACAGCCTAATCGAAGCGGTTGCACCATACGCCCCGACCACCAGACCGTAACGCGAAAAGCCCGCCCTCGTGCGGGTGCGCCTCAATGTGCTCCGCGCTCATCGTAAAGCGTGCGGAGGTGACGAACAGTGTGTCGAGATCGGTGCCGCCGAAGGCACAACTCGTCGGCCATGAACAAGGCAGTTCGACGATCCGGTCCAGCCCGCCATCGGGCGCAATGCGGACAATACAGCTGCCGCCCGCGACCCGGCAGTTCCAGATGTAACCTTCGGCGTCGAGGCAGGAGCCGTCCGGCAGGCCGCGCTCGAAACCGGCGAAGAAGTGAAGTGGTTCGCTGAGCCGTGCTGCGCTCTTGTCCCAGCCATAGCTGTAGAGAGCGTTCTTCATCGTGTCGGCGGTGATGAAGCGTCCGCCGGGCAGCCACACCATTGTGTTGGTAATGCCGAACCGGTTCTCGCTAAGGCGCGTCACATCGCCGTCCGGGCCGACCCGGTAAAGCTGGCCCTCATCGCTTGTGATCGCCGTCGGCGCGTTGTCCGGCCCGATATTGTTAGTCATCGTGCCGACCCAGAACGAACCGTCGGGCGCGACGACACCCTCGTTCAACCTGGTGCCGGGCCTGTCGGGCTCAATCGTCGCGATCGGCCGGAACGGGCCGCCGAAGTCCCACAGAGCGATCTCCTTGCGCAGGCCGACGATCGCACCGCCATCCCCGCGCAGGCCGATAGAGGTGACGAGGTCGGGCGTCGGCCAGCTTTCATGGGCTCCGCTCGCCGGATCGAGCCGATGGATCCGGCGGCCGATGATGTCGACCCATATCAGCCTTGCGCGCCGCTCGTCCCAGATCAGGCTCTCACCGACCACGTTGCGCGCATCGAACATCAAGGCGGCATCGGTTTCGGGCATGACAAATCCTCGCGGTGAATCGGCTTGACATATATCTTCAGGCTGAATTATGAGCAATATAACATCAACCTGTCATACAGGTTTAAGGAAGCGATATGCACGAAGCGTCGGAGCCGACCGAGTCAATGAGCGAGCCGAGTCCCGGTCTGGTAAGCACGGCGATCCAGGCGATTACCCAGCACATCCGCTCGGAGGGCCTGGCGCCCGGCGATCCGCTGCCCAGCGAGGCCGCCATGACGCGCCAGCTCAATGTTTCGCGAACCGTCGTGCGCGAGGCCTTCCGTTCTCTTTCGGCGATGCGCCTGATCGACATGAGCGCCGGGCGCCGCGCCACCGTGGCCAAGCTCGACACAGGCGCCATGTCGATGGTGATCGAGCATGGCATCACCACCCAGCAGATCAGCGTGCAGCAGGTCTATGACGTCAGGCGCACCATCGAGATGCGCACCGTGGCGCTCGCCGCATTGCGCCGCACCGAGGCGGAAGCCGCCGCCATCGCCAACTCCGCCCGGCTGATGCGCGAGAATTTCAAGAGCCCCGAGCTCGTCATGGAGCACGACATCGCCTTCCACGAGGTGATCGCCGCGGCCTCGCACAACCCGGTCTTTTCGCTGATCGTCACCGCCTTCAGCGGAGTCACGCGCCGCACCTGGGTGATCGGCTGGCGAACCCGTTCGTCCGACGAGGATCAGCTGAAAATGATCAAGGGCCACGAGGATATCGCCGAGGCGATCCTCAAGGGCGATCCGCGGCTGGCGGCCGAGCACATGGCCGAGCATTTCGACAAGAGCGTGAAGGCGCTGCTCGATGCGGGGATCGCCTGACATGAAGATCAGCGCCATCGAGACCGTCCGCATCGAGGAGCGGCCGAACCTGCTCTGGGTCGAGGTCCATACCGACGAGGGCATCACCGGGCTCGGCGAAACCTTCTACCTGTCGCGCACCGTCGAGGAGTATTTGCACGAATATGTCGCGCCGCGCGTCATCGGCCGCGATCCGCTGCAGATCGATCTGCTCGCCGCCGATCTGGTCGGCTATCTTGGTTTCCGCTCCAGCGGCGCCGAGGTGCGCGGCAACTCCGCCTTCGACATCGCACTGTGGGATATTTTCGGCAAGGCCACCGGCCAGCCGGTCGCGCAGTTGCTCGGGGGCTTCAGCCGCCGATGGATCCGCACCTACAACACCTGCGCCGGGACCGAGTACATCAAGGACGCCAAGGGCCAGACGACGGCCAATTACGGCATCGGCGCTGGACGGGACTATGACGATCTGAACGCCTTCCTCACCCGTGCCGGCGAGTTGGCAGAGGAACTTCTCGATGACGGCATCAGCGCCATGAAGATCTGGCCGTTCGACCATGCAGCGGAAAAGACGCGTGGCAACGACATTTCCGCGGCCGACCTGACGGCCGCGCTCGAACCTTTCGAGAAAATCCGCAAAGCCGTCGGCGACAAGATCGACATCATGGTCGAGTTCCACTCGATGTGGCAGCTCCTGCCGGCGATCAGGATCGCGCAGGCGCTGAAACCCTACGCTACCTACTGGCACGAGGACCCGATCCGCATGGATAGTCTCGGCGACCTGAAGCGTTACGCCGCCGCGAGCCCGGCGCCGATCTCGGCCTCGGAGACGCTAGGCAGCCGCTGGGCTTTTCGCGACCTTCTGGAAACCGGCGCGGCCGGCATCGTCATGCTCGACATCTCCTGGTGCGGCGGCCTGTCGGAGGCGCGCAAGATCGCTTCGATGGCCGAGGCCTGGCGGCTGCCGGTGGCGCCGCACGACTGCACCGGTCCGGTCGTGCTCACCGCCTCGACCCATCTGTCGCTCAACGCCCCCAACGCGCTCGTTCAGGAAAGCGTGCGCGCCTTCTACCGCACCTGGTACCGCGACTTGGTGACGGCGCTGCCGGAGGTGGCGAACGGCATGATTACCGTGCCGCCCGGACCTGGGCTCGGGCTGGCGCTCAACCCCGATCTTGGCAAGGCCTACACCGTCCACCGTCGCGTCAGCGACGGGGCAAGCATCTGAAAGATCCAAAGGGAGGAACAGACATGAAGAAACTCACCGCAATGCTATTGCTCGGTGTCGCCCTGATCGGCGGCCAATCGGTGGCCCGCGCCGACGGGCTCAACATCGTCTTCACCCACCATTCGTCGGCCTCGAATACTTTCTGGCAAGCGGTGAAGAAGGGTTTCGACGATGCCTGCGTCAAGGTCGATGCGACCTGCAATATGGTCTTCACCCAGACCGAGGGCTCGGTCGAGCAGCAGGTCGCGAACATGCGCGCCGCGCTTGCCGCCAAACCCGACGCGCTTTTGACCTCCATCGTCGACGACCACGCCTTCGACGATGTCATCAAGGAGGCGCGTGACGCCGGTGTGTTGGTAATCGCGGTCAATGTCGACGACACCGAGGGCGCCAAGGGCAATGCGCGGCAGGCCTTCGTCGGCCAGGGCTTCAAGCCGGCAGGCTATTCGCTGGCCAAGGCGATTTCCGAGAGCTTCCCGAAGGACGGCCCGATCAAGGTGCTGGTCGGCATTTCCGCTCCCGGCCAGAACTGGTCGGAAAGTCGCGGCGCCGGCGTCATGCAGTTGCTCGAGGAATACAAGGCCGCTCATAAGGACCGCGACGTGTCGTGGGAGCGCATTGACAGCGGCACCGACCTCGCCATCACCTCCGACCGCGTCGGCGCCTATCTCAACGCGCACCCCGACACCACGGCCTATTTCGACACCGGCTTCTGGTGCGCCGGCGTGGCGCGCGTGCTGGCCGACCGCGGCGTGGCGCCGGGCAAGGTGCTGCTCGGCGGCTTCGACCTCGTGCCCGAGGTGCTGCAGCAGATGCAGAAGGGTTATGTCCAGGCGCTGGTCGACCAGCAGCCCTACATGCAGGGCTTCATGCCGGTGATGGAGGTCTATCTCAACAAGAAGATCGGGCTTGCCCCATCGGATATCGACACAGGACAAGGCATCGTGCGGCCGAAGGAGGCCGACGCTATCATGGCGCTCTCCGCGCAAGGCGTGCGTTGAATCTCCGGCCGACAACCGTTCGATCGGCGGCGCGTGGCGCCGCCGATCCGTCTTAAAAATCAACCGTCGGAGCCTTTCGTTGAAGCGCCTGTTCAAGACCTATCTCGAAAAACCGGAACTTGCCGGGCTGATCCTGCTGGTGCTGCTGATCGTTGTATTCCAGATCCGATCGCATGGCGTGTTCCTCAACGCCGACAATCTGCGCGGCATCCTCGGCATACTGCCGGAGGCCGGTCTCGTCGCCATCGGCGTCACCATCCTCATGATCAGCGGCGAGTTCGACCTGTCCGTTGGCTCGGTCTTCGCGCTGATGCCGATGACGATGGCGGTGCTGATGGTTCATGGCGCTCCGTTCCCGCTGGCGCTGCTCGCCGGGCTGCTGGTCTGCGCGGCGATCGGCTTCATCAACGGCTACGTCACCATCCGTTTCGCCATTCCGAGCTTCATCACCACGCTCGGCATGCTGTTCATGGCGCGTTCTCTCACCGTCGTCGTCTCGGGCGGCTTCCCGCCGCTGCTGCCGGCGGACCTGCCGAACTGGCTGTTCACATCCTTCGTCGGTCCAGGCAACATGTTCCGCATGTCGTTCGTGTGGTTTGCCGGCATCGCCGTCCTCACCTCGCTGATGCTGTCGCGCACCAATTTCGGCAACTGGATCAAGGCCACCGGCGGCTTCCTGCCCGCCGCCGCCTCGATGGGTATCCCGACCGCCAGGGTCAAGATTATCTGCTTCATGCTCTGCTCGATCCTGTCCGGCTTTGCCGGCATGCTGCAGGTGCTGCGGCTGGGCTCGCCGCTGCCGTCGATCGGCGAGGGCATGGAACTGCAGGCAGTGGCGTCGGCCGTCATCGGCGGCGCCTCGCTCGCCGGCGGCATCGGCACGGTCATGGGCGGCATCATCGGCACGACGCTGATCCGCGTCATCGACAACGGCCTTGTGCTCAGCCATGTCGACGCCAACTGGTTCAAGTTCGCCATCGGCTTCCTGACCATCTTCGCCGTCGTCGCCAATGCCTGGATGCGCAAGCGCGCCAAAGCGATCAAGATGGAGGCCTAAGACGATGAGCGACGCGATCATCTCCGTACGCAACCTCCACAAATGGTATTCCGGCGTCCATGCGCTGAAGGGCGTGACCCTCGACTTCAAGCGCGGCGAGGCGCTCGGCCTCGTCGGCGACAACGGCGCCGGCAAGTCTACCCTGATCAACATCCTGTCCGGTGTCCACCGCGCCGAGCAGGGCGAGATCAAGGTCGAGGGCAAGCCGGTCTCGATCGCCACCCCGCGCGACGCGATGGATCTCGGCATCGAGACCATCTACCAATACAATTCCATGGTTCCAACCATGTCGATCGCCAGGAACCTGTTCATCGGCCGCGAGCCGACGCGCTTCTCGGTCCTCGGCGTCGGCATCCTCGACCAGAAGAAGATGGCGCAGGAGAGCATCCGCGCGATTGCCAATGTCGATCTGCATCTGCGCTCGCCCGACGCGCTCGTCGGCGAGCTCTCCGGCGGCCAGCGCCAGGGCGTCGCTATTGCGCGCGCCATGCATTTCAAGTCGAAGGTGATGATCCTCGACGAGCCCACCAACCACCTCTCGGTCAAGGAGACCAACAAGGTGATCGGCTTCGTGCGCGGCCTGAAGGAGCAGGGGGTGACAGGCGTCTTCATCAGCCACAACATGCATCACGTCTTCGACTGCTGCGACCGCATCGTGGCGATGGCGCGTGGCGAGGTCGTGCTGGACAAGCGCATCGAGGACACCTCGATCGATGAAGTGCATGGTGTGCTCTAGGGAACTTCGCAATGAAGGTGCTTGCTGGTCATAAAGTGCTGCTGACGGGCGGCCTCGGCTCGCTCGGCCGGGCGCAAGCGGTGACGCTGGCGCGGGCCGGCGCGCGTGTGCTGGTGCTCGACCGGCCCGAGGCCGAGAACGGAGCGGACATCGTCGCTGGGCTGGCCGGTCAGGCCGGAGGCGACATCGCTTTCGTCGGCTGCGATCTCAACCGCCTGGCTGAGGCGGAAGCGACTGTTGCGGCGCTGGCGAAAAAGGAAGGCGACATCGATATCCTCATCAACAACGCGGCACTGATCATCAACCGGCCTTTCGAGGAGTTCTCGCTCGCCGAGTACGAGGACCAGATCCGCGTCAACTCCTCGGCCGCCTTCGCGCTGGCGCGGGCCTGCGTGCCGGGCATGAAGGCCAAGGGCTACGGCAAGATCGTCAACTTCTGCTCGATCACGCTCAACGGCCGCTGGGCCGGCTATGTGCCTTATGTCGCGTCGAAGGGCGCCATGCTCGGCCTGACCAAATCGCTGGCGCGCGAACTCGGGCCGTATGGCGTCCGCGTCAACGCGGTGTCGCCGGGCGCGGTGGTCTCGGAGGCCGAGGAGCGCGTCTTCGGCGACCGGCTCAAAGAGTACAATGACTGGATCCTCGAGAACCAGAGCCTGAAGAAGCGCATCGAGCCCGACAACGTCGCCGAGCTCGTGCTGTTCCTCGTCTCGCCCGCCTCCGACATGATCAGCGGCCAGAACATCGCCATAGACGGCGGCTGGTGAAGGCGTGGCAGGCATGGTCGAACTGAACGACGCACGGGCGCGGCTCGTCCTGGCACCAGAGCAGGGCGCGGCTATCGCCCGTTACGACGCGCTCGTGATCGGCAGCGCGGCGGTTGCTTTGCTGCGGGCAGGGGACGGCACCGGCACGTCCGGCTGCCAGCTCCTGGTGCCGTGGTCGAACCGTATTTCCGGCGGTGGCTTCATCTTCAATGGCCGCTTCCATGCCGTCGAGCCGAATGCGCCCGGCGAAGCCTTTCCGATCCATGGCGACGGTTTCCAGAAACCGTGGCGGTTTGTCCGCCAAACCGACACCGAGGCGGAGCTGGTGCTCGATGACGGCGCGATCGGTCCTTACCGTTATGCGGCGTCGGTCACCTATGCACTGCAGGACGGCGCGCTGGAGGCGCGCCTCACGGTGGAGAACCGCGCCGGCATACGCCTGCCCTACGGCCTCGGTTTCCATCCCTGGTTCCCGCGCGGCGACACGACCACGCTGGAGGCGAAGGCGAAGCGCGTCTGGCTGGAGGACGAGCGCCATCTGCCGGTCGGCGTCGTGCCGGTGAGCGAGCGCCCAGGGTGGGATTTCGCGCAGGCCTCGCCCTTGCCGCCGGGCTGGGTGAACAACGGTTTCGACGGCTGGGACGGCCGCGCCAAGATCGTGCAACTGGAAGAGGGGATCGCGGTCACGCTCGCCGCCTCGCCGGAGCTCGACGTCTACATCCTCTATTCACCGTCGCCCCATGCCGGCTTCTTCTGCTTCGAGCCCGTGTCGCACACGATTGATGCGCATCACGGCGAGGGGCTGACCCCGCTCCAAGATGGGGCGATCTTGAGCGCTAGCATGCGGCTGAACTGGAGTTCCATCGGATCGTAGCCAAGGACGATGTTGCACCTCTTGTTCGCAGCTGACTGCGATGCCTGCTTCAAGCTCGATTTACAGTCATCTCGGCAGGCCTGTTCTGCGTCGCTGAGGGGTCGAGCGGTCGCCGTTAGTAGTCATCGCGATAGGCAGGGTATATGATGGCGCCCGACATGATGTCGTGCCCCCGCGGCTCGAACATGAGCGCCCGCCGTATCCAGTCATGATCGCGCACGAAAAGCTCACGCCGCTCGGCGATCGGGGCATGGGGAAGCAAGGGATCACCGCCGGCGATAAGCCGAACCGGATTCCCGCAGGCGTGGAAGTCGATGCAGAAAAAGCTGCGGCGCATCATCTTTCCCTTCTGTTGGATCAGTGGACTTTCCCACAGTCTTCACATTGCGCCGCGCGTGCTCATCCCTCGCGGCCAGCGCGCAATTCCTGCAGTCGGATCACGGCGTTGATGCCGAGCCAGGCGAGCGGCTCGGGAGGGAGCCGCGCTGGTCCTGGTTGATCCGAAAATTCGTCGAGCATGTTAGAGTGGGTTCCGGTCGCCAGATCGGCGGCCATGACGCCAGCGAGCGTGCTTTTGACGGTCCCAAGACCGTTTTCGCAGCATGCCGAATAGAGGCCCTCTTCGATCTCGCCAAAAGCGGGCACGTGGTTTCGGCTGAGGCAAAGCCGCCCGGCCCAGATGTATTCGAACGGGACGTCCTTTAGGTCCGGAAACCTGGCGTCAAGCGAAGCCCGCTGCTCGGCAGCGATGCCGGCTAAACGTCTCTCGCTCACCTGAATGGACCAGTCGTAGGTAAATCGGGTCCTGATGACGATGCGCGAGGTTCCATCCGAGGTGATCTTCCTGACCGTTGCGCCCATGGGGTCGGCTGGAAGCAAGGCCCACCTGTCCTTGCCCGTCGATTTCGAGGTGAATGGGGCAGTCATCGACGCATAGGTGAAGATGTGCATCAGGCGGCCGCGGAAGTAGCCGAAGTCGTCGATGTGGCCGTTTACGCCGAGGATCACCTTTGGAGCGGTAACGGTTCCATTGCGTGAGTTTGCCTTCCAGGTCCCGCCCAGGCGTTCGAGTTTGAGCACCGGCGAATGCTCGAACATGTCGACTTTGGAGGCCAGCCCGGCGGCGAACCCCCGGATATAGTCGGCGGGCTGGATCATCACGGTGCCCGGCGTATAGAGGCCGCCCATGTAGTAAGACGAGCCGGTGATCTCCCGCATCTCGACGGCATCGAGGAAGCGGTGCTCCTCGCCGATGGCCTTTAGCGAGCGACCATAGTTGGCATTGAGCGTCATGCCGCGCTCTGTCGCCTCGGCGTTGATCTTGCCCGACGGATCGAAGGTGCGCTCGGACATGCCGTATTCCGCCGCGATGTCGGCGGCGAAAGAGATCGCAAAACGGTTCTGGGCGATCTCAACCTTCGTCGCGGTCTCGTCGGCCACGGAATACTCGCCCGAGGACAGATTGTGCGGGACGTCGATCATGTAGCCGGAGTTCCGGCCCGAGGTGCCTTTGGCGATCTCTCCCGCCTCCAGCAAGACAATCCTGTCGTCAGGCCGGAGTTGGGATAGCCGCCGCGCAGCGGACAGGCCGGCAAAGCCGCCACCCACGATCAGCCAGTCGGCCGAGATGCCGTCATCAAGCGTGCTGACCGGGAAGCCGCGTTTGCTGATCGCCTCCCAGCCCGAGACTCCCGATTGCGCCGGAAGACGTTTGACGACAAGGTCGCTCACCGGATGGTCTCGTCGACCGAGCGGTCAGATACGTCGATCCAGATGGTCTTCAGCTCGCAGTAATTGTCATGCGCGAAGACCGACTTGTCGCGCCCGCCGAAACCGGATTCCTTGTAGCCGCCGAACGGGGTCGTCGCGTCGCCTTCGCCGAAGCAGTTGACGGTGACGACGCCGGCGCGGATCTCGCGCGACAGCTTGATCGCCTTGCGCAGGTTGCCCGTATAGACGGACGCGGTCAGGCCGTAATTCGTGTCGTTGGCAAGCGCGATCGCTTCGGCCAGCGAGTTGAATGTTGTGACCGAAAGGATCGGTCCGAAAATCTCCTCCTGGAAGAGGCGGCTCGAAGGCGTCACGCCGTCGACGACGGTCGGCTCGATATAGATGCCCTTGTGGGTGGCGCCGCCATGGGCGACCGCGAGCTTCTCGGTCTTCACGTCGCCGAGGAAGGATTTCACCTTTTCGAAATGGCTCTTGCTGACCAGCGCGCCGATGCGGTTTTCCGGATCGAGCGGATCGCCGGTCTTCCACTCGCGCATATAGGCGCCGATCCGCTCAAGCAGCTCGTCCTTGATCTTAGCGTCGACGATGAGCCGCGACGTGGCCGAGCAATTCTCGCCCATGTTCCAGAACGCGCCGTTGACCACCTGTTCGGCGACGAGATCGAGGTCCTCGGCATCCTCGAGAACCACCGCCGGGTTCTTGCCGCCACATTCCAGCACGACGCGCTTGAGGTTGGAGTCGGCCGCGTAGTGGAGGAAACGGCGGCCTGTCGGCGTCGATCCGGTGAAGGCCACCATGTCGACGCCCATATGCATGCCGATCGGCTCGCCGACGTCCTTGCCGCTGCCCGGGACGACATTGAAGACGCCCGCCGGGATGCCGGCCTCATGCGCCAGCTCGGCGACGCGCAGCGTGGTCAGCGTCGTTTCCTGGGCCGGCTTGACGATCACCGAGCATCCCGCCGCCAGCGCCGGACCGATCTTCCAGGCCAGCATCAAAAGCGGGAAGTTCCATGGCAGGACGCAGCCGACGACGCCGACCGGTTCGCGCACCACCATGGTCAGCGCCTTCGAGCCGACCGGCGCGGTGTTGTCATAGAGCTTGTCGATCAGCTCGGCATGCCAGCGGATGGTGTGGATCGTGTCCGGCACGTCCACCGTCTGACATTCACGGACCGGCTTGCCGCTGTCGAGGCTCTCCATGACCGCCAGCTCGTGGCGGTTCTCTTCGAGCAGCTTGGCGAATTTCAGCAGCACGGCCTTGCGCTCGCCGGGGGCGAGGTGCTGCCAGCGGCCGTCGTCGAAGGCTTCCCTGGCTTTGGCCACGGCGAAATCGACATCGCTGGCATCGCAGGCCGCGATCTCGGCGAGGATCTCGCCCGTCGCCGGATTGGTGGTCTTGAACGTCTTGCCGGAATTGGCCGGGCGGAACGCCCCGTCGATGAAGGCATTGGTCGGGAATTGCAGCTCCGCGGCGAGAGCCTTGTATTCGGCGGCGGTCAGAGGTTCATGCATGATTGGCTCCCGACGTGATCTGGGCGACCGTGCGCTTCAGCGTGGCGACGACAGTCTGGAGGGTTCGCTTTTCTTCGGAATTCAGAGGCCGCAGCGGCGCGCGCACGCCGCCTGTCTTCAGGCCGATCAGCTCGCATCCATGCTTGATCGACTGGACGAACTTTCCGCATTCGAGGAAGTCCATCAGCGGCAGCATCGCGCTCATGATGGCGCGGCCCTTGTCGAAGTTCTTCTCCAGCACGCAGGCTTCGTAGAGCGCGACATGCTCGCGCGGCAGGAAGTTGGAGCCGGCGCAGACCCAGCTCCTGGCGCCCCAGGCGAAAAATTCCAGCGCCTGGTCGTCCCAGCCGCAGGACAGCCCGATATGCGGGAACTTGCGGGCAAGCCGGTGGAGGTTGCCCATGTCGCCGGAGCTTTCCTTGATGGCGACGACATTGCGGGACTTGCCGACGCGGGAGAAATACTCCTCGCCCATCATCACGCCCATGCGGGCAGGGTAGTTGTAGAGCATGATCGGCAGGTTCGCGGCGCGGTCGACGGTGAGCGCGTGAACCGCATTCTCGCGCTCCGTCGGCAGCGCGTATGGCGGCGAGGAGACGAGGATCGCGTCGGCGCCGATCTCTTTCGCAGCCTTGGCGTATTCGACTGAATCTTCCGTTCTGATGGCGCCCGTGCCGATGATCAGGGGGAGGCGGGTACCGATCACCTGCTTGGCGTAGGCGCCGAGATCGAAGCGCTCCTGGGCGCTCTGGGCGTAATATTCGCCGGTCGATCCGCCGACGATGACGCCGTGCACCTTGGCTTCAATCAGTGACTCGAGAACGTCGGCGAAAGCGGCGTTGTCGATCCGTCCATCGGGGCCGAGCGGCGTGATCGCCGGTGTATAGATGCCTTCGAATTTCAAGATGGTTCTCCATCAATGGAGTTTCGATCAGTATGTTGTTCGGCCAACGGGGTCTTTGCGAAGGGTCGTGTCATTGCTTTCAGAAAAAGGAATTGCGTATCCTCACGCGACCGACCCGGATGACAGAGCCGCCGTGATCTGGCGCAGCGAAATCAGCCCGAGCGGCTGGCCGCTGTCTGCGGTGACGAAGGCTGCGTCATAAGAGGAGTTCGTCAGTTCCTTGGCGGCGGTTTCGAGCGTCAGGCCCGACTTCAGCTTCGGCAGAGATCTGGTCTCGGATTGCGGCGTCGGCTCCATGACGGCGTCGACCTTGATGAAGCGGCCGCGATTGACGTCCTTGACGAACCGCTCGATGTATTCGTCGGCAGGGCGCAGAAGGATATCCTGGCTGTTGCCCTGCTGGATGATCGAGCCGTCGCGCAGGATGACGATCTGGTCGCCGAGCCTCAGCGCCTCGTCGAGATCGTGGGTGATGAAGACGATGGTCTTCTTCAACTCGGTCTGCAGTTCGAGAAGCATGGTCTGCATGTCGGTCCGGATCAGTGGATCGAGAGCCGAATAGGCTTCGTCCATCAGCAGGATCGAGGCATTGTTGCTCAGAGCGCGGGCAAGCCCGACGCGCTGTTGCATGCCGCCGGACAGTTCGTTCGGATAGCGCGTCTCAAAGCCGGAAAGGCCGACGCGATCGATCCAGCGCATGGCTGTATCGCGGCTCTTGGCCGCTTCGACGCCGCGCACCTCCAGCCCGAACGTGACGTTGTCGATGACGGTTCGATGCGGCAGAAGGCCGAATCTCTGGAACACCATCGCCGTGTGGTTGCGGCGGAACTCCCGCAGCTCCAGCTCGGACATATCGAGCACGTCGCGACCGTTGATCATGATCGAGCCGGACGTCGGCTCGATCAGGCGGTTGATGTGCCGGATCAGCGTCGACTTGCCCGAGCCCGACAGACCCATGACGACCTGGATCTTGCCGGCCGGCATGGAGATGTTGATGTTGTTCAGACCCAGGATCTGCCCGTGCGCCTTCGACAGTTCGGCCTTGGTCATGCCGCTGCGGACCGCATCGACATATCGCGCCGGCGACTTGCCGAATATCTTGTAGAGGTCACGGATTTCGATTGACGCGTTGTTGCTAGTCATGTGCTGCACCCCGGTGCTTCTGCAGGCGGTGCCCATAGGCCTGGCTGATGCGATCGAAGATGATCGCGATGCCGACGATGGCAAAGCCGTTGAAGATGCCTTGCGTGAAATACTGGTTGGCGATGGCCTGCAAGACGTTGAGGCCGAGACCCTGCACGCCGATCATCGATGCGATGACGACCATGCCGAGCGCCATCATGATGGTCTGGTTGATGCCGGCCATGATGGTCGGCATGGCGAGCGGGATCTGCACTTTCCAGAGCTTTTGCGAGCGCGAGCAGCCATAGGCGTCCGCAGCCTCCAGGACTTCCTTGTCGACCAGGCGGATGCCAAGGTCGGTCAGGCGGATGATTGGCGGGATGGCGTAGATCACCACCGCGATGAAGCCCGGCACCCGGCCGATGCCGAGCAGCATGACCACCGGAATGAGATAGACGAAGGGCGGCATCGTCTGCATGACGTCGAGCACCGTCTGCATGATCCCGCCGACGCGCTTGTAGCGGTTCATCAGGATGCCGAGCGGAATGCCGATGGCGATGGCGAAGATGGTCGAGGTGAAGACCAGCGAGATCGTCTTCATCGCATCCTGCCACAGGCCGAGAAGACCGATGGCGATGAGGGTTCCGATGACGGCGGCGACCACCGTCCAGCGCCTTGCCGCGAACCAGGCGATGACAGCCAGGGCGATCACGACCAGCGGCCAGGGCGCGGTCGAGATGATGTTCTCGAAGAAGATGAGAACGCGCTGTAGCGGATAAAAGAAATCCTCGATCGATTGTCCGTAGCTGCGCGTCAGCGCCTTCAGGGCGCCGTCGATGGCTCGCTTGATGGCAAGCAGGAATTCAGGGTCGAGTTGAGGGAATTTGAAAAGCCAATCCATTTCACAATGCTCCACCTTGAGTGCGCGCCATTGGCTGCACATTGCCGGCCATGGGCCGAGAGCAGGGAATACAGGCTACGCCGACAGACCGAGCCGCCTGGTGGAAGCCTTGAGTGACCTCAAAGCCCCCACTTGCCCGGTAGCCGGACTTTAGAGCGCGGCCTTGACCTTTTCGGCGACGTCAGCCGGAACCCACTTGGTCCAAACGTCCGGCATGTTCTTGATGAACCACTTCGCGCCGTCCTCGCCATTGGCCTGGTTGTCGGTCATCCAAAGCATCACCTTGCCGACTTCGGCCTGGGTCCAGCTGCGCTTGGCGAGATAGTCCTTGACCGGGCCGACATCGTCACGCGCCAGGAACTTGCTGCTGGCCAGCGTCACCATTTCAGCCGGCTTCCAGTAGTTCGGCTTCGGATCGGGGCAGTCCTGCTTCGACGTGCAGCGCGCCCATTCGGCATCGTCGTGCGCCATTTCGAGGCGCACCATCGGATACTTCACTAGAAGCGACGTCGGCGCCCAATATTGCGCGAGAAGTCCCTGCTTCTGTTCATAGGCCTTGGAGATGACGCCATCGAGCGCCGCCGCCGAGCCGGTCGGGACCAGCTCGAAGCCCTTCTTGTCAGCATCGAGTGCCTTGTAGAGCTGCGCGGTCACGACCGTGTCGCCCCAGCCCTGGGGTCCCTGGATAACGCCGCCTTTCGACGGGTCTTCCGGGGCCGGGAACAGGTCCGGGTGCTTCATGGCGTCGTCGACGGTCTTGATGTCGGGATGCGCGTCCGCGACATATTTGGGAATGTACCAGCCCGAAACCTGTCCGTCGCTGATCGCCGTCCCGATCTGGCTGATCCGTTTTTCGGCGGCGCCCTTGGCATAGACGTCGCCGAGCAGGCTTGGCGTCGATTCCGAGGAAATATCCGGCTGGCCCTTCTCGATCATCGCGGTGATGGTCGGCACGGTGTCGCCCGCAACGGTCGTGGCATTGCAGCCATAGCCGTTCTTCAGGATGAACTGGTCGACATTGGACATGGCCTCGGCCGACTGCCAGCTGAAGACCGCCAGCGTAATGTCGCCGCAGGCCGCGTTTGCGGCTCCGGCGCTCAGCAGAGCCCCGATGGCAACGGCGGGAAATAGCATTTTTCTCATGTTGTTCTCCTCACTTTGCGTGGCTTATTGATTGACCGACACCGAACCCACGCCGTCCGGCGAAACTGCTTCGGATACGAGGCATCACTCCATGCCCGCCCTCCAGTCGCGAACCGTCATCTGGACCTTGGGAGGCGCGAGGTTGCGAAGGCTTTGGCCCTCAGGGTCACGATCAGGCCGCCTCGCACTCGACGAGGATTCCCAGCGCCTGTCGCAGCGCCCCGAGCTTGTCGGCGGGGAGCGCACGCAAGGGCTTGCGGGGACTTCCAGCCCCGTAGCCGACCAACTCGGCCGCGGCATAAACCGACTGCACGTAGTCGCCCTCCCAAAGGAGGGACATGACCGGCTCGAGCGACGCCCAGATTTCACGCACTTGAGCCCAATTTCTTGAGGCCGCCGCGTCAACCAAAGCCAAAGCAGTCTTGGGCGCGAAATTTGCGCCGCCCCATATCAGGCCGCTGCATCCGGCATAGAGCGCATAGGCCACCAGATGGTCCGCGCCATTCATGACCGGAAGGCCGGTCCGAATGAGCGAAGCCTGCTTGCCGAGATCGCCGCCGCTATCCTTGACCGTGCAGAAGCCGGGAATCGCGCACAATTCCCTCAGCAGCAAGGGCGTGATTGCAACGCCCACCGCCTGGGGCACGTTGTAGCCGATGATCGGCAGTCCGCCCTTTGCGGCTTCCGTATAGAAGTCGATTATGCCCCGGTCATCCGTCGGTCCTTCGAAGAAGGGCGGCAGCACCATGACCCCATGGGCGCCGCAATCCCTGGCGTGGCGTGTCCGCTCTACCACGTCCTCGGCGAGCAGCGCGGAAGTCTGCACGATGATCTTCGCGCGCCCGTTGATGATCCTGGCGCCTTTCTCGACCAGAGCCTTCGACTCTTCCGCCGACAGGTAGACGTGCATGCCCGTCCCGGAGCTCAGAACGAAGCCCCGTGTACCGGCCGCGATATAACGCTCGATGTTTTGCTCAAGCCTGCCGAAATCGATGCGACCCTGCGCGTCGAAGGGTGTGGTGATCGCCAGGTTTAGGCCTGAAAAAGCGAAATCGGACAGGACAATTCTCCATCGATGGAGGGGCCGTTTTCAACCGACGCGCCATTCGGCCACAGGAGAGCCCCTGCGAACTCTCCTGCGAGAATCCTCAGCGCCCGAAACCGGTCGATCGCATCTGATGACGGGCAAAATTGCACACCGGTGGGCCGGAGTCAATGAATTGTATTATTGTAGTACACAATTTTTATACGGATAAAACACAGCTCGGCCAGAAGACTACGAACGGAAGCGTCTTCCGGCAGCGCAATGCGACGGGCGCCGCCCTGTCAACCGCCATGCCGCGCCAGCGCATGCAGGGGAACCGTTCGCGACCGAGCGGCGGTGACGGATCGGATGTGAAGGGGGGCATCAAGGGCGCGGCAGGTTCGCTAGCAGTGATCTTTGCAAGCAAAACGGTTCCCGCGGCCGACAGGCCGGGAGGGCGGATACGACGAGACGATGGTGGATAGGCTTGAAGCGGCCTCAGCTATCGCCGACCAGCGCGTCCGCTTTCATTCCCTGCGGCGCTATGAACATCTCCATGTTCTCGCGCGACAGTTCCCAGTGTTCGAATACCAGGTCGACGACGGCGTCCTCGTCATGGGTGCCGATAGCCAAGATGAAGCCGTCATGATGCTCGACCGCCGTCTGCAGCCGCTTGCGCATGTCGTTGTTGCGCGGGCGGAAGAAGGTATGGCCGATGCGGGCATGGTCGATCAGCAGCCGGCCGAGGCTTGGCTGAAGATAGACATTGGCGGACATCTCGCCGATGATCTCGTGAAACCTGTTGTTCTCGACCACCATGGCAAGCGCGTCGCCCGATTTGCTCGCGGCGCGGAAACGCTCCTGCGTGTCCTTCAGGTCCGTCATCTGCGAGGGCTTGAAATTTTGCACCGCCAGCCTGCCGATGGCGGCGTAAACCATGGGGGCGACCAGAAAAAATTGCCGAAGGGTCGAATGGTTCATCGGAACGACCCTGGCGCCCCGGTTCGCACGAATTTCGATGTAGCCTTCACCCTCCAGCCGGCGGAAGATTTCCCTGACCGGGGTGCGCGAAAGGCCATAGCGCTCGCTCAACGCCACCTCGTCCAGATCCTCGTCCGGATCGAGTTCCATCGTCAGGATGCGACGCTTCAGATCGTCGTAGAGATTGCCCTTGCTTCCCTTCATCGCGCACCTTCGGAATCAACTTTGCCAGTCGATCATACTTGGCACTCGTGAAAGAGTCGCACGCACTTATGGGCGAGTCAACGAATTGTATTTTCTTGGTACACAATATTCAAAACGAGTGGACCGACGGCTCGTCCGTCTGAGTGGTGACAAAGCGCCGCCGAAGCTATGGGCAATGCAACGGGGCGGCAGCGAGCTCTAGCTCGCTCGTTCCTGTGCCGCCACTTCCCGGATCCAATTGCGCAGGCTCTCCGCCGCGGGGGAAAGCTTACGATTGTCATTCCAGGTCAGGTAATAGGCGCCGGGCGCCGGCAGCTCCAGATCCGTCAACCTGACCAGCTTGCCTTCGTCGATCTGTGCCTTGACCAGGCGATGCCAGCCAACGGCGACCCCCTGGTCGGCCTGGGCGGCCTGCAGCGCCACGAAGAATTTGCCGAAGCGGCGACCTCTCGTCGAACCGTGCGGCACGCCGGCGCGTCGCAGAACTTCGTCCCAGCCGGCCCAATCGGGATCGACCCAATCAACATGCAGCAGCGGCAGGTCGGCCAGCGAGTCCGCCGTTGTATCGCGATGTCTGCTGGCAAAGCCCGGCCCGCAAACCGGATAAATGGTCTCGTCGAAAAGCAGCTCGGCATTTTCGTCCGGCCACGATCCAAATCCGTAGCGGATCCGCAATTCGACCTCGGCGCGACGGTAGTCACGAGGATTGTCGGAGATTAGGTGGTCGACTGAAATGTCCGGGTGCCGCGTCCAGAAGTCCGGCATGCGCGGTATTAGCCACATCGATGCGAGGGCATCCGAGCAGGCCAGAGTAACGTTCTTCGAACGATCGCCGCGCTTCACATTCCGGACGATGTCGGCGGCTCGCGAGAAGCCGCTAGCCAGCACGCCGTAAAGGTCCTCGCCCGCGCTTGTCAGCGCCACGCCGGTTCCCAGCCGGGTAAAAAGCGGCACTCCGAGCTCGTCCTCGATCGCCTTGATCTGCCGGCTGACGGCGCCGGGCGTGACGTTCAGTTCCGCGGCCGCCAGCTTGAACGACAGGTGTCGGGCCGACGCCTCGAAAACCGCCAGGGCAGTCAAGGACGGCAGGTCGTAGTAGCGGCGAACCATCTCAAGCTCCCAACATTTCAATGATCATAGGAGAACCCGACGAACCAGCCTTCGCAATCCGCGACGCCCTCCAATCAGCGTCCGACGCCGCCGTAGCCCAGTGCAAGCTTCGGGCGTCGCGCAACTCAACAAGCAGTTGAGACTTTTGCAGGCCTGCGCCGCTGGTCTTCGGTGGCGGTTCGGACAATATGCGCCGAACTCTCCGCGAAAAAAATGGCGCTAGCGATGACGGATGTTGAGAAGAAGACGGTCGTGATAACAGGCGCGGCCGGAGGCATCGGGCAAGTGATCTCAAGGCAGTTCATTGCCAATGGCTATCGCGTGATTGCCGGCGACGCCGACCACGCTGGGCTGGACAGGCTCGAGGCCGAACTCAACGGAGGCGAGCGGAATGTCTGGAGCAGGGCCGGCGATCTTCGCGACAAGGCCTATTGCGAGGATTTGATCGACTATTCCATCCAGGCCACAGGGCGCCTGGACGTGCTTGTCAACAACGCCGGCATCATCACCCGCGGAAACATTCTCGAGACGACCGACGACGACTGGGAGCGGACGTTCGACATCAATCTGAAGTCGATCTTCTACACCTGCCGGCGAGCCATTGGTCATATGAAAGGTCACGGCGGCGGCGCGATCGTGAACATCGCATCCTGCTGGGGACTCTATCCCGGGCCGGGCCATGCGGCCTACTGCACCAGCAAAGCGGCCGTGGCGGCATTCTCAAAGTGTCTTGGCCGTGATCACGCTGGCGATGGGATACGAGTAAACGCGGTGTGCCCGAACGAGGTCAACACACCGATGCTGCGCACCGGCTTCGCCAAGCGCGGTTTCAATCCCGACACCGCCATAGCGGAGCTCAACCGGACGGTGCCGCTCGGCCGGATCGCCGAGCCGGAGGACATAGCCGAGGTGGTCTACTTTCTCAGTTCCGACGCCGCCCGCTACATCGCCGGCACGACGGTCGAAGTGAACGGCGCAAAGCCGGTCTATTGAGGGACACCATGATCGGCAGATTGGCAGGCAGGATTGCAATCATCACCGGCGGTGGGCGCGGCATCGGCGCCGGCATCACCCAACGCTTCGCGGAGGAAGGGGCAAAGGTCGCCATTGTCCAAAGGAACTCGCCACCCGAGACGATGCTCAACGAGGGCATCATTTTCGTGCAGGCCGATCTCTCGAACTCTCGTGACATTGCCACGGCCGTCGCGACCGTCGTCGAACGCCTCGGTGGCCTGGATATCCTGGTCAACAACGCCGGCATCATGTTCGAGAAGACGGTCGACGAGATGACCGAGGCTGACTGGGACCTGATGATGGACATCAACCTGAAGGCCCCGTTTTTGTTGACGAAGGCGGCAATGCCTCATCTTCGGAAGCGGCCGGGTGCCAGCATCGTCAACATCGGGTCGATCGAAGGGCTGGCGTCCAATCCGGGGCATCCGGCCTATTCGGCGTCGAAAGCAGGTATTCATGGCTTTACGGCGGCGGTCGCCGTCGACCATGGGCATGAGGGTATCCGCTGCAACGCCATTGCGCCGGGCTGGATCAATTCCGACCTCAGCGATGCCTACATCGACAGCATGGCCGATAGCGACCGCGTCCGCAGGGAACTGCTTGTCATGCATCCGGTCGGGCGTCTCGGTCAGCCAACCGACGTCGGAAACCTTGCGGTCTGGCTGGCTTCGGAAGAAAGCGCCTTTGTCACCGGTCAGGTCTACGTCATCGACGGTGGCCGCACAAAGAAGCTCCCGCTCCCGGTCTCGTGAAGCTGAAACCCGGCAATCCGTTCCAGGCTTTGCGCGCGGATCACCCCTCGATCATCGACGAGACCAACCAAGCCGAAAGTATGCGTCATAGATGTTGGACGGCGACACCTGTTCGACGTCGGGAAGCCTCAGACGCGGTCTTTCCGCGCTTTAGTCAACAGGCGCATGAGACTTTTGCAGTAGGTGAAATCTCCCGGTTCCGGCAATAGTTCCGCCTGGTCCACAGGGGCCGCACAGTTTCTCTCGGAGGCCGGCATGACTGCGCAATTGCAAGTATCTCGTAGGGGCGGTCGGGAAGCGCGGCGGACCATCCGCACGGCACCGAAGATCGACATGCTGCCGACGCTGAAGCGCGGTCTGCCGGTGGTCGAGCCGATGGATGCCGAGCAGGTCGAGCGCATTCACGAGGCTTCTCTCGCGATCCTCGAAGACGTCGGCGTGGTGTTTCGCGATCCGATCGCGATCGAGGACTGGAAACGAGCCGGGGCCGACGTGCGGGCGGATGACCGGGTCCATCTTGATCGCGGCCTCGTCATGGAGCTCATCAAAACTATTCCTTCCAAGATCGAATATTTCGCGCGCGATCCGGCGAAAAATGTCGAGCTCGGTGGGCCGAAGTCGATCTTCGTGCCGATGACTGGCGCGCCTTATATGCGCGACCTCGATGACGTGAGGCGCGGTCCGACGATCGCGGATCTCGGCACCTTCCACAAGCTGGCACACATGATGCCGGCGCTGCATTCATCGGCGCACCACATTGTCGAGCCGATGGACATTGTCGTAGCGCATCGGCACCTGCACATCACCTATTCGTCGATGAGGCATTCCGATAAGATCTTCATGGGCATGACGACCTCGCCGAAGAACGCCGAGGACGTGCTCGACATGTGCGAAATCCTGTTCGGCGAGGGCTTTCTCGAGACGCATGCGGTCACAACCGGCAACTGCAACGGCAATTCGCCGCTGGTCTGGGATCAGGTGATGCTTGGCGCCATGCGCGCCTTCTGCCGCCGCAACCAGCCGGTGCTGTGCTCCCCCTTCGTACTCGGCGGCGCCAACACGCCGGCCTCAACCGCGGCAGCGGTGGCGCAGCTTAATGCCGAGGCGCTTTCGGCACTGGCCTATACGCAGGTGATACGCAAGGGGTGCCCGGCGATCTACGGGCACTACCTTTCGACCGTGTCGATGCAGTCGGGAGCACCGATGGCCGGGACGCCGGAGATATCGCTGATGAACTTCATGATCGGCCAGATGGCCCGCCGCTACAACGTGCCCTGGCGCACGTCGAACCTGCTCGGCGGTGCCAAGGTCTTCGATGCGCAGGCTGGCTATGAGAGCGCCATGACCATGATGGCTGTGCTGATGTCCGGCGCGAACTACATCTGGCATTCGGCCGGTTGGAACGAAGCCGGCATGCATTGCTCGATCGCGAAGTTCGTCGTCGATGCCGAGGTCTGCTCGATGGGCTACCGCATGACGCAAGGCATCCAATGGGATGATTTCGACGAAGCCCTCTCGGCCGTGCGCGATGTCGGCCCGGGCGGCCACTACCTTGGCCATCCGCACACCCAGGCCAATTTCGAGCGGGCCTTCTTCATCCCGAAACTGTTCGACAACAACTCGATCGAGCAGTGGCGTGCGGACGGCGCCAAGGACATCAAGCAGCGCGCGCTCGATCATGCCCGCAAGCTCCTGGCCGAGTACGAAGAACCGTCGCTCGACATTGCGAAAGACGAGGAACTGCGCGCTTACATCGACCGGCGCTCACGTGAGATCCCTGCGGTCGATGCGCTGAATGAGGACTACTGAGATCGTCATGCGCAACGATCGGATCTGCAAACCGCTGGCCGTGTGTGGCCCCTGATGAACGCGCCAGCCAACATCAACGCCGTGAGATCGCAGGCCGCGTCGGCGTCGAGCGATCCGTTTGAGCTCGCGGTCCTCGTTTTGCCCGGCTTCTCCCATCTGGCGCTGCACGCCTATATCGAGCCGTTCCGCATTGCCAATACCGTCTCGCGCCGACGACTGTTTCGCTGGCAGATCCTGGGGGTCGACAAGCAGTCCGTCGCGGGCGCCAGCGGCCTGTCGGTGCCGGTCGATGCTTCGATGGAGGAATTCTCGAACGGTATCGATGACCGCAAGGCCAATCAGCTTGCGATAGTGGCCGGCGAGCCGGTCGAAAAACAACTGACGCCGCAACTGAACGCCTTCCTCAGAAATGTTGCCCGGCGCGGCATTGCGATATCGGGCGTCGGCACGGCACCCTGGCTGCTGGCGCAGACCGGCCTGTTGGGCAACACACGCTGCACCATCCACTGGTCAAGGCTGGCAGCCTTTTCCGAGATATTCCACAGGCCACGTATCCGTGACTCGCTCTTCGTCAAGGACGGGCAATATTCGACCTGCGCCGGCGAGCTTGCCGCGTTCGACCTCGCGGTCGATCTGATCGGAAGTCATGCCGGCGGCTTCATCGCGCAAGAGGTTTGCCGGCACGCGACCGTCGAAGGCCAGCGCTCGGGCTCGAACCGCCAGACCGGCCCTTCGGGACTAGCCTTCGCCGGCGTGAGCGACAAGCTCGTGATGGCGATGCGGATCATGGAAGAAAATGTCGAGTTTCCGCTGTCCATGGATGAACTGGCGCGGCGAACCGGAGTGTCGCGGCGTCAATTGGAGCGCCTGTTCGCGTCGCATATTGGGTTGCCGCCTGTGCGGCATTATCTGCGCATCCGGGTCGACCATGCCAAGCGCCTGATCGAAGGCACCCGAATGCCGATCATCGATATCGCCATCGCCTGCGGGTTCATGTCCGCCTCGCATTTTGCAAAGTGCTTTCGCGCCTTCAACGGCATTTCGCCTCAGCAATGCCGCGCGACGGTCCCCGCCTGGGTAGGCCCCGGACTTGGATAGTTGATCGGCCAACATCCTTGGTTTTCTGGGGAAGGGCGGTTTCGAATCCGTCCGCGTTTGACCCGGCCATTCTGAAACCAGACTGTCCGCTGCCGGCCCCGGAGGTGCCAGGCCGCTTCTGCCCGCCAGTGCCTGCTCTCCGGTTTCAGTTTTCACCCAAGATTCACCTGTTTAGTATGACACTCCAATCGGGGTACTTCGAAATGGTCCGAATTCTTGGGCTACCTTCTCTCAACGCCTTAGCCGCCTTCGAAGCCGCGGCCCGACAGATGAGCCTGACCAAGGCTGCCGAGGAACTTAACGTAACTCCTGGGGCGGTTTCGAAGCATGTGAGAACGCTTGAGGAAGATCTTGGAGCGCCTCTTTTTCTGCGCCTGCATCGCGCGCTTGAGCTCACTCGAGAGGGTGAGGCGATGGCCGCTGCGGTCCGGGAAGGATTCGAACGGGTCTTGGCAACTTATCGCCAGATCAAGATGTCAGGGGGGCAGCCAAGCGTTACCGTGGGGAGCACGATGGCCATGGCTCAGCTTTGGCTCATACCTCGGATGAGTGAATTCTGGGCTGCTCATCAGGACATCGCCGTTGAGCATTTCATCTCCGACCACCCTCGTGGTCTGGATCGGGCAGACATAGATCTGCGCATCCGCTATGGCGCTGGCGAATGGCCCGATGAGGAAGCTGCCAAGCTTTACGATGACATTATTTTCCCCGTCGCAAGTCCGGAATTCGCAAGGAGACACGCGGTGCAGTCGCTTGAAGATATTACCGCGCTGCAGCTGTTGTCGGTTGAGCGCATAGATTTGATTTGGACAGACTGGCCAGATTTTTTTCGTGAACTCGGCTGCCGCGATCGCCGGCTCAACACGCGGCGCTGCAACAGCTATGTGATTGCGATGCAGTCCGCACGCAGCGGTCAAGGAGTTGCCCTGGCTTGGGCAAACCTTGTTAGGCCATGGATTGAAACGGGTGACTTGGTGCGGCTGACAGATGCGCAAATAAATGCGCCCCATTCCTATTTCGTGACATGGAACTCGCGCAGACCATTGAACCGTCAGACAGCTGCGTTGCGGGATTGGATGGTGACCCTAGAGGATTGAGGTTGAGATTATCTCAACCGAGAGGGCTTGTTTATTCGCTTGAACAACGAGTTGCGAAGCATTCTCTTTGCATTGAAGGGAGTGCAGCATGTGGACTTCGGTTTCATTGCCCTCAAGCGAACACGTTAGCCCTTACGTGCGTCTTCGCCACGCTGGGAAGGCGCAGCCTGACAGCGGAATGAACGCTCCGCTGCACCGTGATCCACCAATCTCGTGTCGCGCATTACCCGTTCGCAGTCGCCGAACGTCGTGGGCAGCGTCCACCCCCGCGATTCCGGGGAGCATCAGACTACTCCGTCCTGCGATCAACTGAGCCAAACAAAACCCAAAAAGGGAGGAGAAATATGAGGTATTTCAAGAGCAATGGAAATCGTGTGCCGGCTGTTGTCGAAGAGATGGCCAGGGAGGCTCGGAAAGGTCGGATGGACCGCCGCGAGTTCCTGGCGCTGGCGAGTGTCTTTGGCGCATCGACAGCTTTCGCCTATGGCATGCTCGGCCTTGCCGTGCCGTCCGAGGCGCTGGCCGACGAGCCGAGAAAGGGTGGGACGCTGCATGTCTCGATGGCGATCAAGGGCCAGAAGGACCCGCGCACCTATGACTGGCCGGAAATGGGAAACATCAGCCGCAACTGGCTGGAACAGCTTGTCCGCTACACGCGCAAGTATACTTTCGAGCCGGTCTTGCTCGAAAGTTGGGACGTTAATGATGACGCGACCGAGTACACGCTGCACGTCAGAAAGGGCGTCACCTGGAACAATGGCGATGCCTTCAACGCCGATGATGTCGTCTACAATCTGACGCGCTGGTGCGATAAAGGCGTCGAAGGCAACTCGATGTCTGGACGTGTCGCTGGGCTTGTCGATACCAAGACCAGCAAGGCGAGGGATGGCGCGATCACCAAGGTCGACGACAACACGGTCAAGCTCAAGCTTAGCCAGCCTGATATTGCGTTGATACCGAACTTCGCTGACTATCCGGCGCTGATCGTGCACCGCAACTTCGACAAGGATGGTGCCGATCCAATCAAGAAGCCGATCGGAA
The DNA here is from genome assembly GCF_053714315.1 of Mesorhizobium sp. PL10. Lineage (NCBI taxonomy): Bacteria > Pseudomonadati > Pseudomonadota > Alphaproteobacteria > Hyphomicrobiales > Phyllobacteriaceae > Mesorhizobium > Mesorhizobium sp. PL10. The sequence continues at coordinate 209,332 of NZ_JBSKBR010000011.1, read as the reverse complement.
CCGGGCCGTTCGAACTGGTTTCCTTCGACGTCGGTTCGAAGGCAGTCGTCAAGCGTCGCGAGAACGGCAAATGGTGGGGTGGCGAGGCGCCGCTCGACGGCGTCGAGTTCATTGACTACGGCGCCGAATTCAACGCCTCGGTGAGCGCGTTCGATTCCGGCGAGATCGACTTAGTCTACCAGACGCCTGCCGACTTCACCGATGTTCTCGATAAGATGGGACTGGTGAAGTCAGAGATCGATACAGCCACGACCTTGGTCGCTCGCACCAATGTCGGCAAGAAACCGTATGATGACAAGCGTGTTCGGAACGCCCTACAAATGGCGGTGGACAACAACGTTGTCCTTCAATTGGGTTATAATGGGCGCGGCACGGTCGGCGAAAACCACCATGTCAGCCCGATCCACCCGGAATATTATGCGCTGCCCAAGCAAAAGCGCGACGCGGCCGGCGCCAAGAAACTGATGGCGGAAACCGGCCAAGCCGATTTCGAGCACGAGCTAATCACGCTTGATGAAGACTGGCAGAAGAATACCGGCGACGCGATAGCCGCACAACTCCGCGAAGCCGGCATCAAGGTTAAGCGTACCGTGTTGCCCGGTTCCACCTTCTGGAACGACTGGACGAAGTACCCCTACTCGATGACGATCTGGCTTATGCGCCCCCTAGGCGTCCAGGTGTTGGCGCTGGCTTATCGAACGGGGGAGGCTTGGAACGAGACGGGTTACTCCAATCCGGATTTCGACGCCAAGCTCAAACAGGCGCTTTCAGTGATCGACGTCGACAAGCGCAAAGAGGTCATGAAGGACCTCGAGCAGATCATTCAAGACTCCGGCGTGATCATCCAGCCTTACTGGCAAAAGCTCTACTGCCATATGAACAAAAAGGTCCAGAACTACGGGATGCATCCAACTTTCGAGATGGACTTGCAGAACGTTTGGCTGGCGGCCTGACATTCTCCCTAGGGCTCGCCAGACTTGGTCGGTGCTCCTTCGGGGGTGCCGACCTTCCTTCAATTGAGTGAGGTACGACATGTCCGACGACGAGATCATCCTTTCCGAGCTTTCCGACGAGGAACTCGTGCAGCAGATGCATGACGACCTCTATGACGGGCTGAAGGAAGAAATCGAGGAAGGCACGCGAATCCTGCTCGAGCGCGGCTGGGCGCCCTACAAGGTGCTGACCGAGGCGCTGGTCGAAGGCATGCGCATCGTCGGCGAGGATTTTCGCGACGGCATCCTGTTCGTGCCGGAAGTTCTGCTCTCGGCCAACGCCATGAAGGCCGGCATGTCGATCCTGCGCCCGCTGCTCGCCGCTACCGGCGCGCCGAAGCAGGGCAAGATGGTCATCGGCACCGTCAAGGGCGACATCCACGACATCGGCAAGAACCTCGTCGGCATGATGATGGAAGGCGCCGGCTTCGACGTTATCGACCTCGGCATCAACAACGCCGTCGAGAAGTATCTCGATGCGATCGAACAGCATCAGCCCGACATCATCGGCATGTCGGCGCTGCTGACCACCACCATGCCCTATATGAAGGTCGTCATCGACACGATGAAGGAAAAGGGCATCCGCGACGACTACGTCGTGCTGGTCGGCGGCGCGCCGCTCAACGAGGAATTCGGCAAGGCCGTCGGCGCCGACACTTATTGCCGCGACGCGGCGGTGGCCGTCGAGACAGCCAAGGACTTCATGAAGCGCAAGCATAACGTGCGCGCTCTCTAGACGGGACACATCTGGAATGGGTCTTGGAAATGAACACGTATCGATTACCACCGATCTCCCAAGTACGATGACGGGTGTACTTCTCGTCGGGCACGGCGGTTTTGAAAAACTCGAATACCGCGACGATCTTCCGGTCCCGAAGCCCAACGCCGGCGAAGTGTTGATCCTTGTGGCAGCCGCGGGCGTGAATAACACCGACATCAACACCCGTATCGGTTGGTATTCGAAGGGCGTCACGACGGGCACGGAAGGAGGCGCTGCAAAGGGATTTGAGGCTGCGCACGATGACGATGCAAGCTGGTCGGGTGTGCCATTGGCCTTTCCGCGTATCCAAGGTGCCGACTGCTGCGGTCGCATTGTAGCTATCGGAGATGGAGTCGATATCGGAAGGGTTGGCGAACGCGTAATCGTTCGCAATATGCTGCGCTCATATGTCGATTACCGAGCCTTCGAGTGCTGGACCTTCGGCTCCGAGTGCGACGGCGCGTTCGCCCAATTTGCCAAGGCACCGTCGCGCGAGACCTACAAGGTCGAGTGCGCATGGAACGACATCGAACTTGCATCCGTGCCCTGCGCCTATTCCACCGCTGAAGGCATGATGCATCGCGCCGGAGTTCGGGCGGGAGAGCATGTCGTAATCACCGGCGCGTCAGGCGGGGTTGGTTCCGCTGCAATCCAACTCGCAAAGCGGCGCGGAGCTTTCGTGACAGCCATCGCCGGTCGTGACAAGGCTCCCCAGATGGTGGCACTAGGCGCCGATCAAGTCGTGCCACGGGGAGAAAGCCTGCTAAGAAGGCTCGGAAAGGAGTCGGTCGATATTGCCATCGATGTCGCGGCCGGCCCATCCTTCCCTGAATTACTGGATGTTCTGAAAAAGGGCGGGCGATACGCGGTCGCTGGTGCCATCGCTGGCCCCATAGTCGAGCTCGATGTCCGGACACTCTATCTCAAGGATCTCACCTTTTTGGGCTGTACGTTCCAGGACGACATCGTCTTCGAAAACCTGGTTTCATACATCGAACGCGGCGAGATCCGGCCCGTCATCGGCAAGACGTATCCGTTGAGCCGGATTGTTGAGGCTCAGAAGGATTTCCTCTCCAAGAGCATCGCTGGAAAACTCGTGCTCACCATCCCCCAGCCTCGAGATTGAAGATGACGGATTTGAAGATCAAACGGATCGATGTCTTTCAGGTCGATTTGCCTTACTCCGGCGGCGTGTATCTATTGTCCGGCGGAAGGGAATACCGAAGTTTCGACGCGACGATCGTTCGTGTAACCACCGACAATGGGCTTGAGGGTTGGGGTGAAAGCACGCCGTTCGGATCAACCTGGATCGCTTCGCATGCCCTAGGCGTGCGATCCGGTCTCGCCGAAATATCACCCCGTCTGATCGGCCTCGATCCCAGGCGAGTCGACCGTATCAATGATGCCATGGACGGAGCGCTGGTCGGCCATTTGCACGCCAAGACCGCGATCGACGTCGCGTGTTGGGACGTATTTGGCAAATCCGTAGGGCTACCCGTGTGCGATCTCTTGGGCGGCCACACCAATGTGAAGATGCCCGTGATTTCCTCGATCTACATGGGCGATCCGGAAGACATGCGCCGGCGCGTCGCGGAACACCGTGCACAGGGCTACATTGCCCACTCGGTCAAGATCGGCGACGATCCGGCGCTCGACGCTGCGCGTATCACAGCTTCGCTCGCAGACAAGAAGCCCGGCGAATTCTTCATCGTCGACGCGAATGGCGGAATGACTGTGGAGACTGCGCTTCGCATGCTCAGGCTACTGCCTGCCGGGCTCGATTTCGTACTTGAGGCCCCATGTGCGACATGGCGGGAATGCGTTTCGCTCCGGCGCCGTAGCGATGTTCCGATCATCTTCGACGAACTCGCGACCGATGACGCATCGCTCATTGGGCTCGTCGCTGACGATGCGGCAGAAGGAATAGGACTCAAGATTTCAAAGAACGGCGGTCTCACCAGAGGCCGCCGTCACCGCGATATTTGCCTGGCGGCGGGTTATACCGTCAGTGTCCAGGAGACCACGGGCTCCGACATTGCGTTTGCCGCCATCGTACATCTCGGCCAGACGGTTCCCGAGAAGAACCTCAGATGCTTGCTCGAGTGCAGGGACATGGTGACACTTAAGACGGCCGACGGCGCTTTCGACGTTCAGGATGGCCGAGTTACCGCTCCGACCACACCCGGCCTCGGAGTGATCCCACGGCTCGATACGCTAGGTGAACCTGTCGCGAGTTACTCATAGCAACAGGACGGGCTGGGTGTCAGTCATTTGAGGCGGGTCGCGTCAAACTCCGTCAATATGCCTTTCGCCCAAGGCATCGCGGAAGAAACCTTCCACGTCGCCCCGATAGCTTGGCCATCGGGATCCGAGAGATCGGGAGTGTATATAACGCTAGCCCAGCTGCAGGGAGGTGAGGCATGGCAACTGGCCCATCGCAGGCGGTGCGTCCGCTTTCCGCATTGTATGCCCTGTTTGCGGACCGTCGGCAGTCGGCCCAAACCAGCCGTGCTCATACCCTTGCCCCGAGTGACTTCCTAAGGCCGTGCAGCGTAAGGCTCTTCGGCAATCCGGCGAGGGCGCCCCAGTGTGCCATGGCACCGGTCAGGGATTTCGCCGAGAAAGGCTGGCCATATCCGGTCACCAGAACGGTTTCGCCGCGCGGCAGTCACGTGGCTTGTCCCATAGTCACGGATTTCTGAAGCGCAGCGGCAAGGCCGTCTCGCACGGCAGATTCAAACCCGGCTGCACGCATGGCTTGGATTGCTGCCGCAGTGGTGCCGCGGTAGTCGAGTAAGGTCTGGACGATATCTTTGGGATTTTCTGCGCGAGTCTCGAGGAGTTTACCGGTTCCAACAAGCACGGCGCTGACGCTCCGCCGGGCAATGTCTGGGTTCATTCCTCGGCTGACCGCATCGTCGATCATCGCCGCCGCCAAAAGCGCCGGAAAGGCTGGGCCGGAGCCGGTGAGGCCCGTCAGATAATCGATATCTGCTTCGGTTTTGACCTCATCGGCCGCGCCACAGGCCTCCAGAATCCGGCGAACGACATTGCGGTCATCCGCGGTGACGCCCTGAGAGCCTATCCATGGAGTATAGGAATTCCGCACCTCTGCAGCTGCATTCGGAAGCGTGCGCACGACGCGTTCAGTCTTGAGACGTCGAGCCAGTTGGCCGAGAGGCACCCCGGCCATGACCGACATGGCGAGCTTGCCATACGCCGAGATATCGATGGCAGGCCAGTCCTGGGGGCGGACCGATACGATGATGACATCGGATCTATCCGCCAGTTCCTGATTGTCCCTAGTCCATGCGGCGTTTGGCAGAAAGCGGGGTTGCCCGCTTCTGTAAGAAAGCGTGAGGTGCTCAGCGGCGACTATTTGTGCATCGATGATGGCCTCGGCGACGGCGCGTCCAAGCCAGCCACCTCCGCCAATTATTCCGATGCTCTGGGGTTCGCCCATGTCGAACTCTTCCTTAGCCCGCCGTATAGCCATGTCTGGCGAAGAACCGGTCCAGCTCGCGCTTCTGCGGTGCCTTACCTGTAAAAATCTCCACGTAGCCGGGGATGCGCTTCATGCGGCCGGCGAGATCTTCCTTGGTCTGCATTGAGATGTAGCCGATCTGCACGAGGTAGATGGTGCGCGCTCGAACGTCGGCTGAGCTTTCCTCGCAACCGAAGCGAACGAACATTTGGCTCATTGCGTCGAGCCGCGCCTGGTCGGCTGTCTGTACCTCCGCCAGAATCTCAGGAGATTGAAGGGCCCAGCTTCTGACTGCGAATTCGAACTGGGAATCGAACAGGGCCTTGTCGAGCCAGCAGTCGAAAACGTTGAGCATCGCTTCGGCGACGGTTTCGGCATATGCCTCGGCCTGCTTGACGAGGTTACCAGTGTTCTTGTCCCGCCAGCGGGTCACGAGGGCAGCCAGCAGCTCTTCTCGATCCTTGAAGAACCAATAGAAGCTGGTGCGCGACAAGCCCAGCTTCTTCGCCAATGGCGAAATTCGTACCGAGTCGACACCGGATTCGAGAAGCAAGTCGTAGGCGGCTTCAAGCCATCCCTCCGGCGATCCGCGCCATCCGCTGTCGTTCGAAATCTGCTCCATCAGCGCTCTACCTAACAAAATGTCGAGGTGAAAACCAGCGAAATGTACGTCGATGTCAATTTTGTCGACATGGTGGAACCCAAACTTGACATATATGTACATTTTGGAATAGCGTCCGCCCATGCCGCCCCAGCTCGGAGTCCGCCAGGTGTCGAACGACCCCCTTCTGCAGCCGTACAAACTCAAGCATTTGACCCTGCGAAATCGCATCATCGTGACGTCTCACGAGCCGGCCTATCCGGAGGACGGGATGCCGAAGGAGCGCTATCTCGCTTACACGGTGGAAAGGGCCAGGGGCGGCGTGGCGATGACGATGACGGCCGGCTCAGCGGCGGTCTCGAAGGACAGCCCCCCGGTTTTCAACAACCTGCTCGCCTACAAGGACGAGATCGTTCCATGGGTCAGGCAAATGACCGATGCGGTGCACGAAGAGGGTGCCGCCATCATGATTCAGCTGACCCATCTTGGGCGGCGCACACGCTGGGACAAGGGCGATTGGCTCCCCGTTGTGGCGCCATCCCATCATCGCGAAGCCTCACACCGCGCCTTTCCCAAGAAGATTGAAGACTGGGATATCGAACGCATTATCAAGGACTTCGCAGACGCTGCGGAGCGCATGAAGGCAGGCGGGATGGATGGCGTCGAGCTCGAGGCTTACGGGCACTTGCTCGATCAGTTCACGTCTCCACTCACGAACGAACTTGACGGTCCTTATGGCGGTTCGCTCGATAACCGCATGCGCTTCTGCATGGATGTCCTGAAGGCGATCCGGTCACGGGTAGGCGAGGACTTCATCCTGGGCGTGCGTTATACTGCGGATGAATGTCTCCCGGGCGGCACCGGCAAGTCGGAAGGCCTTGAAATCTCCAAGCGCCTCAAGGAAAGCGGACTTATCGACTACCTCAACGTGATCCGCGGCCACATCGACACCGATGCGGGCCTGACGGACGTCATTCCGATTCAGGGAATGGCAAACTCGCCACACCTTGATTTTGCCGGCGAGATTCGTGCCGCGACCAACTTCCCGACCTTCCATGCGGCGAAAATTCCGGATGTGGCGACTGCGCGCCACGCGATTGCGTCGGGCAAGGTCGACATGATCGGCATGACGCGGGCCCACATGACTGACCCGCACATTGTGCGCAAGATCATCGAAAAGCGCGAAGACGAAATCAGGCCCTGCGTGGGGGCCAATTATTGCCTTGACCGTATCTATCAAGGCGGGGCGGCATACTGCATTCACAACGCCGCGACCGGCCGCGAACTGACCATGCCGCACATCGTCGCCAAGGCCGAGAGACGCAAGAAAATCGTCATCGTCGGTGCAGGTCCGGCTGGCCTCGAGGCCGCCCGCGTCGCGGGCGAGCGGGGACACGAGGTCGTGGTCTTCGAGGCCGCCAGCGGGCCGGGTGGCCAGATCCGCCTGACAGCGCTGAGCCCGCGCCGCAAGGAGATGATGAGCATCATCGATTGGCGCATTGCCCAGTGCGAAAAATACGGAGTGACCATCAAGTACAATGCCTGGGCGGAAGCCGAAACCATCGAGGCTGAAAACCCGGACGTCGTTATCATCGCCACGGGCGGGGTGGCGCACACCGATGTCCTTTCCATGGGCAATGAGTTCGTTGTGTCCTCATGGGACATCATCTCCGGAGACGTGAAGCCGGGAACCAATGTCCTCATCTACGACGACGCGGGAGACCACGCGGCACTCCAGGCCGCGGAATTTCTCGCGGGCGCCGGAGCGAAGGTTGAAATCATGACTCCGGACCGGTCTTTCTCTCCCGAAGTCATGGCAATGAACCTCGTGCCTTACATGAGGTCTCTGCAAAAACTCGATGTCACCTTCACGGTCACCTATCGGCTGGAGTCTGTCGAAAAGAATGGCAACCAGCTCATTGCAAATGTCGGTAGCGATTATGGCGGCATATCCAAACAGCGCGTCGTGGATCAGGTTGTCGTCAATCACGGCACCATTCCGCTCGACGACATCTATTTCGAACTGAAACCGAAATCGACCAACCACGGCGAGATTTCGCATGATGAACTCATCACCGGACAACCGCAGTCGGTGGTACGGAATGCGCAGGGCCAGTTCCAACTTTTCCGCATCGGCGACGCCGTCTCGGCTCGCAACACCCACGCTGCGATCTACGACGCACTTCGTCTGGCGAAAGATATCTGATGGCTGGAGCGGACGACAACGTCCGCTCATTCATAACAAAGGTTCGGCCATGATCAGAAGTGAAGCATTGCAATATTTCGTCGACACCGCGTTCGTGGCGTTCGATCAGTTCTCACACGACCTGCGATCGCGCAGATCGATCATCCAGTTCTTCGCCCAATCGGAAGTTCCCGGGCCTGAAAGGAACAGGGCCGGGAGCCGTTTGCCAGTCTGTTCCTATCTTGGCTTGGCGTTGTCAGAAGAGGTTATTCCGCCCACACTTCGCAATTTGGTCGAACGCTTCAAGGCGATCGAGCCGTTGCTCGACTGGCGGCAGAAACCGAACCCCGCCTTGCCTGCCAGCAGCAATTTTCGCGACGGTCATGCCAACGCGATGATTCTTGGTCCGGGCGGCATCGAGGACAGAAAGGATCTGTGGCTCGGCGTCACTTTGATGGCGCCTCACGTCCGGTATCCCGACCACGATCATCCGCCGGAAGAGACTTACCTCGTGCTTTCACATGGCGAATTCAAGCAGGCCGACAACGATTGGTTTTCGCCGGGCACCGGTGGATCATTCTACAATCCGCCAGGCATCAAACATGCCATGAGATCGCTGGATACTCCATTGTTCGCTTTCTGGCTGGTGTTGGTGGATCAAACTCATCACTGAGCCTGCCCACAACCGGCGGCGACCTTGCCGCACAGCTTCATCGAGTGTCCAGGCTACAGCCTACGCCTCGACCTTCACGCGCCCGATCGGGTTGGAGCAGCAGGCGAGAATATAACCTTCGGCAATATCCTCCTCGGTAATGCCGCCGTTATGCACCATATGAACCTGACCTTCGGTCTTTCGGATCTTGCAGGTTCCGCAAATCCCCATAGAGCAACCCGACGGGATCACCAGACCCGCGGCCTTCGCAGCAGCCAGGATCGTATGCGTCTCGGTACACTTCGCAACTATACCAGACAGGGCAAACTGGATTTCGGCCACGCTTCGTTCATTCGGAACGACGTCCTCGGGGACATTTTCCGCATCTGGAGGGTCTGCCTGGAAGCTTTCCTGGTGATAGCGGCTCATATCGTAGCCGAGACCTGCAAGGGCCTCTCGCACGGCCCGCATGAAGGGTTCGGGCCCGCAGCAGAACACCTCGCGCTCGAGATAATCCTGCGCCATCAGGCCCAACATGATCTGGTTGAACATCCCGCGGTAGCCGGTCCAGGCCCGGAAGGGATCGGCCTCTTCGACGACCCATTTGAGATCGATGCCGACGATGCGCGACGCCATGAGTTCCATCCTGTCGCGCAGAATGATGTCGGACGGGCGGCGCGCGCAGTTGATGAAAACAATGTCCGGCTCGCGCCCGGAATCGTAAAGCCAGGTGGTCATCGCGACCATCGGCGTGATGCCGGAACCGGCCGAAATGAAGAGGTATTTATCGACCGGATGATGGACGATTGAGAATTTCCCAGCCGGCCCTATCGCCTTGATGTGCGTGCCCTTGCGCAAATTGTCGAGCATCCACTTGGTGCCGACGGACCCTTCCTGCGCCTTGACCGTGACCGTCAGGGCAGTCGGACGCGAAGGCGAAGACGAGATGGTATATGTGCGATAGACCGGCCCACCAGGAAGAGGCAGTTCAAGTGTGACGAACTGACCCGGTTCATGATTGAACAGCGTGCCGGACGGGCTCTGAAAGCTGAAGGTCACGACATTCGGCGCCTCCGGGGTGCGGGTGACGCATTCCAGCTCTTCCGCGTCAGTCCAAAAGCTGAGTCTTTTGAATGCGCTCATCGGGTCATTCCGCTGCAACTTGAAGCGGCGAGAGAGCGCGCTCGATCCGGGCCGCATACCAATCGACAAACTGCGTCACGCCACTCTCCTGCCCGGGCGAATAGGGGCCAGGGACATAAGCCGGCGAGAAGATCCCCAACTGGTTGTTTTCGACGATCTCGCGGTCTTCGTCATTGGTAGCCATCCAGACCTCGGTCAGGCGCTTGAGGTCGTAGTCGACGCCTTCGACGGCGTCCTTATGCACAAGCCAGGTGGTAGTAACTTCGGTTTCCGTGGCGCTGATCGGCAAGACCCGGAAAGTCAGGGAATGATCTGGCAGGAAATGGTTCCATGTCGAGGGATAATGGAACACCAAGAGCGAGCCGGCGTCGGGCAGCGCGACCCGCCCAAGCTTCCTGGCAACGGCGGGTTTGCCGTCCATCGTGTAGCTCACGGCAGTTTCCTGAAGCGGCATACGCGCCAGGCGATATTGCCCCTGTCCGCCGAGCTGGAATTGCGCCGGCGCACCGGCGGCCGCGCAGCGGTCGAAATGCGCCTGGAGCTTCGCCGATACCCTGCCATCGGCCTGAACGCCAGCGACCTCCGGATCGAGCGGAAACGAGCGGCACAGCGCCGGATGGTTGCTGCTGCAATGGTAACATTCGCGGTTGTTCTCCCACACGAGCTTCCAGTTGGCCTTTTCGATGATGGTGGAGGTGAACGCCACCTTGGAATCTTTGAGGTCATGGATTTCGAGATAGGGTCGCGCCAACCCGGCGAACACATCGAAATCAGGTGGGGTATCTGACAGGCAAACATAGATCAGGCCGTCGATATTGCGAAGATTGACGGGCTTCAGACCATGTTTCGACGCATCGAAATCGGGGCCCATGTCATTTGCCCAGAGCAGCTTGCCATCGAGTTCATAGGTCCACTGGTGATAGGAGCAAACGAGCTTGGCCACCTGGCCTTCGCGAGCCTTGCAGATCAGCGACCCGCGATGACGGCAGGAATTGTGAAAGGCGCGGATTTCGCCGTCGCGGCCTCGGACGATGATCACCTCGTAGGCGCCAACGCGCAGTGTGACGTAGCTGCCCGTCTTGGCGAGTTGGCCCCCCGGAACCGCGAAGAGCCACTCCTTGTAGAAGATGTGCTCGAGATCGAGCTGGTAAATCGCCGGCGATGTGTAAAACGGCTGCTCAAGGGCATAGCCCGGGACGCGGCGCGCTAACAACGCTTGGATGGACGGCGAGGAGGCGTTCATGCGGAAATTCCATAGATGGCGGCATATTTGAAATGAAATTTTCTTGCCTGGACGCCTTTTGCGCAATAGCAGTAATTTTCAGCTCGATTTAGTTCAGCTAATGTCTCGCACGCCGCGTGCCATCCATGAGCCGAAGAGCGGGCCCGAAGAGGCTTTGATGCCAAGACCATACGATCTCTCCTCGGTGACAGCTCTCATCTGCTTCGAGGCGGCCGCCCGAAATGCGAGTTTCAAGAACGCCGCTCAGGAATTGAACGTGACACCGGCGGCTATCAGCCACCAAATCAAGGCGCTCGAGGGTGACTTGGGATGCAGCCTGTTCCTGCGCATGAGCCGCGGTGTCGAATTGACTGAGAAAGGGGCGTTCTTGTTCGTTGCCGTGCAGCGCGGGCTTGAGACGATTTCCGACGCCGTCACTCACATGCGCGATCGCCCGGAAACCGCTGACGTGACCATCCGAACAACGACGGCCGTCAGCTCGCTATGGCTTACACCGAAGATCTCAGCCTTCTGGAAAAGCCATCCCACCGTCACCGTGTCGCAGATCGTCAGCGATGTGCCCGCAACAGCGATCCGCTGTGATCTAAGTATTCAATACGGAGATGCGCAGGAAAGTCCTGAGGAGTGTCACAAACTCTTTCAGGATCGCATTGTCGCGCTTGGAACTCCAAAATTCGCCGCCGAGCACGGCATTGGCCGAGTTGAGGATCTGCTCATGGCGCCTTTGATTCATATGAACAACGAGGAGACCGACTGGACGAACTGGCCGGAGTGGTTTCAAGCACTTGGACACACCATCCCAAAAGGCCGCAGGTTTAGCGTGAACAACTACATGATTGCCCTTCAAGCCGCTCAGGATGATATCGGGGCGGTCTTGGGCTGGGATGGGTTGGTTAAAAGCCTGATGGAACAGGGCCGGCTGGTCACACTCGTGCCCGACAACATTCCCTCACCTAGGGCATTTTATTTGAAAATCCATCCCAGGGCAGGTTCGAAAGCGCGGCTTTTTGCGAGCTGGCTCGCCAAAAGCTCTTGAACCGCTGCTCTCTTGCTCGCTGACTTCTTCGGGCGGCTTCACATCACCGCGCTCGCTATACCTTCGCCAAGTGGGCGTAACTTGCTGCGAAACGCCCGAATTTGTGCTCGCCACAAGTCACCGGCTTATAGCGACGCGGGTTGCCATCCGTGACGCAGGACGCCAGCGGTTCGATGATTGCATCGAAATCAGCATCGATAAAGAACGGGATCGAATAGCGCTCCCGCCCAGTGGTGTTGACCACGCGATGCATGTTCGCGAGATAGACATCATTGGTGAGTCGCTGGATCAGATCGCCAATGTTGATGACGAAGGTGCCGTGGATGGGTGTCCCCTCTACCCAGTTGCCGTCGCGATTCATGACCTGCAGACCGCCGACGTCGTCCTGTGCCAGGATGGTCAGATTGCCATAGTCCGTGTGCGCACCGATACCGATGATGTCTTCCCCGACATAGCCACCTTGTGGAGGATAGTGGAGAAGGCGCTGGATACTGATCGGGTTGCGCATCAGTTTCTCGAAATGATTTTCCTGCAAGTCCAGGCTGAGCGCGATGCCCTTCAACAATGTTTTCGAGAGGATGACCATTTTCTGATGGTATGCGTATGTCAGCTCGGAAAACTCGGGCAGGGTTGAGGGCCACTGGTTGGAACCAAAAAACGGACCTTCCAGGGTCGAGCGCTCAGGGCCGATGTCAAAGCATTCTTTGAGGTCTTTCGTCTTGCCTGGATCGGTGTTTTCCCCGAATGGCTCGATGTATCCGCGCAGCGCTACATCCGATTTGCTTACGTGCAGTTCCATTTTCTGCGGCATGGGCAAATCGAAAAACCGGCGACTCACATCGAACACGGAGTCGACGAACTCATGGGGGATGCCATGGTTCTTGACGTATAGGAAGCCAGTGTTCGACAGCGCCCAACGTATCTGCTTGGCCACCGCCTGCTTGTTGCTGCCATCGAGAAGGGGCGCGATATCGACCACCGGGATCTTGTCAAAGCTTTCGCGCTTCGCACGCAACTTGTCGTCCAGTCGGGCAACGAGATCTATGGACATTGAACACCTTGTTTGATGGTGAGAGACGGGCCGACCTTGGCCCATTCGTTCCGGCCTCCTCAACTGCAATAATATTGATGTTGGATTACTTATAATAATCTGGCGTCACCGGCGCGGGCGGCTCGGACCATCCGATCCTGATGGGTCTGGCATCTACCTGATCGTGCCTAAGACAGGGAGACGACGAAGACGCCAAGTTCGGCGAGCAAGACGAGCGCTTCGGGGTGGAAGAACTCTAGCTGTCTCGTTCCTGCACAGCGATTTCTCGTATCCAGCTTCGCAGGATTTCGGCAGCGGGCGAAAGCGTGCGGTTATCGTTCCAGGTGAGATAGTAGCTGCCTGGCGCCGGAAGTTCGAGTTCGGTTAGCCTGACAAGTTTGCCTTCCTCGATCTGAGACGTCACGAGGCGATGCCAGCCCACGGCGACGCCGTGGTCGGCTTGAGTCGCCTGCATGGCTACAAAGAATTTGCCGAATCGGCGGCCGCGGGTCGGACCGTGGGGACGGTTGCACGACGCAACACCTCGTCCCAGCCCGCCCAGTTTGGATCAACCCAGTCAACATGCAGCAAAGGAAGATCCGGCAAGGATTCTGCCGTCGCGTCTTGATGCACTTTGGCAAACTCCGCGCCGCAGACCGGATAGATGGTTTCGCTGAAAAGGAGCTCGGCATTCTCGTCAGGCCAGGAGCCGAACCCGTATCGGATGCGCAACTCTACCTCGCCCCTTCGATAGTCACGCGGATTGTCGGAAATCAGATGATCGACTGCAATCTCGCCGTGGCGAGTCCAGAAATCGGGCATACGCGGTATCAGCCACATTGTAGCAAAGGCGTCAGAACAGGCGAGCGTGACGTTCTTGGAGCGGTCGCCGCGCTTGACGGTGCGGACAATTTCGGCTGCGCGCGAAAAGCCGCTCGCAAGGACGCCATAGAGGTCCTCGCCGGCACTCGTCAGCATCACCCCTGAGCCTAGCCTTACAAACAGCTTAACGCCAAGTTCGTCCTCGACCGCCTTGACCTGCCTGCTGACCGCCCCGGGAGTCACATTCAGCTCTCCCGCCGCCAGTTTGAACGACAAGTGCCTCGCGGATGCTTCGAAGACGGCGAGAGCTGTCAGGGAGGGCAGGTCATAATATCGGCGAACCATCCTGGGCTCCAAACATTCCAAAACCGAGCGTCGCAGTGACTGCGTCAAGAGTGCGCGAACCGGTCCCTGACGACTCGCGACACGCTGCGGCTCAGTCGCGAATGCCTCGACGTGCCGTTTATCCTGGAACAGCCTTGCAATACGTTCGAAGAGATCAAGGCCATCCGCAATCAACTACACCATGCCGTGTATCTCGACGAAAACACGAAGGACCTTTCCACTGTGATCCGTGCGATTGGAAGGGAGTATGCGACGGCTTCCGGATGAAGGTGACTCGCGTGGTGGTCTCGATGCAATGGCGACGGTGCGGGATCTTTGCGAGGCACGTTCAATGCCCCACACTGGCGACGACGCGTGGGGCGGCGAGTTGTCGGGCGCCCCCGCAGATACCGGACTGTCCGCTTCTTCGGCCCGAAGCGGACATCAGCCTGCCGACAATCGCCGATCAAACCGTCGAAAATGCCCCAGATCGGACATCCGCGGCGCGGAACAATTATTTTCAATTCTCATCCGCAAAGCTCCCATAAGCATGCCATTGATTGTACGGAGGCTTAGTGCCGAATTCATCGATTAGCGAGATCCATCCCGGAGCGCGTCGAACTCGCGCGGCGGCTGCCCGGTCACCCGACTGAACACGCGCGAGAAGGCGGCCGCGCTGTCGTAGCCGACCTGCGCCGCGACACTCTTGACCGGTTTGCCCTTGCCGAGAAGCTGGCGCGCGATCGTCATGCGCCAGACCGTCAGGTACTGAATGGGCGTCAGCCCGACCAGCGTCCGAAAATGATCGGCGAACCGCGTGCGTGACATGCCCGCAACGTCGGCCAGATCCTCGAGCTTCCAAGGCTTCTTCGGCGCCTCGTGCATTGCGGTCAGCGCCTTGGCCAGGCGTGGGTCGGCGAGCCCGGCGAGCACGCCGGTCGAAATGGCGCCGCTCTCAACGACGTGACGCACGATTAGGATCAGGAGATAGTCGAACAGCCGGTCGAGCGCCGCCTGGCGGCCACCAGCTTCGGAGAAGGCTTCGCCGACCAGCAGATCACAAACCGGGCCCAGCGCCGGATGAGCAGCGAGCGGCAGGACCACACATTCAGGCAGGCCCTGGCCAATCGGGTTGCCCTCCGCACCCCCGAGTTCGACGGTCGCGCATACGAGGTCGGCTCCGCGCTCGGGATCAACTGCGAAACTGTGGGTCCGCCCGCGCGGCAAAAACAGAAGGGCCGGCTCAACGAGTTCGAGATCGGCTTGTCCGTCCTGGGTGACCGTGAGCGCGCCTGCCTTGAAGAGGTGCAAATGGCCCACACCAGTGAACTGCAACGTGTGGCACAGGTTCCCGGTGAAGAACGTCCGGGCCGTCGGCGTTACGTGGGCGAACAGGGCAGCGAAGGGGTCCATCGGGACGATCAGCAAAATTATTGGCACCAAGCGTCACCCATAGTCTTCCATATGAGCGGTGTGCAAGTCCCCAATCCCTGATCAACCGGAGAGTCTCATGAATATTCGTTTCGTCACAAAGACCGTTCACGCCTTCCTCGACTATCCCGTCGCGCTGAGCCTGATGGCAACGCCGTTCCTGCTCGGACTCGGCCATGCCAATCCGCTGGCGCTTTGGGTGTCGGTCGCAACCGGCGTCGCCGCCCTCATTCTGACCCTGTTCACCAATCACAAGACCGGTGTAGTCCGAGTGCTGCCGTATAGGCTGCATGTCGCGGTTGACCGCCTCGTCGGCATTACTTTCGTCGCCGTGCCCTTCGTGCTCGGCCTGCAGGGGCTGGACGCCTGGTACTACTGGGCGAACGGTGCTGCGGTTCTCCTCGTCACCTTCGTGCTTAACGCGCCCGAAAGCGGGGAGCGCGCGCTGAAGTCGGCGCACCCCTAAGAGCCTTTGCTAACGTGGCGGCGGCCGAGTTCACCCCTCGGCCGCTGCCGGTGCTTGAACCACCCAGGTTCGCTCGCCAATAGCGATCCGCTTCTGGGTTCGCGGCGCGGTAACTCCGAGGAACCCGAGCAGCAGTCTCGTCGGCATCACACAGCAATTCAACATCCAGTTCGTCGCGGAAGGCGTCGAGCCGGTAGCCAACTGCGTGAGAGATCGAAAAGACCCTTTCACACCTGCAATTTACCTCGAACCAACAAATCACTGAGGAGACAATTCCCATGAAAGCAATCGTTGTAACGGACCAGACTGCGGGAACGGCCGGAATGAAGCTGGTGGAGCGGCCCGAACCACGGGCAGCGATAAACGACGTCGTCGTTCAGGTTCACGCCGCGGGATTCGTCAACACCGAGCTGGAGTGGCCTTCGACCTGGGCCGATCGGGCTTTTCGTGACCGGACGCCATCGATCCTCGGCCATGAACTGGCCGGTGTGGTCACCGCGCTTGGCTACGGCACCACGGGGCTGTCAATCGGTCAGCGGGTGTTCGGCTTGTCGGACTGGCATCGCGACGGCACACTTGCTGAGTACGTCGCCATGGAAGCACGCAATCTTGCGCCATTGCCCGGCGACGTCGACTTCGCTGTGGGCGCGAGTCTGCCGATCTCGGGCTTGACCGCATGGCAGGGCCTGTTTCAGCACGGCCGCTTTCAGGCAGGACAGAGCGTGCTGGCCCATGGCGCGGCCGGCGCCGTCGGTTCGGTCGTGACGCAGCTTGCGCGGGAAGCCGGCGCCTATGTCATCGGCACCGGACGCGCCGCCGACCGCCAAAAGGCGCTCGACTTCGGTGCAAATGAATTCGTCGACCTCAGGAACGATACCCTGGAGGACGTCGGCGGCGTCGATCTGGTATTCGATGTCATCGGCGGTGACATTCAGAAGCGGTCCGCAGCGCTGGTCCGGGCCGGAGGAACGCTGGTGACCGTCGTCGGGCCTACTCAAGTGAGGCCAGCAGATGGCCTGACAATCGACTTCGTCGTCGAAGCGGATCGCGCCCAATTATCCGAGATAATTCAGCGAGTCCGGGACGGACGGCTGCGCACCAACATCGGCAAGGTCTCGTCCCTCGAAAACGCCATCGCCACCTTCAACTCGAGCGAGCGGCGGGCGGGGAAGACCGTCATTCGTGTCCGTCCGTGAGGACTCTGGGGAGAGAGCGCGGTTCCTCTCTCCTCGATTATCCTCTACGCGTCTCAACGGACCGCGCGCTGAGCTATATGACGACGCGACTGCGACTGAACTTCGAAGATCGGCTGCGGCGTAGCCCATTTCGAACAAGAAAACCGGGCGCATGGCGAAGCACAGCCGAACGGCAGCTTGCAGCTCTTTTGGATCCAAGCCGACGGTCCGGTAACGGCCCCAAACCAGCCGTGCCCATACCCTTGCTCAACAGGCCTTTATCGTCTCTTTTTTGTGGGATAAGGCAGAGACACACCTTGCATTGAAAACTATTCCTCCTCCTTGTCCTTAGGTTCGCCAGACCATACGAGATCATGCGAAGGATATGGGTTGGCTAACCATCCGCCAAACCATTGATTTTCCTTCGCAGTCCCACACCCTCCGCGACTAAAATAACCGTTATCCGTCAATAGCTTACGAAGCGGTTCGCTAAGATCGACAAGGAGCTGGTTCAGCCATTCGCCAACGGCATTTATCTACGCCTGGCAGACCAACAGAATGGGCGCGCTTGGCGCCAAAACCATAAATTTATTGCATACAATCACATAGTATTGCATATATTGTGCAATGGCGACGGGCACCGCTCCACCGTGCTTTCATATCGGCCGCGTCCGGTAGGGTTCACCGCTCGATCAGAGGACTCTGAATGTGGTCTAACGCGATTGAACTGCTGATTGACGGCCACAGGTCTGGGCGGGCAGACGAGCCGACAATGGTCAATCAATCATCCAGCGATTGAGCGAACGAGTCGAGTCGGTTCACGAGAAACCACGCGTTGGTAATGTTGGCAAATCCTAGGGCATTGACATGACCAATCCCGACTACATCATCATCGGAGCGGGGCCGGCAGGTTGTGTTCTTTGCGCGCGCCTCAGCGAGGATGGAGGTACGAATGTCCTCCTGCTTGAAGCGGGCGGAACGGATCGGCGGTTCATTATTTCGATGCCCGCAGCCGTGCCCTTCACGTATCAAGACAAGCGATTGGGCTGGGGCGAAGAGGCCGGGCCGGAGCCGCATCTTGACGGTCGGATGATCGACGAAAAGCGGGGCCGCGTGCTGGGCGGATCTACCTCGATCAACGCCATGATTTTTAACCGCGGTAATCCGCATGACTTCGACAGTTGGGCAGCGCTGGGGTTGGCCGGCTGGGGCTGGCGGGACGTGCTGCCTTATTTCAAACGCATGGAAACCTTTGCCGAGGGTGCGAACGACACCCGTGGAGGCTCCGGGCCCCTCAAGATAAGACGCGCCGAGGCGCGCCACAAACTTTACGACCTCTTTGTTCAGGCCTGTGAGCAGGCGGGACACCGCCGTCCCGCAGATCACAACTCCGGCGATCAGGAAGGTGTGCATATCGCTCAGCAAATGGTCGGCGACGGCCACCGTTGCAACGCGGCGCAGGCCTACCTGCATCCCAATCTACATCGTCCCAATCTTGCTTTGCGTAGAGGCGTTGTTGTGCGGCGCATCCTGTTTGAGGGCGATCGTGCAACTGGAGTGGAGTTGGCCACCGGAGAAAAGATATACGCCGGGCGTGAGGTTCTCGTAGCGAGCGGCACTGTCGGCGCGGCAAAGCTGCTGCTGCTCTCGGGCGTCGGTCCGGCGGATGAACTGCGTGCGCTTGGACTGCCGGTGCTACTGGATCAGCCCAATGTCGGGCGGAATTTGGAAAATCACCCCGGCGTCAATGTGCAGCACATCTGCCGCCACGAGGATTCTCTCGTATCGGAGCTTGGCCTGGTTGGCCGAGCGCGGCTGGGGCTTGAATGGCTACTGTTCCGCCGAGGTCTTGGCACTTCCAGTTTCTTTGAAACAGGAGCTTTCATCAAGAGCCGTGACGATGTCGACTATCCTGATCTACGGTTCGAATTCCTGCCCCTCGCGCGCCGGCTTGTGGGCCACCAGCTCGAAGCAATTCCGGGCTATCAGCAGTGGGTCGAACTCTCGCGCCCGAAGAGCAGGGGCCATGTGCGGCTGCGCTCGGCCGATCCGTCCGCAGCGCCGGAAATCATCTTCAACTACCTCTCCAAGGAAGACGATTGTCGCGACATGGTGCAGGCGGTCCGTCTTGCGCGCGACCTGTTTGCGCAGCAGGCCTGGAATGCGGTGCGTGGACAGGAGATCGGCCCCGGCGCGGAGGCGCAGACTGATGCCGATATTCTCGCCTGGGTGCGCCGTTCTGTAGGGACAGGCTACCATGCCGCAGGTTCCTGTCGCATGGCCGTGAGGCCCGCCGACGGAGTGGTAGATGGCAACGGCAAGGTGCATGGGCTTCAAGGTCTCCGAGTCGTGTGTGCTGCAATCATGCCGCAAATCGTCAACGGGAACCTGTCAGCAACCACTTACATGATGGCCGAAAAGATCGCCGATGATATTCGCGACAGCAGGACCCATCTCGCACGTGGCGAAGCTCGTTCCGCCCACGAGTTGCCGCTTCCACTTTAGAGTGAGTTTGGAGACCAGGAACCGGGCGGTGGAGTCGGCCGCAATTGTGGTTCGCATTCGAGCCACGATCCCATGCATTCCAAAAGCGTGGCGCTGGGTGCGGCTAAGCCCTTTGCCACGTCTGCCACTCTGCGCGCGAGGTGGCGCTCAACCTTCAACTCAACAAATTAAAGGGTCCTGACCCTAGCTACAAGCGTCACCAGGGATCGTGGGTTAGGCCCTTTCAAGCATCTTTCATAAATCCCCGATCGATCTGTAGCATGTCATCA
Source organism: Mesorhizobium sp. PL10 (assembly GCF_053714315.1). Lineage (NCBI taxonomy): Bacteria > Pseudomonadati > Pseudomonadota > Alphaproteobacteria > Hyphomicrobiales > Phyllobacteriaceae > Mesorhizobium > Mesorhizobium sp. PL10. Next base: position 189,214 of record NZ_JBSKBR010000011.1, on the reverse strand, counting down.
GACCGCCATCGAAATGAGCGAAGACTTCCGACACGGCCAGCGCTCCAGCAAGCACGCCAGCGGGAGCAAACTCGGCACAGTCGGGGAGGGCAGGGGCGTCGAAGGGCACTAGGCCGGCTCGCCAGCCTTCGAATGTTGTTCTAATAGCAAACCCGCGCGATCGATCGCCGGCGGAGTTCCGTGCTGACAAGCGGAACGCCTTGCGGGATGTTCTCGACAACGATGCCCTGAAGGTGTCCTCCCGCGTCAGCCAGGGTCGCACCGGCAACGACCGGCACCGTTAAAGGCGCGTCCAGGACGCCCGACACCGTAACGCCGCCAAGAAAGGTGCGGCGAGCGCAATTGAGAGCGGTGAGCAGCGCCGCCTGATGGGTCGGGCTCGAGGCTGCTCTCTCGTCGATGAAAAGATGCATCCGGAAAGAATGCAACCGCTGCCCGGCTTCCTCCGCGGTAGCGACCGTGCCCCGGTACATGAACAGCTTGGCGGGCCTATTGGGTGTCAATGATATCTTTAGCCATGGATCGTCCCTTCAATGCGCTGTGTGGGCCGCAGAAGCGACCGTTTGAGTGCGGTCCAACGAAAATGGCCCAGGTAGCCATAGAGCCCAATCTCCTCGAAGCTGATCGGCTCGGCGGCAACGCGAGGCAGGATCATCGTAATGTGACCCGGCTCGGCGATCATCGGGTGCAGCCGATCAGATTCGCCTTGCCCGGCACTGCCGGGATGGTTGTGAACGTCGGCCACGACAACCTCGCCACGTTCACGGCAGATGTTCCACAAATCCGCCATCGAGCCGCCGTCGATCTCGATCATGCCGGTATCGAACGCGTGAGGATCGATCTCGTCGTAGAACACGACAGATGTGATCCTGCGGTTCGCGGTATTCGGCCCCAGAAGGAAGGCGCCGCTTTCCCGATGGTTGCCGCCACGCGCCCGCAGTCCGTGAAGAAGTTCGAGCCACAGATCGACCGGGATCGAGAGATCAGGCGGCTGGCTGAACAGGCTCGAAATAAGCGAACGAAGCCAAAAGCTCATGGATGATCTCCATATAATGAACAATTCCGCGGGCGGGCTTCCAGAGCAATTCGGGATGCTCCACGATCCATTGCTCGTGCCCGGGCAACGCCATTCGGTCACACGGCAAATACAGGGCCGGCGCGTTCCAGTTTGGATTGAACGCTGCGGCCAGTCGCCACAGATAGAGCCCTGCGGAGGCCCCGCTCAGCGGTGAAAACAGCGTCAGCAAATTCAGGGTGTCTGGCTCGGATCGAATCCAAAGCGTGCGGTTCTGCGCCTGGTCGGGCTTGCCAAGAACATAGCGGCGGCAAGTCAGGCTCCGGAACCCGCGGACGACCCGTCAAAAACGGGCAGGGTTTCGCGCTCGGGGATTTTTCTAACGATCACCAATAAGGCCGCTACCGGAAACTCACGATTGCATACTATCCAAGAGATGTTTATACAAGATTTGCACGCTGAAACGGGGACAACCTACGGCATTCTACCCGTCGGGGGCCGGCCGTTGAGGCAATTCGGCTGGGCATGGTCTAGACACCGCATTTCACCGCATACTCCTCCAACCGATTGCCGAGCCCGGGGTCAGGAGGTGCGTACTTGGGAGGAAGTGCCTCATGAAAACCCGTGCCGCAGTCGCTGTCGCCGCCGGAAAGCCGCTGGAGATCATGGAGGTCGACCTCGAAGGACCGCGCGATGGCGAAGTGCTGGTCGAGATCAAGGCGACCGGCATCTGCCACACCGACGAGTTCACGCTGTCGGGCGCAGATCCGGAAGGCCTGTTTCCGGCGATCCTCGGCCATGAGGGCGCCGGCGTCGTCATCGATGTCGGCAAGGGCGTCACCTCGGTCAAGAAGGGCGACCACGTCATCCCGCTCTATACGCCCGAATGCCGGCAGTGCCCGTCCTGCCTGTCGAGGAAGACCAATTTGTGCACCGCGATCCGCGCCACGCAGGGGCAAGGCTTGATGCCGGATGGCTCGTCGCGCTTCTCGATCGGCAAGGACAAGATCTTCCACTACATGGGCTGCTCGACCTTCTCCAACTTCACCGTGCTGCCCGAGATCGCCCTGGCCAAGGTCAATCCCGACGCCCCCTTCGACAAGATCTGCTATATCGGCTGCGGTGTCACCACCGGCATCGGTGCGGTCATCAACACCGCCAAGGTCGAGCAAGGCGCGACCGCCGTCGTTTTCGGCCTCGGCGGCATCGGCCTCAACGTCATCCAGGGCCTGAAGCTTGCCGGCGCCGACATGGTCATCGGTGTTGACCTGAACAACGACAAGAAGGCCTGGGGCGAGAAGTTCGGCATGACGCATTTCGTCAATCCGAAGGAGATCGACGGCGACATCGTGCCTTACCTGGTCAACATGACCAAGCGTGGCGCCGACCAGATCGGCGGCGCCGACTACACATTCGACTGCACCGGCAACACCAAGGTGATGCGCCAGGCGCTGGAAGCCTCGCATCGCGGTTGGGGCAAGTCGGTCATCATCGGCGTCGCCGGTGCCGGCCAGGAGATATCGACGAGGCCTTTCCAACTGGTCACCGGGCGGACCTGGATGGGCACCGCCTTCGGCGGCGCGCGCGGCCGCACCGACGTGCCGAGGATCGTCGACTGGTACATGGACGGCAAGATCCAGATCGACCCGATGATCACCCACACGCTGAAGCTGGAGGACATCAACAAGGGTTTTGATCTCATGCACGAGGGCAAGTCGATCAGGAGTGTGGTGGTTTACTGAGGAAACCCACTGGGCCGCAGGCCGAAACGCCCGCGACTCTGTGGTCAAACATGGGAGGAAGTAGGAATGCCGGAAAAACTGCATCCAAAAATCGACAATGGGCTGCCGAAGGAAAGCGCGAGCTTCTCCGGCGGCACGCTGGTCTGCGCCTGCACCAGCAAACCGGTGAAGGTGAAGGTCAAGGGCCAGATCGCCCACAACCATGCCTGCGGCTGCACCAAATGCTGGAAGCCTGAGGGCGCCGTGTTCTCGGTCGTCGCTGTCGCTGGCACTGGCGACGTCACCGTCACGGAAAACGGCGACAAGCTGAAAGTGGTCGACCCGGCCGCGCTGATCCAGCGCCATGCCTGCACCGGCTGCGGCGTCCACATGCACGGCCCGGTCGAGCGCGACCATCCGTTCAAGGGCCTGTCCTTCATCCATCCCGAGCGCTTCGAGGAGGACGGCTGGTCGCCGCCCGGCTTCACCGCCTTCGTCTCCTCGATCATCGAATCCGGTGTCGACCCGAAGCGCATGGACGGTATCCGCGCCCAGCTGAAATCGATCGGGCTCGAGCCCTATGACTGCCTCAATCCCGGCCTGATGGACTACATCGCCACCTGGACGGCGAAGAAGTCCGGCGCCTTGCCGGCCTGATAACTCTCGCCGGCGTTCAACCGGCAAATTGAACGCCGGCTTGCTTCCAAGAGGTCCGGCTCGGAAGTCTAATGCACCTTCTGGCCCCGTCAAACGGCGCCATGGCATCAGGGACGCCCCTCCGAGCGCAGGCCTTTCAATCATGAAGCAGCGAATATTCAGGATGCGGTGAAGTCGCTGCATCTAGGCGATGGCCTTCAAGCCAACATGGTCAGCATTCTCATTGGATGCCCCCTCTGTCTTGAGGGGTTGGGTCCCATCTGTCGATTGAGCCGAGATTGTCTTGCCGTAAATGCGGTGGGCCCCCTTGGCGTCCACTGCAGATACGCAGCCAACTTTCGATCAGGTTTAGAAAAACCGCGCCAAGTGGACAACTCCTCGGCTGGTTTGCTGACGGCGACAGCCTCGTGCCGCGCCACTGACAATCCTATTTCATAGGTCCTTGCATATACGAACGGCATCGTACATTGCGGCATGGATGTCTCTGCTGGCTACAGCGTCCCCCAAACGATACAGTTCGAACTCCCCTTGGGGATTTACATATTCTGTCAGCAGCCGTCCCGCCGCAAAAGCAGTGAGATCGTACACACCTCGGTTCACAGATCGTTCTACAAGATCGAAATAGATGCCGTCGTTCGGAATTGTACCGCACTCGATCACGACTTGCTCGACGCTCCTTTTCTCTATCAAATTCGAGTATTCGTTGCGTATCGTAACCTCAAGAGCGTTGCCTCGCCGTTCGACCTTCGTCACGCGCCGGTCGGGAGCAAGGACGACCCCCTGGCTGTAAAGATATTTGCGATGAACGATGGCATTCGTCGTTCCAATCTGATGCCCTACCTCGACATCCGGGGTGACCAATTCAACCTGGCTCCCCGCCGCGGCCAGATACTGGGCTGCGACGGGGCCCGCGTGACCACCATTGTCGTCATAGACCAGAACGTTATCGGCTGGCTTTACTGAGCGATCCAGGATTTCCCAGCTGCTTACGGCCAGTTCTCCCCCTTCAACGAGAGCCATGTTGGGCAATCCGCCAGTAGCAACGATGACGACCTCGGGGTTTAACGAAGCAATGTCGTCGGCTTCGGCATAGCTATTGTAACGGATGTCGACATCGAGCGCCTGAAGCCGATCTGCCAGCCATCGAGTAATGCCGATCAAATCGCGGCGCCATTCGAGTTGAGAAGCCAAAATAACCTGACCTCCCAATTCATCGGCTGCCTCGAAAAGGGTTACATCGTGCCCCCGTTCGGCTGCGACCCTTGCGGCTTCCATCCCCCCGGGACCACCTCCAACGACGACGACCTTTCGTTTCGCACCACTGGTCCGGGCAATCTTGTGCGGGATGAACGACTCTCGTCCTGTCGCGACGTTGTGCACGCACAGTGCATCTCCGCCCTTGTAAATACGATCGATGCAATAACTCGCGCCAACACACGGGCGGATTTCGGCTTCACGACCCGTCCGATATTTCTCGACGAGGTGAGGATCCGCGATATGGGCTCGGGTCATCCCGACCATATCAACGATTCCATCCTTAATGATCGCGTCCGCGGTCGCAAAGTCGGTGATGCGGGTGGCATGGAGCAGCGGCAGGCGCACAGCCTTGCGCACATCTCGAGCAATGTTTGCATAAGTCGAGCTTGGATAGGCCATGCCTGGGACTGTTGAGGCGACGCCTGCATTGGTCCAGTTGTTTGAGCCGTTGATGTTGAGGAAATCGACCAACCCGGATTTCTCATGGAGGCGGGCGATCTCGATCCCCTCGTCAAGGCCAATCCCACCCTCCAACATTTCGTCCGCAGTGTAGCGGATTCCGACAATGAAATCGGGGCCAACGCGGTCCCTAATCGTGCTCAATACCTCGAAACCGAAGCGGAGTCGGTTCTCCAGCGATCCCCCGTACGCGTCGGTCCTTTGGTTCACCAAGGGCGACCAAAATTGGCCAATTAGATGGCCCGCGATGAGGAGTTCGCACCCATCCAAGCCTCCTTGCTGACATCGTGATGCCGCGTCCGCGTACGATGTCGCCACCCTTTTGAAATCCCCAGCCTCCATTGCCTTTGGAAAAGAACCGTGAGCCGGCTCTTTCAAGTTCGACGCAGACAATGCAGGCAGCCAGCCATCCCGGTTTGCATGTGTGCGGCGACCCACATGGCTCAACTGGCACATCAAAGCGGTGTCGTGCCTATGAATTCGTTCCGAGAACCGCGTAAAATGGGGTATGATCTGGTCGCTTCCGACGTATAGCTGACCGAACGAAGGCGGAGAGTCTGGAGCAATTGCGGAAGCGCCGCCGAACATCGTCAACGCCAGTCCGCCCTTTGCTTTCTCTTCGTGGTATCTCTGGTACCGCTCCGTGGGCATCCCGTGCTCGGCATATGCCGGGGCGTGCGAGGTACTCATTATTCTGTTCTTAAGCGTTAGGTTCTTGATCGTGAACTCCTCGAAGAGCGCACGGTACGCCGCCGGTTTCGCGCCAGAGGTCGTAGTGGCGCCTGGCTGAGCATCACTCATTTTTTGCCCTTCCTTTAACGGGTCACGCAGCCACTCGGCTGGGCGTGCCGTTGGCAGATTTATAAAAAAATGTCGAAACGTATCCAATCATGTCGATTTGAAATATGAAAGAGTTGAATTGCATCCGAATGTCACAACGTGAGCTGAAAGCCGTTCCCGCGCCTGAAAGCGGCAAACGGTTGGGCCAAGGCTTGCTCGCGATTGTATGCAATCAGTTAATTGTGGATAATATTATCAAGCGTTTACCTGCCGTTGGCGCGAATCGACCCACATGAGCTTCGACTGACAAGCTATGAAAGCCAAAACATCCGGCTACGTGTTCGCTCTCCTGACTGCGTGCACGTTCGCAGCCCTCGACGGCTTCAGCAGATTGCTGGGTGAGAAATACTCGCCATTCTTTATCACAATGGTGCGATTTTGGGGCTTTGCCATCTTCGTAAGCATATTGGCCGCGACGTCGCAGGGAGGAATGCGGAGCGCTATTCAAAGCCTGAATCCGCTTCTCCAGATCGCAAGGGGATTGCTTCTGGTTTCGGCAAGCGCCCTTTGCGTTTGGGCCTACAAGTATGCAGGGCTGGCGACGAGCATGGCAATCCTCCAGGTCAGCCCACTGCTCGTGACGTTCCTGTCGGTGCCGTTGCTCGGAGAGATCGTTGGTTGGCGCCGCGCAACCGCTGTCGTCGTTGGTCTGGTCGGGGTCATAATCATCATAAACCCAGCCACCATGCATGGCGACTTTGCACTGCTCCTGCCAGTTGGCGGCGCTGTCTTGAATGCCCTATACGGTGTCGCAACCCGAGCTGTCGGCCGGCGAGACAGCTTTCAAACGAGCGCATTGTACACCGGCGTCTTTGGAGCGGTATTCTCAACCTTACCCGGAGTTCTGTGCTGGGAATCCATCGACCGCTCGGATTGGCTGCCCATGGCCTCGCTCTGCCTGACCGGCGCGCTGGGTCACTACTTTCTCATCCGCGCCTATGCGGTTCTCGAGGCGCTTGAGGTCCAGCCTTTGATCTATCTGCAACTCCTGTTCGGCATCGCCGTCGCTGTCGTCTTCTTCAATGAGGCGCTTACCTGGAACATGGGCGTCGGAGCATTTCTGGTAGTCGGGTCGGGGATGTTTTCAGTGTGGCGGGAGCATTCTCAAGCAAAGCGATCGAGAACAGCGATACCGTAGTTCCCGGGCAGGCTCGCTGAAGCTGTGAAATTGGAAGCTTTTGACCTGAACGACGGGCCATGCGTTGGCAAACAAAGATCGTGATGCCGTCGATGCGCAGCGCGGCCGGTCCGTGGGGAAGAAAGGCGTTTGACGAACGATTTGGAATACATTATCCAATTTTGACCCGATGAGGATCTCGGGTGATAGGCAAGGAAATGTCCGTGGGCCTGCTCGCTCCCCGTCTTGACGTCATCAAGCCAAGCCCGAGCATGGCGGTCACGGCTCGCGCGATCGAAATGCGCGCGGCCGGCATCGACGTCATCGGCCTGAGTGCCGGCGAGCCGGACTTCCCGACGCCTCCGCATGTCGTCGAGGCGGCCTATGAGGCGATGCGCAGGGGAGAGACCCGCTACACGGCGGTGGACGGAACAGCGGCGCTGAAGAAAGCGGTGGCGGACAAGTTCCGGCGCGACAACGGCCTCGACTACAAGCCTTCGGAAATCACCGTCGCGGGCGGCGCGAAGCAGATCATCTACAACGCCCTGCTGGCAACACTGGCGCCGGGCGACGAGGTGATCGTTCCCGCACCCTATTGGGTTTCCTACACCGACATCGTGCTTCTGGGCGAAGGCAAGCCCATGGTCGTTCCGTGCGGAGAGGAGCTTGGTTTCAAGCTAACGCCCCAGGCTCTGCACGCGGCGATCAGTAGCCGCACGAAATGGCTGCTCCTGAACACGCCCTCCAACCCAACGGGCGCCGTCTACAGCCGCGACGAACTGGCCGCGCTGGCCGCGGTGCTGCTCGACCACCCGCACATCCATGTGCTGACCGACGACATCTACGAGCATATCCTGTTCGACGGCCGCGCTTTCCACACGATCGCCGCCGTCGAACCGCGGCTGAAGGAGCGCACGCTGACGGTCAATGGCGTGTCGAAGGCCTATGCCATGACGGGCTGGCGCATCGGCTACGCCGGGGGCCCGGCGCCGCTGATCCGCGCCATGGCGACGGTGCAGAGCCAGAGCACGTCCAATCCGTCGTCCATCTCGCAGGCCGCGACCATCGCCGCGCTGGAAGGACCGCAGGATTTTCTTCGCCCGCGGGCTCTGGAGTTCCAGGCCAGGCGCGATCGGGCATTGGAACTGCTGCGATCAATCCCCGACCTCACCTGCCAGACGCCGCAAGGCGCTTTTTATCTCTATCCGAACTGCTCGGCGCTGATGGGACGCCGGCGCCGGGATGGTTCCGTTATCGAAAGTGACGACGACCTTTCGCTCTACCTGCTCGATCAGGCGCGGGTCGCGGTGGTGCAAGGCTCGGCCTACGGCCTGTCGCCGCATTTCCGCATTTCCATAGCCACGTCGATGGACCTGATCGAGAAAGCGATCGGGCGCATCGCCGAGGCCGTCGAAGCGTTGCGGTAGCGGCCATGGATCTGAAGTTCGTCCAGGAGCTCATCGACCTCGTCTCGCGTTCGCCGATCGGCGAGTTGCAGATCGAACGCGATGGACTTCGCGTTCGCATTGCCAAGCAGGCCTCGCCATCCGCCACGGCGCCGCAGGCCGGATCGCCCTTGCAAACCGCGCCGGTTGCCGCCGCGACTCCGGGAGCCACGGTTGCCCGGCATACGATCCGCGCGCCGCTGACAGGCATGTTCTATCGCTCCGCCGGCGAAGGCGAACCGCCACTCGTCGCGGTGGGCGATGTCGTCGAGGACGGACAGAAGATCGGCGTCCTCGAGGCCATGAAGACCTTCAACGTCGTGGAATCGGATCGCGCTGGACGGATCGTCGAGATCGCCTTCGAGGACCATGCCGCCGTGCAGTCCGGCGACGTGCTGTTTGTTCTGGAAGACGCGAGCTAAGCGCGATGTTCGACACCGTTCTCATCGCCAACCGTGGTGAAATCGCCCTGCGCATCCTGCGCGCCTGCCGCGATCTCGGACTGAAGACGGTTGCGGCCTATTCCGAACCCGATGCGAGCCTGCGCCATGTGGCGCTGGCGGACAAGGCGATCTGTATCGGGCCGGCAGCGTCGGCCGACAGCTATCTCAACATCGCCGAGATCATTTCCGCTGCCCAGCTCACCGGCGCCGGGGCGATCCATCCGGGCTACGGATTCCTCTCGGAGAATGCCGCCTTCGCCGAGGCCGTCGAAAATGCCGGCCTTGCCTTCATCGGGCCATCTGCGGCAGCGATCCGCACCATGGGCGACAAGGTCTCGGCGAAGCGGGCGATGATGGCCGCCGACGTTCCCTGCGTTCCAGGCTCTGAGGGAGCCCTGCCGCAGGATGGGCAGTCGGTGCGCGCCATCGCCGCGTCAGTGGGCTACCCGGTCATCGTCAAGGCGGCGGGCGGTGGCGGCGGACGTGGCATGCGCATCGTGCGCGAGGAAAGCGCGTTGATGGAGGCCGTGGCGCTGGCACGAGAGGAGGCCGGACGCGCCTTTGGCAATCCGCAGGTCTATCTGGAAAAATTCCTCGAGCAGCCGCGCCATGTCGAAATCCAGATCCTGGCCGACCGGCACGGCACGGCCGTCTGGCTTGGCGAGCGCGACTGCTCGATGCAACGCCGCCACCAGAAGATCATCGAGGAAGCGCCGGCGCCTGGAATTTCGCGCGACGCGATCGCCGAGATCGGCGATCTCTGCGCCAACGCCTGTTTGGCAATCGGCTATACGGGGGCCGGCACATTCGAGTTCCTCTATGAAGATGGCCGCTTCTTCTTCATCGAGATGAACACGCGCGTGCAGGTCGAGCACCCCGTCACCGAACTGGTCACCGGCATCGACATCGTACGTGAGCAGATCCGGATCACCCAAGGCGAGCGTCTGTCGTTCAGGCAGGAAGACATCCGCATTCAAGGCCATGCCGTCGAATGCCGTATCAATGCCGAGGACCCTTACAGCTTTCGTCCGCATCCGGGGCGGGTCGAGCGTTGGACGCCGCCCGGCGGTCCCGGCATCCGCGTCGAGTCGCATCTCTATTCCGGCTACACGGTGCCGCCGCACTACGATTCCCTGGTGGCCAAGCTGCTTGCCCATGGCGCAACGAGGGCGGAGGCGATCCGCCGCATGAGCGGAGCGCTGACGGAGATGGACGCGGTCGGCATTGCCACCAACGCGCCGCTGCATGGTATCCTCATGAAGGAACCAGGCTTCGCGGCCGGCGGCTTCGACATCCACCATCTGGAACGCTTGATCGAAGGCGGCCTGCTCGATGGACGAGGCGGCGATGACAATTGAGGACATCGAAAGACTTGCCGCGTGGTGCGCGGCCGCGGGCATTGCGGAGATCGAATTGGCGGAGGCGGGTTTTTCGCTTTGCGTGCGCATTCAATCAGCCAATGCCGAGCCCCCCGCGGTTGTCGCCAAAGTGCCAGCGACCGAGGCGGTGTCGAAGAACGTGCGCGCGCCGGGCGTCGGAGTGTTCCGTCTCGCGCACCCGACGACCGGTCGTCCGGTCGTCGAACCCGGCCAGCCGATCCGCAAGGGCGACACGGTCGGTGTCCTGCAAGTTGGCCTCCGTCTGAAGGCCGTCGTCGCGCCGGCGGACGGCGCGCTGGGCGCCGCGCTGGTCGATGACGGTACGGTCGTCGGCTACGGCACGCCGCTCTACGAGTTGCTGTGACGACCAAGACATGATCGTTGAATAACCCCGGGGAAGACGCCATGACGGACACTGGACTGCGAGTCGATATCAATTCGGATATGGGCGAAGGTTTTGGCGCCTATAAGCTCGGCGACGACGCTGCCATCCTCGATATCGTCAGCTCGGCCAATGTCGCTTGCGGCTTTCACGCCGGCGACCCCGAAATCATGGCTGCCACTTTTTCGATGGCGAAAGAGAAGGGCGTCGCCGTCGGCGCGCATCCGAGCTTTGCCGATCTTTGGGGATTCGGACGTCGCGTCATTCCGCATTCGGCGGGCGAGATCGAAAGGCTGGTGGCATACCAGATCGGCGCGGCACTGGCGCTTTCCGCCTATGCCGGGCACCCGATCCGCTATGTGAAGGCGCATGGCGCGCTGGGCAACCTCACCCAGACCGACCGCAGTGTCGCCGAAGCGGTGACGCGCGCGGTCAAAGCTATCGATCCCGGTCTGATCTGCTTGGCGATCGCGCTTGGCTTCCAGGACAGGATCGCGCGCGAAGCGGGCCTGACGGTCAAGTCCGAGATCTTCGCCGATCGCGCCTATACGGAAGAGGGCTTCCTCGTCTCGCGCAAGCTGGAAGGCGCCGTCATTCATGACGCCGAGAAGGCAGCGGCGCGCGTCGTGCGGATGGTCACGAAAGGCGCCATCGAGACGATTTCCGGGCAATTGCTGAAGACGCCGATCGACTCGATCTGCGTCCACAGCGACACGCCGGCGGCGGTCGCCATCGCCGCCCGCGTACGGGCCGGATTGGAAGAGAGCGGTGTCAAGATCAAGGCGTTCGTCGCTGCGGTCTGACCGCGGCGCGCGCCTTACTTCGACAAGGAAAATTGGTCACGCCCCATCTCTTGTTCGCGCGTCCAGCGCCTCGATTGCCTTTCGGATGGTTGAGACGACGAATTCTCGTTCCTTGCCTACAAGTGGCAGGCGCGGAGGGCGGATCCATTCGGGTGCGCCGTAGACCAGATGCTCAGCAAGCTTGATATACTGGACCAGTTTGACGTGAGTGTCGAGATGGAAGGACGGCGTCAAGATGCGGTAGAGAGCGCGCGCCTCGGGATAGGCGCCGCGCGCGCACAGATCGAACAACTCAACGCATTCGGCCGGCCATACATTGGCCATCCCGGAAACCCAACCTGTCACGCCCAGCGACGAGCTCTCGACGATCAGGTCGTCGACACCGCAGAAGATGCTGAAACGATCGGCGAAGGCGACCTGCAGGTCGGTGACCCGGCGGACGTCGCCCGATTCTTCCTTGATGCAGACGATCTCAGGCGCGTCGACAAGATCTCGAAGCACATCGACTGTGACGTCGACCCCGTAGGCGATCGGATTGTTGTAGATCATGATCGGAAGGGCTGAGGCTCGCGCAACGCCCTTGTACCATTCGGCTGTCTCGCGCGCGTCGGTCTTGTAGCCAAGGCTCGGGAAGACCATCAACCCCTGAGCGCCATAACTTTCGTAGAGCTTCGCATTTGCCTGAGCACTATCAAGCGTCACCTCCGCGAGGCCGGAAAGCACGGGTACCCGTCCCGCGACGACCTCGACGGCACCACGGATGATGGCCTCGCGTTCGGTGAGAATCATCGAGCCATTCTCGCCCAGCATCGGCAAGACTATTACGCCCGAAACTCCATTCCTCACGAGCCTGTCGATACTGTCCACCGTGGCCTTTAGATCGACCTTGCCGTCGCGAGTGAGCTTGGTCGTCACTGCGGGAAATAACCCCGTCCATCTGTTCATCAGTTCATTCCGTTTGTTGCGAATCGTAGGGACCTTGCTTGCGATCCTTGTCGGTGAATGCCTTTTCAGGCCAGCATTGGCCAGGTATCGGATAGCCGATAGCCGGAGGGGAAGGGATCGGCGGGGTCGAGCATATGATGCTGTGTTCCTGTGATCCACGCGCGGCCTGAAATGGTCGGAATGACGGCTGCTCGACCGCCGACGCTGCATTCCGCTTCGAGGCTGCAATCGAACTCCGTTCCAATGACCGACCGCCCTATAAAGCGATCGCCGACCTTCATCTGCCCTCTGGCATGGAGCAGTGCCATGCGTGCCGAGCAACCGGTGCCCGTGGGAGACCTATCGAGCTTGCCCGGACTGCAAACCACGGTACTCTTCCCGGTCAGGATGCCGTTCTCGACCTCGACGGGATTGGTGAACTGGCAGAAGGAGATGTGATCCCAGGCATTCGCAGGGTGCTTGAACCCGAGCTGTTCATTGGCGGCGGCAGTGATTTTCATTGCCGTTTCGGCGATCTCGCGGGCCTCGTCCGGATCGATCTTGAAGCCGACCGATCTGGCCTCGACAACGACAAAACTGTCGCCGCCGAACGCGGTATCCACCGTCAGGGTACCCACCCCGGCGACTTCCAGCTTCACGTCCAGTTTGTCGGCGAAAGACGGCAGGTTGCGTACCCGGATTTTCTCGGCCTTGCCACTTCGGCACTCGGCCGTGACTTCGATCAGGCCACCGGGAGCCTCGAGGACGAAACGCGTCTGAGGCTCCTGCATCGGTATGATGCCGGCATCGAGCAGAACCGTCGCCACACAAATGGAGTTGGACCCCGACATCGGCGGCGTGTCGTTCGGCTCCATGATGATCCAACCCATGGCGGCCTTGGGGTCGATCGGGGGAACGAGCAGGTTCACATGGCGGAAGATGCCGCCGCGCGGTTCGTTGAGGACGAAGTTGCGCAGGCTCTGGTCCCTTGCGATGAAGCGCGATTGCTCCCAGATCGTGGTTCCGGGCGGCGGGGCGACCCCGCCGACGATCACATCGCCGACCTCGCCCTCGGCGTGGCAACCTATAATGTGAATGGATTTGGTGCTTCGCATGGTGGCCTCCCTGGCTGGATCGATATGCAAATTGTAGCGCTCGGCGCGCGATCGGCTGCTGTTGTTTCAGAACCAGACGTCGCTGAGGCGATGCCCGCGCGGATAGGGATCGGTCGGGTCGAGCCCATACTGGCCGATGCTGGTGATCCATGCCTGGCCGGCAATGGTGACCACCACCGCGTCCCGATCCTTGACGCGTGTCTCTGCAATGACGCGGGAATCGAAATGGGTGCCGATGATGGACTTGTTGCGAAACAGCTCGCCCTTGGCGATCTGACCCTTTGCCGACATCACGGCGAGCCGCCCGGTGGTGCCGGTTCCGGTCGGCGAGCGGTCGAGCCGGCCATGCAGGCACACCGTGCCATTGATGCTTTCGACGCGCCCATCGATGCGTTCCACAGGACCTTCGAAGATCACGTTGGAGACGTCTCGGATCTTAGAATTCTCGGGATGCACGACGTCGAGTTGCTCGTTGACCGCCTTCTTGATCCGTTGACCCAGCAGCGACATCTGGTGCGCCTCGTCGGGCTTGACCGCGAAACCCAGCGCGCGGGCGTTCACATGGGCAAACGTCATGCCGCCATAGGACGTGTCGACGGTAATCGTACCCAACCCTTCGACCTCGACCGGCGTGTCGAGATGAAGTGCGAAGGCGGGCACGTTGGTGAATTCGACCTGCACCACCTTGCCGTTCTCGCACGCGCAACGCACCTCGATCATGCCCGCCGGCGCTTCCATGCGCAGACGCGTCTCGGGCTCACGCATCGGCAGGATGCCCGTTTCCAGCGCGACGGTGGCCACGCAGATGGTGTTCGAGCCCGACATCGGCGGGTATTCGGTGCTTTCGAGGATCACATAGCCGAGATCAGCAGTCGGATCGCAGGGCGGCAGAATGATGTTGGCGTTCACATAGGGCGCGCCGCGCGGCTCGAAGAGAACAAGCCCGCGAATGTCGTCCATATGCGCTTCGAGATATTCCTTTTTCTCGAACATGGTCTTGCCCGGCACGTCGATGACGCCGCCGGTGATGACGTTGCCGACTTCGCCCTCGGCATGGCAGCCGACGACGGTGAATGCTTTTGACCAACGCATAATTCTTCTCCTGAGAGGTCGGTTTCCCCGGTCGATGTGGGAATGAAAGGTTTCGGGTTTGGATCAGACGGCGTCGATCCCTCGATCGAGCAGCCGATCGAGTTGCTCAATTTCCTGCCGCGAGAGGCTGATGCCATCCTTTTCCGATTTCGCGCGGGCAAGGAACCGCCGTTGCGAGGGCAGGCGGGCTCCCTGGCCAAGTATGGCATCGAACAAGGTCTCGGCACGGGACAGCGGATCTCCGGGACGGCCCGCGGCAAACGCTTGTGGCGAGAAAGCAATGACCAACTCGCCGTGAGCTGGATAAAGCGTCGTCGTGCCAAGGACATCGAGCGCTTCGGAACTCGTCAGGTCGCCGATCATGATGCCGCCCAGCAATTCGATCATGGTTCCAATCGCGGACCCCTTGTGCCCCCCAAAGGGAAGCATGGCGCCAGCGAGCGCCGCTTCGGGATCGGTCGTCGGTCTGCCTTCGGAGTCTATGGCCCAGCCTTCCGGCAGCGGCTTGCCGGCACGGCGGTGAAGTTCGATCTCCCCACGAGCGGCAACCGAGGTCGCATTGTCGAACACGTAAGGCTGGTGTCCTGCACGCGGCCATCCGAACGCGAAGGGATTGGTGCCGAGCAGAGGCTTGTTGCCGCCAGTTGGAGCGACCGTGGCATAGCTTGGACACATGGCCAGACATGCAAGGCCACGGTCGGTCAACGCCTCGACCTCCACCCAGAGGGCGGAAAAATGCACGGCATCGTTGATGACAAGCGCGGCTGTGCCGCAGGAACGCGCTCGCTCAGCCAGTTCATGCACGCCCAGTTCCAATGCAGGGTTGGCGAACCCGCCCTTCGCATCCACTTTCACGATGCCCGATGCCTGTTGCGGCACCAGTTCGGGAATCGCATTTGTATTCACCTTTCCGGCCTTGATCGTCCTTAGAGCCCCGTCGATGCGGTAGATGCCGTGGGACTTGCAGGCATCGCGCTCCCCAGCGACGATAACGCGAGTGATCGCGCCGGCCTGGATTGCATTCAGCCCGGCTTTGCGGAAAATCGCTTCGACGCGCTCCTGCAGCTCGGCGACGGTAAGCACAGTCATATCGGTCATCTCATCTCCTTGGAGGCCGGCTTCATACTCGTTTTCGGGTTCATGGCCGCCACGAATGTCTCACTCCATTTGCGCCGCGCGCGCAACGCTTCGGTCGCCACCTCGATCGATACCGGCACAAAACGCAGTCGAGCACCGACTGGCGTCTGCGCCAGCCGCCACAGATCGGCCTCGATCACAGTCGCGATCTTCGGGTAGCCGCCGCAGGTGTTGGCGTCGGCCAACTGGATGATCGGCTGGCCGGACGGCGGTACCTGAACAGTGCCCGGCACGATGCCATGCGACAGCAATTCCATCGGTGAGACGAGCGAGAGCGCTTCGCCGGACAGGCGATAGCCCATGCGGTTGGCGTCGCTGGTGACGCTCCAATCGCTGCCGGCGAAGGCCGCATGCGCCTGCGGCGTAAAGTTGTCGAACTCGGCGGCCGGCAGGACTCTGATCTCGATCGTGGAGACGGCACCGTATCTCATGGCCTGCCGCTCCTCCAATACCACGCCGAACCCGTCGACGGGCAATGACCCCTCTGCGACGTTGAGCTGAAGCCGGTCGCCGCGAGATAGGCCGCGCCCTCCAAATCCGCCGAAGCTGCCCTTCACATCCGTCGCGCGCGAGCCCATGACCGGCCGCACGTCGAGCCCGCCGGCGAAGCCGATATAGGAACGCGCGCCCGTCCGCGGCGCTTCAATGGTAAGGATCTCGCCGGCACGGATGGCGACTGCCCACCAGGACGGGTATCGCCGCTCGCCAACGCTGATCGGGCAATCGGCTCCCGTGACGGCGATCGACGTGTCGACATGCGCCTTGAGCCGGAACGGATAGAGAGCAATCTCCATCCCCGCAGCCGAGGGATCGTTGCCCAACATGAGGTTGGCGATTGCCAGCGCCTGCTTGTCCATGGCCCCGCCATGGCTGACGCCCAGCGCCAGATAGCCGGTGCGGCCGAGATCCTGGACGGTGTTGGGTAGGCCGGTGGTGAGGATTTCGATCATGTCGCTATCCCCGCGATTTCGAACCGTACCTTGTCGCCGGGTTTCAACAGCACCGGCCATTGCGCCTGGCTGTCAAAG
The DNA here is from genome assembly GCF_053714315.1 of Mesorhizobium sp. PL10. NCBI lineage: Bacteria > Pseudomonadati > Pseudomonadota > Alphaproteobacteria > Hyphomicrobiales > Phyllobacteriaceae > Mesorhizobium > Mesorhizobium sp. PL10. The sequence goes on along the minus strand of NZ_JBSKBR010000011.1, from coordinate 172,400 downwards.
AGCTTCACGTCCGTATGGCCGATGATGTGCCATCCCGATGGCGCGGTCATCGGCATGACGCCTGCCTGGGCCCCGCCTATGATAACAGCGCCCTCGACTACCTTCAGGCGAGGCGTGCCGCGCCTTGACCATGCAAGCGTTGGGTCGAGGCCGGACAGATAGGGGAAGCCGGGCATGGCGCCGATAGCGGCGACCGTATAGGTGGCGTCCGCGTGGCGCCTGACCACCTCGTCGACGGACATGCCGCAATGCGTGGCCCAACTGGCGAGGTCCTCACCGCGCGCGCCGCCATAGTTGACGGGAACCATATGCGACTTGCCGGCAACGGCGTGGGCATCAGTGCTGGCCCAAAGTGATTTCAGTTGCTCGCCAATGCTAAGTGCGTCCGTAGCGAGTGGGTCGAAAAGCACGAGCAGATTGTTCATGCCTGGAACAGTCTCGCGCACGCCCTCGAGGGTCCGTGCCGCATTCGCCACAGCCCAGACCCGCTCCTGGATAGCGTCGTCGAAGCTCCCCTGCGCCCCGTCGAGAAGCAGCGCGCCTGACCCGGCAAGGCTGATGCGAGGCGCTGGAAGCACGGACATGGGGATCAGTCCTTCACCGGCACCGTATAGTTCAGGATGAGGCGGCCGCCATCGGGATAGATGGTCTGGCCGACGATGTAGGATGCATCGTCGCTGGCGAGGAAGGATGCGACGCTGGCGATCTCCGACGGTTCGCCGCAACGTCCGCTCGGCGTGCGCGACAGGATGGTCTGGCGCTGCTCCTCGCTGGCCATGACCGAACTCTTGACCATGTCGGTAAGGATGGTGCCCGGTCCGATCGCGTTAACCCGGATGTTGTGCGGGATGAGTCCGACCGCCATCACCGCCGTCAGTTGCTTGATGCCGCCCTTGGACACCGCGTAGGCGACGGAGTTGGGAATGGCCAGGATAGCGTTGATCGACGACATGTTGATGATCGAGCCGCCACGTCCCTGCGTGATCATGGCTCGCGCCGCCGCCTGGCCGAGCAGGAAAGGGGCCTTGAGGTTGACGCGCTGGACCCGGTCGAAGGCCTCTTCGGGGAAGTCGACGAAATCGTCCAGATGGATGACGCCGGCATTGTTGATGAGAACGTCAACGCCGCCGAAGCTGTCCTGGGCTTTAGCGATGATGCCGGCGGCCATATCCCTGGTGATTTCAGACAGATCGGCCGAAAGCCAAACGGCACGTTCACCAAGGCGTTCGGCATGTTCGCGTCCGCGATCGGCCTTCACATCGACCAGGACGACGTTCGCACCATCGGCATGAAAGCGCTCGACGCAGGCAAGCCCGAGGCCTTGGGCCGCCCCGGTGACGATCACGACTTTTCCTGCATGCTTCACGACAAATCCTTCCGCAATCTGCATCAAATGCTGGATATGTTATCCAACTTATCGTGAATGCCCGCGCCCTTGCAAGTCCGAATGAATGGGGTGTCGGGCTATCTTTTCCGCGTTTACTCGGACTCCTCGGGTTCGATTTTGGTCGTAGCTGGGGTCAGTTGACTCTTCCAGGTCAATCATGATTGGATAATATATTCACAGTTGGTCAAGGGAGAGCCGGATGGCCTTGGAGCCTCAGGACAACGAACTCATAGAGGCGTTCCGGGCCTTCGCCACCCCGTTGATCAGCGACAATCTCGCTCGTGTGCCTGGTGCCGTCGGGTTGCGGCCGTTCCATCAAGTCACCCGCGCTATGGCGGGGAGGGCGCTGACGGTCAGGACACGTCCGGGCGACAACCAGTTCATCCACCGCGCGCTCGATCTGGTGCGTCCTGGCGACGTCGTCGTGGTCGATGGTGGCGGCTACGAAGGGCGGGCTCTGGTTGGAGAGATCATGACGAGCGTCGCGGCGTCGCGCGGCGCTGCTGGCATCGTAATCGACGGCGCTATCCGCGATTCAGGCGCCATTGGCCGCAGTCCGTTTCCGTGTTTCGCACGGTCGGCAATCCATCTTGGGCCGTACAAGGATGGGCCAGGTGCCATCAATGTGCCCGTGTGCGTGGGCGGCATGGTGGTCGGCCCGGGCGACATCGTCGTCGGCGACGAGGATGGTGTCGTGGCATTTCCGGTCGAAGGCGCGGAGGCCCTCCTAGCCGCCGTCCGCGATCAGGACGCCCGCGAGGCCGTTGTCATGCAGAGCATTCGGGAGAACCGCTACCAGGGCGCGTACGCCCGGGTTCCTGCCGGCCACTGATCGCCGGCGCTGACAAATCACGTAAATCCGATCGTTGACACATCGTATAAAATAATGCATCGATCGTATTAAATATAAACAGCTCCGTATTTGATTCCGATACAGGAGCGTCGATTGCGCCGAACCTTTCGGGGTTCGAAAGCGCGACAGCAGAATGCATCCCGGCAGGTCGCTGGATGCGTCCACAGGGGAAATGGAGAGAATAATGATCGTATCCCTCAAGAAGCTCGCCTGCACAACATTCCTTGCCGGGCTGGCGCTGACCACTGCAGCCGCGGCTGCAGATATCAAGATCGGCATCGTAGCTCCGATGACCGGCCAGTTGGCCAGCGAAGGGCAAGACATGGAGAACGCGGTGAAGATGGCGATCGACGCCGCCAACGCCAAGGGCGGCGTCAATGGCGACAAGATCGTCACCACGACTGCCGACGACGCCTGTGATCCGCAGCAGGCTGTCACCGCCGGCAGCAAGCTTATCTCGGAAGGAGTGACCGCTATCGTCGGCGGTTATTGCTCGGGAGCAGTGCTTCCCACCTTGAAGATCTATGGCGACGCCGGCATTCCGTTCGTCATCATCGGGGCGAATTCGACTAAACTGGTTGCCGCGAACCCGGGCAACGCCTTTCTTGCCAATTCGACGGGCGACATGCAGGCGACGACGGCTGTCGAGCTCTTCAAGAAGAACGGCTACAAGAAGATCGCCGTCATAGATGAAGGCGACGCTTATTCTTCCGACCTGGCGAAACTGACCGCCGAAGCGTTCAAGAATGCAGGCGGCGAGGTTGCAGCCAAGGAAACCACCGCAGCCGGCGAGCAGGACTATTCGGCGGTCGTCACCAAGGTGAAATCAAGCGGCGCGGACGCCGTGTTCTGGACCGCATACCATGCCGGCGGCGCGCTGCTCACCAAGCAGCTCCGCCAGGCCGGCTTCCAGGGCGGCATCGTGCTTGGCGACGGCAACAATTCGCCGGAATATCTGGAGATCGCAGGCTCGGCCGGAGAGGGCGTATTCCTCCTGTCCCCGCCGACCGTCGATCTCCTCGCCGGCGCGGCCGACTTCAAGGCAAAGTACAAGGAAGCCTTCAGCCGTGACGCAGGCGCCTATGCGGCTCTCTCGCACGACGTGGGCGACCTCATCGTCGATGCCATCACGCGGGCCAAGTCGACGGATCAAAAGGCAATCGTGGCGGCGCTCAAGGCCAGTGACTTCAAGGGCCTGGCCGGCGAGATCAAGTTCACCGACAAGAACACGCTGCAGACGTCGAACTTCCGCCCGGTCGTCGCCAAGGGCGGCAAGTGGATTGCCGCCGAGTAACGGCCAAGACAGCTGGACGCCGGGGCGGCTCGTGAGCCGGCCTCGGCGTCATTGCCCCTCGTCTTGCCCTCGTGGCTGGCGCGCATCGTTGCTGCGCCAGGCACGGCATCTTCACGACCCGCAACCGGTGCATCAATGACGCTCGACCTTGTCATCCAGCAACTGATGAACGGCCTCATCGTCGGCTCGTTCTACGCCCTGATCGCGCTTGGCTACAGCATGGTCTTCGGCGTCATCAAGCTTCTGAACTTCGCCCATGGCGACATCTATATGAGCGGCGCCTTCGTCGGCCTCATCGTGTTTTCCTTCGTCGGCATATGGATCGGCAATGGCTGGCTGGGCGTCGTCTGCGCCTTGCTGGTGTCGATGCTGGCCGTTGGCCTGCTTGGTGTCGTCATCGAGCGCTTCGCCTACCGGCCGATGCGCAATGCGCCGCGCCTGTCGATCCTGATCACGGCGCTCGGCGCCTCGATGGTGCTGAACGGGACCGCGCTCGCGCTGACCGGAGGGCGGCATTTTGCCTTCAACACCGATCTTGGCTTTGCCGGCATCGACATCTCGGCTGTCCACGTCACCTACACGCAGATCGTGCTTGTCGGCGCCTCGATCTTGTTGATGGCCGGCATGCAGACCTTCGTCTCGAGCACCATGTATGGCAAGGCGATGCGCGCCGTCTCGATCGACATGGGCGCAAGCCGCCTGATGGGCATCGATGTCGACCGGGTGATCGCGCTGACCTTCTTCATGGGCTCGGCGCTCGCGGCCGGAGGCGGCGTGATGGCGGCAGCCTACTATGGCAGCGTCCATTTCTTCATGGGCTTCGTCATGGGGCTCAAGGCCTTCACCGCGGCCGTCATCGGCGGCATCGGTAGCGTGCCGGGCGCCATGCTGGGTGGCCTGTTGCTCGGCCTGCTCGAGGCCTATGGGTCTTCCTTGCCCTTCGTCGGATCGGAATGGCGCGACGTTTTTGTGTTCGGTGCGCTGATCCTATTCCTGGTCTTCAAGCCGACCGGCATTCTCGGACGCTCTGTCGTGGAGCGTGTGTGATGAGCGAGGAAGTGAGAACCTTGCCCGCCGCCACGCAGCCGCCATTTCTGCGTGGCTTCTTTTTGCTGTCGGGTCTCGCCGCGCTTGCCCTGGCGCTGGTGCTGCCGCAACTCGCCAATGCCTATGTGACGGAGGTGGCGACCACGGCGCTGCTTTATGTCGTGTTGTGCCTCGGCCTCAACATCGTCGTCGGTTACGCAGGTCTGCTCGACCTCGGCTATGCGGCCTTCTTCGCGGTCGGCGCCTACACGACCGGCATCCTGACCGCGGAATTCGGCTTCAATTTCTGGCTCACCATTCCAGTCGCCATGGCGGCTGCATGCGTGGCCGGCATCATCATCGGCGCGCCGACCTTGAGGCTGCGCAGCGACTATCTGGCGATCGTCACTCTCGGCTTCGGCGAGATCGTCCGCATCATCGCCCGCAATCTTGACATTACCGGCGGCGCCAGCGGTCTTGTCGGCATCGAGCGGCCGGAGATCTTCGGCTTCCACCTGATGCAGGTGCAGCATTTCTACTATGCGTTCCTGGCGCTGGCGCTGATTACCCTCTTCGTCTGCCTGAGCGTCGAGCGCTCGCGCATGGGGCGCGCCTGGTTCTATGTCCGCTATGACGAGGATGCAGCCGCCGGCATTGGCATCAACCGTGTCTCAGCCAAGCTCCAGGCCTACATGATGGGAGCGGTGATCGCTTCCGTGGCGGGGTGCCTCTATGCGGCCAAGATGACCGCCATTTCTCCGGAGAGCTTCACCTTTAACCAATCGCTTCTGATCCTGCTTGGCGTGGTGCTTGGCGGTATGGGCCGCATCCCCGGTGTCGTGCTGGGCGCCATTCTCGTGGCCCTACTGCCGGAAGTGCTGCGTGGCGCGGGCACCTATCGTCCGCTGGTGACAGCCGTGGCGCTGCTGGCAATCATGCTCTTCAGGCCGAATGGCCTGTGGCCGGACAAGCGGGTGTAACGATGGCCCTGCTCGAAGTCCGCGACCTGCGTCTCAGTTTCGGGGGACTGAAAGTCCTCCAGGACATTTCATTCTCGGTGGAGAAGGGCGCCATCAACAGCCTTATCGGGCCCAACGGCGCCGGCAAGACCTCACTCTTCAACTGCCTCACCGGCTTCTACAAGCCGAAGGGCGGCTCGATCCGGCTGGGCGGTCGTCCCATCACCGGCCTGCCGCCGCATCGCATCACCGCGCTCGGTCTTGCCCGCACCTTTCAGAACATCAGGCTGTTCAAGGAAATGTCGGTCCTGGAAAACGCCATGTCGGGCCAGCATTGCCGCAGCCGCCACGGCCTCGTTTCGGCGATCCTGCACCTGCCATCGCAACGGCGCGAGGAAGAAACGATACGCGAGGTCGGCATGCGCTGGCTCGATTTCGTCGGCATCGCGGAGCACGCGCACCGTCTTGCCGGCGGCCTTTCCTATGGCGACCAGCGACGGCTTGAACTTGCAAGGGCCCTGGCTTCGAAGCCCGAACTCATCCTGCTGGACGAGCCAGCCGCCGGCCTGAACGAGCGCGAGAAGCTCGATCTCGTGCATCTGATCCGCCGCGTTCGCGACGAGACCGGCGTCACCGTGCTGCTGATCGAGCATGATATGGGCCTGGTCATGCAGGTTTCGGAAAAGATCGTAGTGTTCGACTACGGCCAGAAGATCGCCGATGGCGCGCCGGAGGCAGTGCGCGCGGATCCCAAGGTCATCCAAGCCTATCTCGGTACGGAGGATTGATGGAGCCCGATATTGTCCTTTCGGCCGACCGGATCGTCGCGCGCTATGGCGCCATCGAAGCGCTCCACGGCGTCAGCCTCTCGGTCCGGCGCGGCCAGATCGTGGCGTTGCTCGGCTCGAACGGCGCCGGCAAGAGCACGACCTTGCGCACGCTGTCGGGCCTTCTTGCGGCGTCATCCGGCAGTGTCCGGTTCCTCGGTGAGGACATAACCAAGGTCCCGGCCCATCGCCTGCCTCACCGCGGCCTCGTCCACGTTCCGGAGGGGCGGCGCGTTTTCGGCGACATGACGATCAAGGAAAACCTCGACCTGGGTTCCTTCACGCTGACCGACGATGTCGAGCGGCGCCGGCGGATGGATCATGTGTTCGAACTGTTCCCGATCCTGGCGCGCAGGCACAATGGCGACGCCAGGAACCTGTCCGGCGGTGAGCAGCAGATGCTGGCGATTGGCAGGGCCTTGATGGCGGCACCGAAGGTGCTGCTGCTCGATGAGCCATCGATGGGGCTGGCGCCGCAACTGATCAAAGAGGTCATGAACATCGTGCAACGCCTCAACCGTGAGGGCGTGACGATCCTGCTGGTGGAGCAGAACAGCAAGGTCGCCCTGAAATTCGCCGATTACGGCTATGTTCTCAAGGCCGGGCGCATTGTCCTCGAAGGGCCTGGAAGGGATCTTGCAAGCAACGAGGCCGTCATCAGCGCTTATCTAGGCGGCGTCGCCGCCTGACGGCGAGGCCTTTTGCCCGCCACGCTGGCGTGCTAGCTGAGCCGGCCCGCGGTGTTGGAACGCACAAGGAGGTCATTGTGCAAACTCGACCCGACGATCAGATGCTGTCGCCGGCTGGTTCGACAGCTCTCGTCCGAGGGAACGCGGCTGGAGAAATTCTCTTTAGCGACATGCCGCTCAGCTTCTGGGGAGGTGTCAAATCTGAAACCGGTGAGGTGATAGACCGGCATCACCCACTGAGCGGACAGTTGCTGACGAACAAGATCCTTGCGATCCCAAGCAGCCGCGGTTCCTGCACCGGCAGCGCTGTTATCCTCGAGTTGCTGCTGAACGACCGGGGACCGGCAGCCATATTGTTGGAGAGGCCGGAGGACATCATCACGCTTGGTGTTATCGTAGCCGAAGAAGTATTCGGTAAATCCATTCCGGTTGTTTGCGTCGGATCCGATAACTTCCGCGCGTTGGCGGCGCATCGATACGCAGATGTTTCGGGAACCAGGGTCAAGTGCCTTTCGGCATTCGAGGCCTGCGCCCCTCAAGATGGCGGGCAAGTGCCCGATGAGCCGGCCGCGCGGATCGAATTGACCGAAGGCGACGAGAGGATCGCTGCCGGAGCGCTCGGCAAGGCAGCGCAGGTGGCGATGAAGATTATCGTCCGCATGGCCGAGCTACAGGGCGCGGCATGCCTGAGGGATATCAGCCAGGCGCACATTGACGGCTGTGGCTACACCGGTCCAGGAGGCCTGCAGTTTGCAACCAAACTGCTCGATTGGGGCGCGCAGGTCGTCATTCCAACCACGCTGAATGCAATATCCGTTGATCAACTTCGTTGGAGCGCGCAGGGGATAGAACCCTCATTCGGGGAAGCCGCGAGCCGGCTTGCCGACACCTATGTCAAAATGGGCGCCAAATCGACGTTCACATGCGCGCCTTATCTTCTGGAGAGCGCACCCAAAAAAGGCGATCAAATCGTCTGGGCCGAGTCCAACGCCGTCGTTTACGCGAACAGCGTTCTTGGCGCCAGGACGATGAAGTATCCCGACTACCTCGACATCTGCGTGGCTTTGACAGGCCGCGCGCCGTCCGCCGGATGCCATCTGGATGAAAACAGGCATGCGGCCATCCAGATCGATCTGTTCGAGATTGAGGAAGCCGACGACGCGCTCTATCCCCTGCTCGGATACTGTGTCGGCATGATCGCCGGCGCCGATATCCCGGTGATAGAGGGCTTGAGCCATCACAAACCCACCTCGGATGATCTCAAGGCATTCGGCGCTGCTTTCGCCACCACTTCCGGCGCGCCGATGTTTCACATGGTCGGCGTGACACCGGAAGCTTCGTCACTGGCTGAAGCGACGGGAAATTCGGCTCCGGCGCGCGCCATAAAGGTCTGCCGCAGCGATCTTGCGCGTTGTTGGGAGGAGCTGAACGGCGCCCAGGCAGATGCCATCGACCTCGTGGCACTCGGCAGTCCGCATTTCTCCTTCGACGAATTCGTGAAACTTGCATCGCTGTGCAGGGGACGGTCAAAGCGCGAAGGTATCGTCGTCATCGCAACCTGCGCCAGGGCGACACTTGAGAAGGTACGGGATGTCGGTTTGGCTCCGGAGCTCGAGCAATTCGGCGTTCAATTCGTAACAGATACCTGCTGGTGCATGATCGTCGAACCGGTGGTTCCGCCTTCGGTCAAAGTGATCATGACCAATTCGGCCAAATACGCCCATTACGGCCCCGGTCTGCTGGGAAAGCGGATGCGTTTCGGCAGCCTCGCTTCATGCGTGGAGGCAGCATGCAGTGGCCAGATGACAAATATCCTGCCGCTGTGGCTTCGGGATCCGCCGTGACGTCGCCTGGGAAGGCATTGGTGCTGGTCGGACGCGGCCCTCGTGCTCAGATGTCCTTCACGAGACGGAGCGCGTCATAGATCGCGGCATGGGTGTTGCGTGCCGATACGGCGTCTCCGATCCGGTAGAGCTTGAAGGTCCCTTGCTCGTTCTCGACCCTGGTCTGGGTCTGCCCGTCGATCAGCTCGCCATAGTCGACCGCGCCAAGGTTCTTCGAAAGAGGCTTCAGCGCGAAATAGAGATCGTCGTTAGGCCGCGTACCGTGATTGACGATTATCTGATCGTGCTTCTGCTCCTTGCTTATGCCGCCATAGTCGCTGCCGATGGTCGCGATGAGATGATTGCCTTCCTTGCGAACGGACGCCAGCAGGTAAGTCACCGTGAACGTCACGTCCTTGTTCTGCAGGGCTCGCATGTAAGGCACTAGGTTCATCGCCATCACTTCCGGCGAGAACGACCGGTCGCGGGTCATGATCTCCACCTTCGCCCCGGTATCGGCGATGATCTCGGCGGCCTGAAGCGCGGCGTGGTCTCCGGCGTCGTCGTAGATCAGGACATCGCTGCCCGGCCTGACATCGCCCGCGATGATGTCCCAGGCCGAAACGACCAGCTCGTTGCCGCTGGTGAGAACTTCGACGTGGGGCATCCCGCCCGTCGCAATGATCACAACATCCGGCTTCTCGTCGGTTACGGTTTCGGCCTCAGCCCACGTTCCGTAGTGGAAAGTGACGCCGAGCGCCTCGCACTGCGCGAGCCGCCAGTCCACGATCCCCACCATCTCACGGCGTCTCGGGCTCTGCGCCGTCAGCAAGATCTGGCCGCCTGCCTTGCCCGCTGCTTCGAAGACCACGACTTCGTGCCCGCGCTCGGCGGCGACCCGGGCCGCTTCCAGCCCGCCAGGCCCCGCTCCGACGATGACGATTTTCTTCTTTTCCTGCGCCTTGGGGACGCTGTGCGGTATCGTTTCTTCACGCCCGGTGGCCGGATTGTGGATGCACAGGGCCATGGCGCCTTGGTAGATACGGTCGAGGCAGTAGTTCGCTCCGACGCATGGGCGGATATCGTGCTCGCGATTCTCCAGGATCTTGCGCACGATATGAGGGTCCGCCAGGTGCGCTCGGGTCATGCCGATCATGTCGACCTTGCCCTCGGCGATCGCGAACCGTGCCGTCGCGACATCCTGGATGCGCGTTGCGTGGAAGACTGGAAACTTGGTCGCGGCCCTCACTTCTCCTGCGAGTTCGAGGTGAGGCGCGCTGGCCATGCCCATGATCGGGATCTGGTCGGTAAGACCGGCGTCCGTCTCGATATGCCCCTTCGTCACATTCAGAAAATCAATTAGGCCGCTGTCCTTCAGCCGCCGTGAGATTTCGAGGCCCTCCTTTTTCCCGTATCCGACCGGAGTGTCCTCGTCGGCGACATAGCGAATCCCCAGAATCAAGTCCGGCCCCACGCGCTCGCGGACCGCTGCAAGAACCTCCAGCGAGAACCGCATCCGGTTTTCGAGCGAGCCACCGTACTCGTTCGTCAGTTCATTGCTCATCGGCGACCAGAACTGCGAGAGCAGGTGTCCGAATGACTCGAATTCAACGCCGTCGACGCCACTTGCCTTCATGCGCTCGGCCGCGTCGGCGAAATCCTTCTTGATCCGCTCGATGTCCCACGTCTCCACAAGCTTTGGGAAGGTTCGATGGGCAGGCTCCCGCTCGAGGGTAGGGGCAACAGCGGGAAGCCAATCCCCCTTGTCCCATCGGGTGCGCCGGCCCAGATGCGTCAACTGGATCATCACCGCCGCGCCATGTTCATGACAGGCGTCAGTCAGTTCGCTCATCCAGCGAACGACCTCATCCTTGTAGGCCAGCACGTTGTTGAACACCGGCGGACTGTCTCGGGAGACGGCGGCCGAGCCGGCAGTCATGGTCAATGCAAGACCGGCCTTGGCCCGTTCAACATGATAGGCGCGATACCGTCCTTTCGGCATCCCGTCTTCCGGGTAGGCGGGCTCGTGCGATGTCGTCATGAGCCGGTTTCGAAACGTCAGGTGCTTGATCGTGAAAGGTTGCAGAAGAGGATCGTTCGACATCGAGCTGTGCTCCGATATAGCGGTTGCTCCCGCCAACAATTAGAGGAACGTCCGACCGGGACGCCACCAGCGTGCTGGCGGTTTAGATTCGCTTGTCAGTCACCATCTTTGTCCTGAGATAGGCTTCGAGGCCTTCGGCGCCGCTTTCGGCCCCATAGCCAGATTCGTTGACGCCACCGAATGGGGTTTCGGCCTCGTGCACTGAAGTATGGTTGATGCCCACCACGCCAGCCTCCAGTTCCTCACTCGCCGCGGCGGCGACCGAGCCATTGCGAGCAAATACGTAGGCCGCCAGGCCGTAAGGCAGCGAGTTGGCCCGCCCGATGACCTCGTCGAAAGACCGGAACGGTGTAATTTGCGCTATCGGGCCAAACGGCTCCTCGTTCATGGCACGTGCACCGTCCGGCATGTCGCGCAAAACGGTTGGGGCGTAAAAATATCCCTTCCTGTCGATGCGCTCGCCGCCGAGAGCGAGGCGGGCGCCTTTCGAGACAGCGTCCTGCACCAGTTCGTCCATCGTGCCCAGGCGTCGCCCGGTGATAAGCGGTCCCATCTGCACACCGTCATCGAGGCCGTTGCCGACTATCACCTGGCGGCTGCGTTCGACGAACCTGTCGATGAATGTCTCGTAGACATTTTCGTGGACGTAGAAGCGGGTGGGCGAAGTGCAGACCTGTCCGGCATTGCGGTATTTCGCTGCGGTCAGCACGTTCACGGTGTGGTCAATATCCGCATCGTCGAAGACGATCACCGGCGCGTGCCCGCCCAGCTCCATCGTGCACCGCTTCAGGGTCTCGGAAGCCAGCTTCTGGAGAAGCTTTCCAACAGGTGTCGATCCCGTCAGCGAGACCTTCTTGGGAATAGTCGAAGCGATAAGGTGCTCCGAAATGGGCGCGGACGGGCCGAATACGATGTTCAGCGCGCCGCCTGGGACGCCTGCGTCATGGAAGCACCGACCGATAGCCACCGCCGTCCCAGGCGTTTCGTCGCTCGGCTTGACTATGATCGTACAGCCAGCCGCCAGGGCGGCAGCGATCTTTAGCGTGACGTTGCCGGCCGGGAAGTTCCACGCCGCAAAGCCCAGCGCCGGCCCGACCGGCTCCTTCAGCGCGATCTGCCGAACATTGGGGCTGCGCGCCGGTATCACGCGCCCATAGGCACGCTTGCCTTCCTCGGCATACCAGCGTGTTGCGTCGGCGCAGAACTGCAACTCCCCTTCGGCCTCGCGCAGCGACTTGCCGTTTTCCATGGTCAGCGTGCGGGCGATCATCGGCTTGCGCGACTCGATAAAGTCCGCCGCCCGGCTCAGCACCTCCCAACGAAAGGCCGCCGTCGTCTTCTTCCAGCTCACAAATGCGCGCCCCGCGGCCTCCAGGGCGCAGTCCAGATCCTGCGCCGATGCGCATGGCACTGACGCAATCTGCTCCTCGGTGGCGGGATTGACCAGCGGATGGCTGCGACCATCGCTGGCCGCGGCCCACTCTCCGTCGATAAGGAGCTCGAGCTTTTCGTTATACATCGGTTGTCCTTCCACGTCCTTGCCGACAGAGCTTCGATCGGTGAGGCTCGGCAAGATTTCTGTTTGTTGAGCTTGTAGCATGTTGTATAAAACATATGGGTAATGATATGCAATCAAAAGATATCGCATATCGTGCTTCAGTGGGCTCCAGGTGATAGCCCGAGCGCGTATAGCTATGCATTGGCGGCACTATGCCGCAGCGTAAGGAGACGGAATGAGCGCGAACGAGCAGCACGTTGAGGTAGCAGTGATCGGAGCGGGGAGTGTAGGTCTCGCCGTCGCGTACTACCTCGTCCGCAACCATGGCGTTTCGCGCATTGCGATAATCGACCCACGCGATCCCATGAGCCTCACTTCGGCGCAATCTGGCGAGAACTATCGCAATTGGTGGCCGCATCCGACGATGACGGCTTACACGAACGACAGTATCCGCCTCATGGAGCAAATCGCGCGCGAGACAGACAACAGGATCAGCATGACGCGCCGCGGATATGCGTTGGTGACGCGAAGGAGCAATCCGGACAATCTCATCGAGGATCTCTACCGTGGTTATGCTGGGCAGGCCGAAGATCTCATTCGCATTCATGAGGGCAACGACGCCCACTCAGCCTACAAGCCGGCCTTGTCGGCCAACTGGGAAGATGCGGCTGATGGCGTGGACGTGCTTCGCGACAGATCGCTTATCCGCCAGACTTTTCCTGCATACGCCCACGACGTCGCGACGGTGCTCCACATTCGTCGGGCCGGCTCTATCAGCGGCCAGCAGCTCGGCCAATACATGCTTGAAGCAGTCAAATCAGCTGGGGGGCGCTTGATCCGCGGCGAGGTTGCCGGCATCGAAGCCCCAGCGCCCTTCGTCCTTTCGGTGGAAACAGAGGGGCAGGTTGTTCGTCTTCGTGCCGAGCGCATCGTCAACGCTGCCGGCCCCTTTGTGAAGAACGTGGCCGAGCTGCTGGGAGAAGACTTGCCCGTCTCCTGCGTCTATCAACAGAAGATCGCCTTCGAGGACCATGCGGGCGCCGTTCCGCGCAACCTGCCATTCTCCATCGATCTTGACGGCCAAACTCTGAACTGGACCGATGAGGAGAAAGCCATCCTGGCCGATGATCCAGCCACCGCTCATCTGACGCAATATATCGACGGTGGCATACATTGTCGTCCGGACGGCGCCGAGGCCGGCAAATGGATCAAACTCGGCTGGGCGCTCAACGAACGGGCGGGCGATCCTAGCGGACCAGAGCCGACGGACGAGCATTTCCCGGACATATTGCTGCGCGCTGCAAGCCGCCTCCAGCCTGCGCTTGGCACCTATATCGGCCGCCTGCCGCGCGCTGCGCATCACTATGGTGGCTACTATACGATGGCCAAGGAGAACTGGCCGCTGATCGGTCCGATGACGACGCCTGGGGCGTTCGTGGCGGGGGCATTGTCAGGCTTCGGCACAATGGCTGCCTGCGCGACAGGCGTGATCTGCGCCGCCTGGGTGATGGGGACCGAACTTCCCACCTACGCGAGAATGCTGAGCCTCGATCGCTATAGTGACCCGGCGATCATGGCTGATCTGGCCACTCTTCAAAGCAGCGGCATCCTGTGATGCGATGGCGTTGGCGGCCGTCCGAAGGTCAAACGATCGCATGGCGGACGCCATGAGAATCGGGTTCGTCGGCACGGGCATCATCACCGAGGCGATCGTGAGCGGCCTTCTGAAGGCAGAATTCCCGGTCGTCGAAATCGTGGTCTCGCCACGCTCCAAGCCGACGGCAAAAAAACTGGCCGCCTTGTCGCCTCTCGTGCGCATCGGCAAAGACAACCAGGACGTGGTCAGCGGTTCGGATATCGTTGTGCTGGCCGTGCGCCCGCAAGTCGCGGAAGAGGTTCTTCGCCCCCTGCAATTTGCGCCAGGCAAGATCGTGGCCAGCCTGATCGCGGGCGTTCCGATCGCGACATTGCGCGAGTGGATTGGTCCGGACTTCGATATCTCCAGAGCGGTTCCATTGCCGTTCGTGTCGGACCTTAACGGTGTGACTGCCGTCTATCCTGGATCGGACACGCTGACTGCAGTCTTTGCCGCCTTGGGCACAGTGATCAACTGTGAGACGATTGACGAATTCGATGCTTTTGCGGTGGCCGGCGGATTGATGGGCGCATATTTCGCAATCGCCGAGACTTGCGCGCAGTGGCTCGTCTCCGCGGGAGTGCCTTATGGCAAGGCGAGAGCCTACCTGGCGCCCTTTTTTCATGGGTTGGCGGACAGCGCGGTCAAGAGGCCGGAGAAGAGCTTCGAGGATTTGCGGATCGGCCATACCACAGTCGGTGGCTTGAACGATCAGTTGTTCGAACAATTCCGGAAGGACGGCGGCTTGAAGGCGCTGACAGCCGCGCTGGATGCCGTTGGGGAACGCCTAAGTCGGGCACGCGCAGAGGCATGACGTAGTGAATTCCTCGTGGGCGGGATTTCGATTGCAAAAAAATATGTAGGAGGCGATGTGAAGACCGATATTTTGATCATAGGTGGCGGTGCAATCGGATCGGCGGTCGCCTATTTCGTGAAGCTGAAATCCCCCACTACGGCCGTGAGTGTAGTGGAGCGCGACCCAACCTATGGGCTCGCCTCTACCCCAAGGGCGTCAGGCGGCGTGCGGCGACTGTTCTCGCTTCCCGAGAACATTGAACTGTCGAATTTCAGCATACCGTTCTTCGAGACCTTCCCCGAGACGATGGCCGTTGACGGGGTAGAGGCGGAGATCGGCTTCAAGAAGAACGGTTACCTGTTCATCGTGCCGCCGTCGGCGCGCGACATGTTGAAGAGCAACTTCGAGACTGAACTGAAGCTTGGCTGCAACGTCGTGTGGCTGGAGCCGGACGGGCTCAAGCACCAGTTTCCCTCGATGAATGTGGAGGACCTTGGTGCGGCGGTTTACTCTCCCGATGACGGATGGCTCGACCCGCACAGCGTGCTGATGGGGTTCCGCAAGAAGGCGAGGTCGCTCGGCGTGGAGTATCTTGCCGACGAGGTTACAGGACTGGAATGTGCTGGAAGTCAGGTGGTAGCCGCCACCTTGAAATCCAATGGGCGAGTAGAAGCCGACCATTTCGTCAACGCGGCAGGAGCCTGGGCGAAGGACATCTGCGCCATGCTCGGCATTAAAGTGCCGATCGAACCGTTGCGTCGCTTCGAGCACTATTTCGAATCGGAGGATCCGATCGAACCGCTGCCCTATCTAAAGGATCCCGAACGGCTGGCCTTTCGGCCCGAGGGCAAGGGTTATTCCGGCGGTGTTCCGACACTGGCCGAGCCGCGCGGATACAATTTCGACGTCGATCATGACTATTTCGAGGACGTCGTGTGGCCGGCGCTTGCCCACCGCTTCCCGCAGTTCGAACGAACAAAATGCAAGAACACGCTCCCCGGCCTTTATGACCAGAACGACTTCGACGGCAATGTCATCATGGGGGCGGGCGCTGACGGGCTCGGCAACTTCCATATGCTGGCCGGTTTTTCCGGTCACGGCCTCATGCATGCGCCTGGGTGTGGACGAGCCATTGCCGAGCTTATCCTCGACGGCCGCTACGAGACGATCGATCTGACGCGCTTTGGCTGGCAACGCCTTGTCGACGGCAAGCCGCTTCCCGAGCAGGGCATCATCTGAGGCAGGGAAATATCGGCCACGGCGCGGTGGCCGGTACCGACAACGGCTATCGGCCGGCTTCCATCCGCCGGCTGCTCGCCTGCAATGACTTCTGGGTCTGTTCGATGTGTCTTTCCAACAGATCTACAGCCTGGTCAATCTTTCCCTGCCTGCAAAGGTCGAGCAGTTCATGATGCTCTTTTTGCGGGCGGACCTTGCCGGCGGCACGGGAGACTTGACGGCGTATGAAACGACTGACGTGACCATAGTTAGCCTCAATCATGGCGAGCAGCTTCTGCCTGTTGCATGGCGCGTAGAGTGTCCAGTGGAAATTCCAGTTCATCTCCCCCCAGGCCTCCGGGTCTGACGCGGCGTCATAGCGGTCGAGAATTTCCTGCCCCATTTCCAGATCTTCGATCGCCATGTTCGGGATAGCGAGTTTCAAAGCCCTGGTTTCGAGCGCAATCCGGATATCCAACATTTCGAGGACGTCTTCGAGGGACAGCCCTTTGACGACCGCACCCTTGTTGGCATGGAAGATGATGAGACCTTCGCTCTCCAACTGTCGCAATGCCTCGCGTACTGGAATGCGGCTCGTCCCGAACTGTTCCGCCACCTCGTCCTGGCGCAGCTGGTGGCCGGCTTCGAACTCGCCGGCCAGGATCGATGCTCGCAATCCATCCCTCACAAGTTCAGGCGCGGGTTTGCGAGCTGGTGCTTGCTTGGGAGCCATCGGTGAACCTATGGTCAAAGCTGGAATCAATATTTATGCAATTGTTTAGGATTGCATATGATTGTTTGTCAATCCCTTGGACTTTGGTGCACGACCGACCTTATTCGTGCACCAGGAGCTGCAGGACGCGGCAACGGGTCATTCGTTCTTCCCCTTCTGGGAAATCAGCTTGCCGCCAAAAGCCCAGTTGTCCGCAGTCACGTCGTTGAAGACGATACTAACCGATTCGGGCGTGCAGTTGCAGAACTCTACCAAGGCATTCGTGACCGCTTTTGCGGTTTTCTGCTTCTGCTCCACGCTCCGACCCTCTGACAGATCGATCCTGATCCAAGGCATTTTTATCTCCTCTGCTGGTCCCGTTCGTTGATCATAGTGAAGGCACGGAACCCGGTTAATACGCAAGTTTGAGTTTGACATAACTTTATACGATAAATTAGAATGGTATCCAATATCTGACAATGCATTTGTGAACGGCTGGCCGTGGAGCCTTCCAACATCCATAGGGACGGTATCGCATTGGATCCTGCAAGGGCGCGTTTTGACTATATCGTCGTTGGGGCCGGGTCGGCTGGATGTATCGTTGCCGCGCGGCTAAGCGAAGACCCGGCAATTCGCGTTCTGCTTGTCGAAGCCGGGGGATCCGATCGCAGCCCAATGATCTCCATGCCCGCTGCTTTGCCTTTCACCTACCAGAGCAAGAAGCTCGGTTGGGGCTATCAGTCCGGTCCGGAACCGGAACTCGGCGGAAGAATGATCGACGAGAAACGCGGCCGCGTGATCGGCGGCACGTCGTCCATCAACGCCATGATATTCAATCGCGGTAACCCGATGGATTTCGATGGCTGGGCCGAAGGAGGACTACCAGGCTGGGACTACGCGCATTGCCTGCCCTACTTCCGCAAGATGGAAACGTTTGCCGACGGAACCAACGATTGGCGCGGCGGCGATGGACCTATGTTCATCAGCCGATGCAGGGCCGCGCACAAGCTCTTCGACGTTTTCCTGCGAAGCGGTGAGCAGGCTGGGCACGAGATTGCGTCCGACCACAACGGCTACCGGCAAGAAGGCGTCCACATCGCCCAGGCGTTCGTGCATAAGGGGCTCCGCTGGACTTCGGCACGCGGGTATCTTCATCCCGTCATGGCCCGGGGAAATCTGGAAGTCCTTTCCCACGCGCATGTCAACAAGGTCGTAATCGAGAATGGGGCCGCCATAGGGATCGAGATTTCCAAGGGCAGCAATACCAGAACGGTAACCTGCGAGCGCGAGATCATTCTCTGCGCGGGCGCCTTCAACAGCCCCCAATTGTTGATGCTATCGGGCGTCGGTGACGCCGATGACCTGCGCAAGCACCAAATCGCACTCAAGGCCCATGTACCAGCGGTCGGCCGCAACCTGGAAAATCACCCTGGTGTGAACCTCCAATATGCGACCAGCTATGAGGATTCTCTGGTCTCGCAACTGAACCTTCTTGGCCAAGCCAAGCTTGCAACTGATTGGGTTGTGCGCAAGAAGGGGCTCGGCGCGAGCAATTTCTTCGAGGCCGGTGCCTTTCTTCGGACACGCGCCGACGTGGCTTTTCCAAATATGCAATTCGAGTTTCTGCCGCTTACGCGACAGGTCAAGAACGGCAAGTTGGTCGCAATTCCTGGTTTCCAGTTCTGGATGGATCTCTCGCGCCCCGAGAGCCGGGGTGCCGTCAAGCTGCGATCGGCCGATCCTGCGGCGCCTCCATCGATCGTCTTCAACCACCTGGATTCCCGGCAGGACATTCAGGACTTCATTGACGGCGTGCGGCTCGCTCGCGACATGATCCATCAGCCGGCCTGGGACAAATTCCGGGGCACCGAACTGACGCCCGGCGCGGACGCGCGCACGGATGCGGATATCGAAAGGTTCGTCCGCGCCAATCTCGGAACTTCCTATCATCCCTCGGGCACCTGTCGCATGGGCGCGGACGACCAAGCAGTGGTCGATGCCGAGGCAAGGGTGAAAGCGGTCCGTCGCATTCGCGTCGTGGACGCTTCCATCATGCCCAGAATAGTAACCGCCAACCTCAGTGCAGCGATCATGATGATGGCCGAGAAGATCTCGGATTGCATCCTCGGGATGCCTGCCTTGGCGCCTTCCAGTGCACCATACTACAGCGCACCTGGTAAGGCTGCGCGAACCCAAACTTCGTCGATTAAGCAAAGGTAGCCAGTATGAAGATCCTTGTGCCCGTGAAGCGGGTTGTGGACGCCAACGTCAAGGTCCGGGTGAAGGCCGACGGACTGAGCGTCGAGCTTGCCAACGTCAAGATGGCGATGAACCCGTTCGACGAGATCGCGGTCGAGGAAGCGATCCGCATCAAGGAAGCCGGCAAGGCGGAAGAGATCATCGTCGTCTCGATCGGCCCGCAGCAGGCGCAGGAGACGCTGCGCACCGCGCTCGCCATGGGCGCCGATCGCGCCATCCTGGTCAAGACCGACGAGCAGACCGAGCCGCTGGGCGTCGCCAAGGTGCTGAAGGGCGTGGTCGAGGCCGAGAAGCCCCGCCTCGTCATCCTCGGCAAGCAGGCGATCGACGACGATTCGAACCAGACCGGCCAGATGCTGGCCGCGCTGCTCGGCTGGGCCCAAGGCACCTTCGCCTCCAAGGTGGTGCTCGACGGCGACAAGGCCAAGGTGACGCGCGAGGTCGACGGCGGCCTGCAGACGGTCGAGCTGAAGATGCCGGTGATCGTCACCGCCGACCTTCGCCTCAACCAGCCGCGTTACGCCTCGCTGCCCAACATCATGAAGGCCAAGAAGAAGCCGCTCGACGAAAAGAGCCCGGCCGACTACGGCGCCGACGTGAAACCCAGGCTCAAGGTGGTCAAGACCGAAGAGCCGAGCGGCCGCAGGGCTGGCGTCAAGGTCAAGTCGGTGGCCGAGCTGGTCGAGAAGCTCAAGAACGAAGCCGGCGTGCTGTAAGCGGTCAGGAAAGGATAAAGAAAATGGCAATTCTCCTCATCGCCGAACACGACAACGCAACCCTTTCCGATCAGACGGCCAAGGCGCTGTCGGCGGCCCTCCAGATCGGCTCGGATGTCGACGTGCTGGTCGCCGGCAAGGGCGCCAAAGCTGCGGCCGATGCCGCCGCCAAGCTGAAAGGCGTTCGCAAGGTGCTGCTGGCCGAGGCTGACGAGCTGGCCGAGCGCCTCGCCGAGCCGCTGGCGGCTCTCGTGGTTTCGCTCGCCGGCGCTTATGACACGATTGTTGCCCCGGCGACCTCGTCGGGCAAGAACGTCGCGCCACGCGTTGCGGCCCTGCTCGATATCGCCCAGGTTTCGGAGATCATCGAGGTGGTCTCGCCCGACACCTTCAAGCGGCCGATCTATGCCGGCAACGCCATCCAGACCGTGCAGTCGACCGACGCCAAGAAGGTCATCACGGTGCGCACCGCTTCCTATCCAAGCGCCTCCCAAGGCAATGCGGCTGCCGTCGAAACTGTTTCGACGGCAGCCGACCTGGGCCTGTCCCGCTTGGTCGAGAACAAGCTTTCCGAAAACGATCGTCCGGAGCTGACCTCGGCCAAGATCATCATCTCGGGCGGCCGCGCGCTCGGCTCCTCGGAGAAGTTCCAGGAGGTGATCCTTCCGGTTGCCGACAAGCTCGGCGCTGCCGTTGGTGCGTCGCGCGCCGCGGTCGACGCCGGCTACGCCCCCAACGACTGGCAGGTCGGCCAGACCGGCAAGGTGGTCGCCCCCGACCTCTACATTGCTGTCGGTATCTCCGGCGCCATCCAGCATCTGGCCGGCATGAAGGACTCCAAGGTCATCGTCGCCATCAACAAGGACGAGGAGGCACCGATCTTCCAGGTCGCCGACTACGGCATCGTCGGCGACCTGTTCGTCATCCTGCCGGAGCTGCAAAAGGCTTTGTGATGGAAATCCCCGCCGCCATGTCGATGTGCTGAACGAGGCGGTGCCGGACACAGCGATCGTCCGTGATCCGCGGCGTGGAGGCGATCAATAGGTGGTATTCAGCGCGTCCTCGGCGGGAATTTCGCGTTTCCGCCGGGTCAGATAGTCGCGTAATGCTTCGTCCACGGCTTGGTCGAGTTTCGGCTCTTCATACTCGCCCAAAAGCCGCTTGGCATATTCCAAGGCCCTGCCGGTGATCTCGACGCTACCTTCAGCTTGCCATTGCTCAATCGAGTTGTTGTCGAACAATTTCGGCATGTAGAAGCCACGCTCGAAATTGGCCTGGGTATGTGGATGTCCAAGGAAGTGCCCGCCGGGCCCGACATCGCGGACGGCCTGCATCGCTTCGTCGAAATCGTCCCACCGCACGCCTTCGGCCATTCGATATCCCATGGCGCACATGTCGGCGTCGACGACGAATTTCGCGAGGGAACACTGCAGACCTCCCTCGTTCCATCCGGCAGAGTGCCAGATGTAGTTCGCGCCGGCATGAAGAACAGCGTTCAGCGTCATCGTGCTTTCATAGGCCGCCTGCGCATCGAAGGTCTTGGAGCCGCCCAACAGGTTGGAACTCCGCCACGGCACGCCGTAGAAGCGCGCCATCTGCCCGATCATGAAATTCATGAGGCTGATCTCTGGCGTGCCGGCCATCGGCGCGCCGGACCTCATAGACACTGCCGATAGGAAGTGCCCATAGATCGCCGGGCTCCCTTGGCGGATAACCTGTGTATATGAGAGGCCGGCCAATGCTTCTGCGTTGAGCTGCGCCACCGTCGGGGCGGCAGAGGCCGGCGTGTTCGCGCCGCCGAGGGCGAAAGGCGAACAGAGTATCGGCTGGTTGCGGCGGCTGTAGGCGCGGATCGCCCCAAGCATCGTCTCGTCCCAGAGCAGCGGACTGTTGCAATTGGCGTTGCCCGTTATGACCGGCGTCGTCTCCATCACATCGGCGCCGAACAAGATCTTGGCCATGTCGAGGACGTCTTCGGCGTTGCGCTCCGTGGTCGCCATCCCCATGAACGTCTTGTCCGAGTACTTGATCGAAGAGTAGGCGATCTCCAGGTGGCGATGGCTTACCTTCACATCCATGGGCTCGATGATGTGGTGAGACGTGGAATGCAGAGCGGGCGACATCTGCGTCAACTTCACCAGCATCTGGAGATCCGCGAGCGTGGCCCAACGACGCTCATTGTCGAGTCCCCGGATGTAGGGTGCGCCTCCCATCGGCACGAAGATCGAGTTCCGGCCCCCAAAGGGCAGGTCGTTGGCCGGGTTCCGCGCGCGATAAGTCCAGCCCGAGGGGATCGTCGAGATCAGCTGACGCACTAGCCCGCGATCGAGATGGACCCTTTCGCCACGCACGTCTGCTCCCGCGGCCCGCCAGTCGGCGAGCGCCGCTTCATCGCGAAAGACGATCCCGATCCCCTCGAGGATCGACATCGAGGCGTCGTCGATCCGGGCGATCTGTTCCTCGTCCATCACCTCGCAGGTCGGGATGCCTCGCCTGAGGGCTGGCAACATCCCAAAGACCGGGGCGGTGCGCAGGGCTCGCCTTGCATTGCGGCCGCCGCTCCGCCCGGACTTGGCGTGCTCCGGCCCTGCTTCTGCAACTTGCAACAACGCTTCCGCCATTTCGCCTGGCCGCCCGTCCGAAACGAGATTCATTTTGTGCCCGAATGATTTCACAGAGCGCAAGGGAACTGAAATTCCAAATCCTAGGTCAATGCATGATCTAATATCATGCAAGACGCGCGCGCCGGCCAAAAATCGCTTAGGAACACTTAGAATGAGGAGGCGACGTTGCGCGAGCGTAAGATTTTTTCCATCTTTGATGCAAATGGGGTGGCACTGGCATGATTTTTTCACATGCTGAGGCACAATGACTCTCGTCCGCCCTTACGTACTATCCACGCCTGCTCCCTGGATAGACGCATCCCACTCCGGCGCGCGACGCGTCCCCGCGCCGGAGCAAGACACTGGAACAACGGGCAGGAACTCTTGCAATGAAAATCACGGCGATAAAGCTCTACGCAGTCTCCCTTCCAGTTGTCGGCGGCGAATACAGGATGGCATCGACGACGACCCGGGTGCTTGACTCGACCATAGTGGAGTTGACGACGGACACCGGTATGAAGGGCTATGGGGAGGTTTGTCCCGCGGGATCTGTCTATCAGCCACAACACGCGCTAGGGGCCCGCGCCGCCCTCCACGAGTTTTGTCCTTCCCTGATCGGGCTGAATCCGCTTCATACCGAGACTATCGCCCGCGCCATGGACGCCGCTCTGAATGGGGCACGCTACGCGAAGGCGGCAGTCGATATCGCGCTCTGGGATATTGCCGGGAAAGCCTACAATGCCCGCGTTTGCGATCTCTTGGGCGGTGCGGTCAAGGGGAAGGTCCCGTCCTACTATTCGACGACAGTCATGCCGCCAGAGCAGACGGCATCGCTGGTGGCGGAGAAGCAACGAGAGGGCTATACCCGAATCCAGACCAAGGTAGGTGGCAGGTCGCTGGACGAGGACATCGCCACAATTCGCAAAGTCGGCGAGGTGATCAACACCGGGGTTGGATGGGCAGTCGATGTGAACCGTGGATGGTCGACGCGGGACGCCATCACGGCTTCACGCCTAACGGAGCATCTTGCCTATGTTCTCGAGCAGCCTTGCAACACTTATGAGGAGGTTGTCAGCTTGCGAAATCAAGTCAGGCATCCCTTGTATCTCGATGAGTCCGCCGAACATCTTGGCGTGATTTTGAACGCCGCGGTCAACAAGACCGTAGATGGCTTCGGTCTGAAAGTTACCAGGCTCGGTGGATTGAGCAGCATGCGGACAGTGCGCGACGTCTGCCATTTCGCGCGTCTGCCTTTCAGTTGCGACGATGCGTGGGGGGGCGATATCATCGCAGCCGCCTGCGTCCACCTTGCTGCGACCGTGACACCTTCTCTGTGCGAAGGCGCCTGGATTGCTGCGCCATATATTGATGGCCATTACGACGAGAACGGCGGCATCACGATCAAGAACGGCTGGATCGACGTGCCTGCTGGCCCGGGACTGGGCGTCGTCCCAAATCCTGATGCCTGGGGAAAGCCCATTCAAGAGTACGGCTAAGTAAGTGGTGGCCAGCATGACCGGCGCCGAGACCACAAGCGAGGCGCTGAATGACCGGCGGCTCCGCTCGTGCCGCTTGCACCTGAGAAACTCTGTCCAAGGCCGCGTGCTTTTGCTATTCAGAAAGACACTGGTTCCGCCTCGGCTACAGGCGTCCGAGGTCAGCTCCGATGTCGTTTAAGAAAAGTGTTCCGTCTCTCACATCCCTGGTCGCTCTGGATGCCGCCAGCCGGCATAAGAGTTTCACTCTGGCCGCTCGCGAGCTGGGTGTCACCCAGACCGCCGTCAGTCGTCAGATCATGGCTTTGGAGAGCTATCTCGGGACGCAGCTTTTCATTCGACGTCACCGGTCCATCGAGCCGACGGCGGAGTGCGCGCGGCTCGCCGCCGCCCTCAATCGACACTTCGCGGGAATAGCGGACAGCGTCGCGGAATATCGCGCCGCCTCAACGAATGGCACCATCACGATCGGGGTAACCACGGCCCTGTCGCAGCTTTGGCTACTGCCGAGGCTCGTTCGGTTCCGGAACGACTATCCCAACGCACGAATTCGTGTGCAGTCTTCTGACGAAAGGATCAACCTCGAAGCGGGAGACATCGACGTTGCGATCCGCTATGGGGTCGCCCCTTTCAGGGACGGTGACGTTGTCGAGTCACGCGGCGACATACTGTTTCCCGTTTGCTCACCCGACTACGTCCAAAGACTTGGTCCGACTGCGGCCCGCTTTTGGGAGGGCCACTACGAGCTTATCAACGAAGATATGAAGGAGCCGTCCTGGTACACGTGGCAGGACTGGTTCTCCGAGCTCGGCATCCAGAACAGCGTGTTTGCCCCCGCATTAAGCTTCAACCACTACACAGCCGTGCTGTACGCGGCCCGCACCGGGCAGGGGATCGCCTTGGGCTGGAGCCTGCTGGTCAAGACATTCCTCGACGATGGAACTCTCGTTCGACTTGGCGATGCAAGCATCAGCGCGGCGGGGAGGTTCCACATAGTCGTCGCGCGACGCGCCCGGCGGAATCTGGTCTTGGACCACTTTGTGAACTGGTTGATCCAGGAGTTGAGGGCAGACTTCGACGATGCCGGGGTAGACCGGGACGCCGCCGTGGCTCCGCCGAACGCAGAACTGCTCTAATGGTCGGGATCTCAGAACAGAAACGACGCTATGGCAGGATCTTGCCCGGTGCGGCCGTCGGCGGAATCCATGCCGCGGATCGTCTCGATGTCGCCTTCGTCCAGTTCGAAATCGAAGACGTCGAAATTCCCCGCCATGCGCTCCTGATGGTTCGACTTCGGGATGACGATGAGCCCTTTCTGCAAATGCCAGCGGATGATCACCTGCGCGACGGACTTGCCGTGCTTTTTCGCAATCGCCGCAAGCGTCGGGTCGCCGATCAGCCGGCCGCTGCCTAGCGGGCTCCAGCTTTCGATATGGATGTTATGCTTCTTGTGGAACTCGCACTTGTCGCGCTGTTGGAAGCGCGGATGCAACTCGATCTGGTTGACGACAGGCGTGACGCCGGTCTCGCCGATGATCCGCTCCAGATGGTCCTGGTTGAAGTTCGACACGCCGATCGACTTGATGCGGCCGGCCTTCTGCAGTTCGACCAGCGTCTTCCAGGCCTCGACATATTTGTTCTGGCTGGGCACCGGCCAATGGATGAGAAAGAGGTCGATCTGGTCGATACCGAGCTTGTCCATCGTGTCGTCGAAGGCGCGAAGCGCTGCGTCACGCTGATGCGCGCCGTTGCGCAGCTTGGAGGTGATGAACAGCTCGCCGCGCGGCACGCCGGCGGCGCGGATCGCCTCGCCGACGCCCTCCTCGTTGCGGTAGCCCTCGGCGGTGTCGATCAGCCGGTAGCCGGCCTCGATGCCCCAGCCGACCACCTTGGCGGTGATGTCGGGATCGACCTGCCACACGCCCAGCCCGATCTGCGGAATGGTCGAGCCGTCGTTCAAGGTGAGCTGTTGAGACATTGGGGTATCCTTCTTTACGGTGGGTTACCCGTCCAGCCTGAGTTTTCGGCAATCCATGCCGATGACAGTACGCCGGCGGGCCAGCCCATTGGCCTCGGTCGAGGAGGTTGGCCGCCATCCGGTAATGGCGGCCGCCCGTCAGCGAGACCGGGCAGCTCGGTTGAACGAGGGCGCGAACTCCGTCATCAACGATTTGTATTCTACCAACATATCGTCATAGAGCGGCTTGAGCGCACGGTCCGGGTCGAATTCCGAGTCATATTCCGCGAAGGCGGTTGCCGTCTCTTGCACGGACCGCCACAAACCAGCGGCCACCCCCGCCAATATCGCGGCTCCCAGGCAGGCCGCGATGTCGGTTGTCTTCATCGTACGGAGGGGTAGACCCGACGCGTTAGACTTGATCTGGCACCAGGTCCGACTTTTCGCGCCGCCGCTCAGCGACCTGACCTCAGCAACGTCGACGCCAAGAGCCCGCGTCCCTTCGATCATTCTCAGCAGCACCATGGTGACGCCTTCCATGATCGCGCGCGCAAAATGGGCCCGGGAGTGCGCCAGCGTCACGTTGAGGAACACGCCTTTAGCCTTGGCATTGGTGTCCGGTGGGCCCGATCCCTGCAGATGTGGCAGGGCGAGGAGCCCTTCGGCACCCGGAGCAACGCTTGCCACCGCCTGGTCGATAAGCGAGTAGGCGTTGACCCCTCCGGCCTGTTCCTTCTCCAGCTCCGCGACCCAGAACGTGTCTCGGAACCATCGGATGGCCATCCCGCCGGTAGAGAAGGCATGCAGCATGTACATTCCCGGAATACCGCTCGCGAAACACGGCATTTCTCCAGCAGGATCGATCAACGGATGATCAGTCATCGCCACCGAAGCGAGCGCGGCGCCGGTGCTTTCCGAGAAGATTCCGGGCCGCACGTTTCCAACGCCAATGGCGCCACAAGCCTGGTCGAGGGCGCCAAGGCAGATCAGCGTGTCGGGAGAAAGCCCGAACTCGGCCGCCGCCGCCGCACTTGGCTTGCCTATGGCGGTGCCCGGCGGCAGGATGTCCGGAAGCTGGGATTGCTTCACCCCAAGGGTGTCGAGCATCTCCGGCCAGTACCGACGCGTATTGATATCCCAATACATGGTCGAGCAGAGCAGAGAGTCCTCCGAGACATATTTGCCCGTCAGGAGGAAGGTGAAATAGTCTTCGATGAGCAGGAACTTCGCGGTCCGCGCGAACACGTCGGGCTCGTTCTTCTTCACCCACAATATCTTGGACGCCGGCCAGATAGCATTCATGCCCACCTGGCCGGTTGTCTTGTGGACGACCTCGCGGCCGAGTTGCGCTTCTATCCAGCTTGCTTCGTCGTTCGCGCGGGTGTCCATCCAGACGATGGCCGGTCGCAACGGCGCGCCGTCTTCGTCGACAAGAAAAAGCGTTTCACCCTGGGCCGAAATGCCCAGGGAAACGATATCGTCCTTCGATACATGCGCGGTCGCGATGGCGCTGGAGACGGCCGATTTGAACGCGTCGACATACGATCGCGCGTCGAGCTCCACAGCGCCGGAAAACGGTGTGAGCAAGTTATACTCGCACGTATGACTTCCACGGTCGGAACCACGCTCGTCAAAAACCGCGGCTTTGATGGCGGTGGTGCCGATGTCGACTCCCAGAACAAACTTCACGTTCTACTCCTCCTACTCCCAGTGCCAGCCCAATCGAGCCTGACTATTCGCTTGGCGCCAGGCTCCAGGTCACAAGCGCCACGTCCAAACCGATATTCGTCAGTTGATGCGGCTCGGAAGGAGGTACAAGAACGGCATCGCCCTCATGCATTTCATAGTAGGTTTCACTCACGCGCAGCAGCACGGTGCCACGGGCGCAGAAGAAGACTTCGTGAGAGTTCGGGTGCCCGTGATCCACGGCGCCTGTCTGGCCCGGGTTGAGTTGAGATGAACCAAAAGTCAGCTTTTCAGTCTTGTAATAAAGCCGGCATACCTCCGGCCCTTCCATAAAGATTTTCGTGTCCGAGGGCCTTTTGATTGCGCTGTCCATTGCATTCTCCTGTGCGTGGGGATTGGATTTAAAGGGAGTCCATCAGATCGACGACCTTCTCGAGGTTCCGACGGAAGTCGCCTTCGGGCACGAAGAATTTGTCGAATAGAGCGCTGCCCATCGTGAAGGCGAATGGGTTTATCTCATTCACGATCGCAAGCCGTTCGGCGCTGGAGATACTCCCCGCCATGATGACGTCCGTCGTGGCGGCGGCCACAACCTTCTTGGCTAGGTCGACGGGATCCCCATCGGCGTAACGATAAGCGACAAGATCCAGGCCATGCACGCCCGAGGCTTCAAGGCGCTTGCACTCGTCCAGGATCTCCCTTGTGGTGCCCCTCAAAAGCACCGGGCTGCCGTCGACGTCTCCGACGAACGGAAAGTATTTTACAGGGGTACCCTTCAGAAGCGCCGTGACCGAAGGATAAAACCGGGTGCCTGTCAGATAATCGAAGCCGCACTCGATCGCGAGCTTCGCGTTCTCCAGACAAGACTCTTCGGTGTAGGTGACGACTTCGAGAAACGTGACCTTGCCATTGGCCTTCATTGTCTCGACGAGCGTGCGGGTGTCGTTCTTTGAAATTCCCACATTCTTGAAGCCCCAGAACCTGACCGGCAGGTCCTTGCAGGAATCAAAAACCTCGTCTGCATCGTCAACGGTGATGTCGTTCTGCGTCAGCATCACGATAAGCTGGGATTCCATCGGCATTCTCCGGACTATCTTTTTGGGTCAAACATTCCGAACGGACATTATATGCTCAGGACTCAAGGGCCGCCTGCGCGGTGAGGCTCTGCGAGACTATCTCGTCGATTTCCGATGCAAGCCGTGTGCCAACTGCGTACCCGACGCTTTGGCCGGTATCGCCAAGGGTAACGCCCAGCGGCTCGATCTGGAGAGACACCCGAACGTCGCAATCTGACGCGATGTATCTCGGAAAATTGCGGGGGTTGCCCGACAACTGAATATGATAACGTGTCACAAAGACGCGTTTATGAGTGTGTTTCCGACGTTTCGTCGCAATTAGGAACGAAATGTCGATGCAACCGTCTCTTCAAAGAGCCTTTTCCGAAGGGCGTAGCCGTTCGGCAGAGACATCAAGGTCTCGCTTTTTTTCGCCTGCGAGCGCGGAAGGATTTCACGTCGATCCCATACTCCCGAACCTTGCGATACAGGGTGCTGCGTGAAATGTCGTGCTTTATCGCCAGGGTGGTGAGATTGCCGTGGCAACTTTCCAAAGCGGAGACCAGCCACTTGCGAAAGTTCTCATCGAGCGTTTCGCACTCGCTGGCCAACTGCTCCTTTGGCTCGCTGTCGATACCACCCCTGACCGAGTGCGGAAGGTGTCTGCGGGTGAGAACCTCCTCATCACACAAGATCAGCGCCGTTTCGCACGCGTGTTCAAGCTCGCGAACATTGCCCTGCCAGTGCTGCTGCAGCATCGGGTCAAGCCAGCTGGACGAAATCGTGACCTCCCGACCTTGCGCCTTCGACAGCGTGCGGATGAAGTATTTGATCAGGAACTCGGTGTCGCCGGTCCGCTCACGCAGCGGCGGCACGTTGATTTCAACACTATTAAGTCTGTATAGAAGGTCTTCCCTGAACATGCGCATATTTGCAAGTTCATGAAGGTTCACATTATTGGCTGAAATAACATTTACATTGACCGGGATTGGAACATTCCCGCCTATTCGCGTGATTTCATTCTGCTGAAGCGCCCGCAAGAGCTTACCCTGGGCCTCCATAGGCAGACTACCAATCTCGTCGAGAAACAGGGTGCCGTTCTGCGCGAGTTCGAACTTTCCGACGGCCCCGTTTTTGCTGGCGCCCGTGAAAGAGCCGGACACATAGCCGAAGAGTTCGGCCTCTATCAGATCACGCGGTATCGACGCGCACGAAATGGCGACAAATGGCTGAGCGTGTCGCGGGCCGGCGTTATGAATGCCTTGAGCGAAGAGTTCCTTCCCGGTTCCGCTCTCGCCCGTTATGAGGACGCGGTTCGCCTTTTTGGCGATTTTCTTCGCCAACTGCACGCAGTTTTTCAACTGAGAAGACTCCCCCTGGATGTCTTCGAGGCGATAGTATGCGCGGTTCCCGCCGACCTGCGTTATGCCCTGAACGATTTGCTTTTCCGATGCGAGGAACAGTGTCATGCCGACAGTTTCACGATTGGCATCTTGCAGTGGGAGCGCCCGGCAAAGCCACTTTCCTGTGTTTCGGCTCTTGAGTGTCACTGACACGCTGTTCTTCTTATTCGCGTCGACCTGGTACGATATATCCTTCAGGCTCGGTTCGTCGAAAAAGTCGGCGATATTCTTTCCGACGAGACTCGCCGATTGAGAGTCCAAGAGGTCTTCTGCGGCTCGATTGACGTATGTAATGGCTCTTTCGTTGTTTAAAGCTATCAAAGCATCTGGTAAGGTTTCACAAATAGAATATACCATTGATCGCAAGTAGTTTCCGGATTCATATAAATGTTTTCTATGAATCTGGGAACTTATATTATTGGCAGCTGCAGAAACCATCGATAAGGTTTTCGGATTTGAATTATTCAGAGACGACGCGATAGATACACAGGCAATTACGTCGCCAAAATAGTTAAATACAGGAGCAGCGTAGCATAGCGAGTTATGAAATACCTCCAGGAAATGCTCGCTACCACATAGCGATATTGGTTTTTTCTCCTGCAGCGCCAAGGTGGTTGCGCGAGCACTGAAATATCTACTTTCGCAGTATACGCCGGGGCGATTGTAATAGTTTTCCTGCACACTCAGGCTGTCGAGGTCGCCCGCCACTGACAGGATCACGCCCTCCCGTGACGTGAGCATTGCGATGAACTGAGCGCCACTGGTCGAGAAAAGCACCATCTCCAGGACCGGCTCGGCGATCTCAATGAGTTCCGAATACCTCTCTCTCAACGTCTCGAATTCGTCGTCCGGCATAGTGCGAGCGTCAAGCACCTGGCGCGGGTTTATCTGGTGGTCGCGGCAGTTGGTCCAGGAGCGGTAGACGTAGTCGGGGAGCGACTGGCGATGAATGGGTTTGCCGTCTATGAACTGTTCCCACATCTGGCGAGTGTGGACCGTACGAAGGTCGCCCAAGATCATCGTTCTTTCTCCCGTGTTCCGCTCGTCCTCAACGCCCGTACCGTGGCGCCACAACTGCGGCTACGCCGGCTTTCGTGTCATAAAGACACGTTGTTGAACGTCACGCAAGGGAACGCGTCAAATTTGTACGTTCCGTCGCAGCGAGCGAGGGCGCCCTTCTCAATATCGTCGCATAAAACGTCGTTTTTTGCGACGTTTGTCGCCCTGCGGCCAAGTGGAGGCAAGGGGCGAGCTATCGTTTTCACGTTCCGCGGCCAGCGATTGCTTGCAAAAGGCCTGGTTTTCTTAACTGGCACGGAACCTGCATTTTAGGGGGTACCGGCATTGGTCAGCCGATCATGGCTGAGTGGAAAGGGATGAGAAGATGAGCGAGCTTCGTGGCGTTTTCACCGTTGTTGCAACTCCGTTCAAGGAGGATGGCAGCATCGACTATGGAGCGTTCGGAGACAATCTCGACCACTACACCGAGAAGGGTGGCTATGGCGTATGCGTTGCAGGCACGCTCGGCGAGTACAGCGCGATGTCAATCGAAGAGCGCAAGGCCGTCTTCGAATTCGCTGCCAAGCGGCTGGACGGACGCTGCCCGCTGATGGCGGGGACCATCGCCACCACGACGTCGAAAGTCATCGAACTGACGAAGCATGTCGGCGACAACGGCGGAGCAGGCGTCCTGCTGCTGTCGCACCCTGGTCTCGGTCTCAACGCCGAGGAGCTCTATACGTATTACACCGACGTGGCGAACAGCACCGACGTCAAGATCATGCTGTACAACAACCCGGGTAGCAATGGCATCGACATGCCTTTTGACCTGGTCAGCAAGCTCAGCAAACATCCCAACATCGTTGCGATCAAAGAGTCTTCGAACGACGTGAAACGCATTTCGAGGATTGTAGACGAGCTCAATGGCCATCTGACGCCGGTCTGCGGCTACGAAGACATGTACTACGAGGCGTTCAGCGCCGGCGCTCGCGGCTGGGTCTGCCTCGGGGGCAATATCGCACCGCGGATGGTTCGGGACTTGTTGGAACTGGTTGAAAGCGGCCAGAGCGAAAAGGCACGCGAGCTGTCGAAAAACTACCGTCCCCTGGCACGGTATTTCGAGAACACGTCGAAGTTCATCCAGGCCACCAAGTACGCGATGGACAAGGTTGGCCTCAAGGGTGGCTTCTGCCGCCGTCCCCGGCTGCCACTCTCGCAGGCCGAGAAGTCCCAGATCGACGAGATCCTGGAAAAGACGAAGCTCTACTGATGGGCAACCGCGCCCCGACCACTGCTGCTCCAGGCCTTTGTCGCTAGGAGCTAGGAAGCCGACCATGAAAGAGGTTAGCCGTTTTCCCGCGCCTGTTGGTGATCTGGGCTGGTTCAGCACAGCCACCAACAAGGATCACCGCTTTGCGGATTCGAGTGTGATGGAAGCCGACTATGATTTCATCGTGGTCGGCGCCGGCTTTGCCGGCGTGAACGCTGCGTCTCGCTTGGCCGAGAACAGGCCCGGGGAGAAGATCGCGCTGTTTGAGGCGCTGCAAGTCGGGATGGGGGACAGCGGGCGAAACGCGGGTTTCATGATCGATGTCCCTCATGTGACCTTCGGCGATCCCAAAGTCGACCTCTCGCATCACAGATGGCGTTTC
Source organism: Mesorhizobium sp. PL10 (assembly GCF_053714315.1). Taxonomy (NCBI): domain Bacteria; kingdom Pseudomonadati; phylum Pseudomonadota; class Alphaproteobacteria; order Hyphomicrobiales; family Phyllobacteriaceae; genus Mesorhizobium; species Mesorhizobium sp. PL10. The sequence goes on along the minus strand of NZ_JBSKBR010000011.1, from coordinate 139,752 downwards.
AGGTTGAACATGATCGTGATCAACCGGATGCGAGAACTCAAGAACAGGCACAATCTCCAGTTCGATTGGCGTGAGTCCGGCAAGTTCCTCGCTGCCCGCGAAAAGCGCTTCCTTCCCGCTCTGGACAATCTGGAGCGATTTCTCGACGCGATCGACTCCGAGAGCAAGGTTTTCGAGCGGTCGGAGCTGGGTGCAAAGCTCGGTACCGAGTACTACATCCGGGCTCTTTTTACCCCCGGGACCGTGCTCATCAACCCGGCGGAAGTTGTGCGTGGGTTGGCGTCCGTCTTGCCGCAGAACGTCCACGTATTTGAGAAGACCCCTGTGTTGCAGGTACTGGATGGGCCCACCCCGAGCGTGCGCCTTGTGAACGGCAGGACCATCCGCGCGGGCAAGATCATCCTGACGGTGAGCGCGTTCGCGAACCATTTCGGCATCCCCCAGTCAGGCCGTCTATACGGCATCAACAGCTTTGGCGCCTTCACGCGCGCGTTAGACGATGAGGAACTGACAAAACTCGGAAACGTCGAGCCATGGGGATGCACCGCGGCTCACCCGGCCGGCACCACCGTGAGATATACCGCGTCCAGGCGAATATTCGTTCGCAACGGCTTATCGTTCTCGACCCACCAATGCACTTCACCGGAGCGGGTCCATAGTGCCCGCAAGAAGTTGCGCAAGGCCTTTGTTTCGCGGTTCCCGAGGTTAGAACACGTGAACTTCGAATACGTGTATGGCGGCATGATCCCGCTGACCTTCAACACGCAGTCGCTATTTGGCGAAGTCGGCCGAAATGTCTTCGCCGGCACCGTTGGCGATGGTCTTGGCCTGACGCGCAGCAGCATGCTCGGTCTGTATCTCGCCGACATGGTCTGCGGGATCGACAGCGAGGAACTTCGATATCTCGCCAAGACCAATGCGCCGAGTTGGTGCCCTCCTGAGCCATTTCTGACGATGGGAGCGAACCTGCGGCTCGCCTGGGACGAGTTCCAAGCGGGTGGAGAGATCTGACGCCCGTTCGGGGGCGTCGCACAATTGGGAATTCGGTTGGCAAGCGGAAGCTTGTCCAATTTGGCGCAGCTGATGAGAGCCGGCCGCGTCGGGGAGCCTTCTAAGGCGAAGAGTAAGAGGAGGAGTGAAGCTAGAACAATTCGCAAGAAGTTCAATCGATGGAAACGACTTACAAAGGGAGCATGATATGAAAATCCTCGTTAGAATATTCACAGCAATCGCCTTGATGATGTTCGCCTTGGCACCTGTTAAGGCCGACGAAAAAGTCCTGAAGGTGGGCAGCCTTGCCTGGGAAGACCAGATGGCTGTCTCGCTTGTAACCTCGAAATTCCTTGAGAAAGAGGGATTCAAGGTTGAATTCGTCAAATTTTCCGAGTGGGGCATTGCATATGCCGCGCTTCAGAAAGGTGACGTCGACATCCTTCTTTCCAACGTCGACTACATCGCCTCGGATTACTGGGCCAAGTTCCACAAAAAGCTCGAAAAGGTGTCGATCGTCTCGTTTGGCGTCGTCCAGGGATTGGTGGTGCCGTCCTATGTTCCCGTCGATTCAGTCGATCAGCTGAACACGATCGCCGACAAGGTCGGAGGCAAGATCATCGGTATCGAGCCCGGTTCGGGCCTGATGCGCGAAGCTCACAATGCGCTCAAGGACTATGATCTGAAGTACCAGATCATTGACGGCAGCACCGCGGCGATGGTTGCCCAGCTCAAGTCGTCGCTGGAGCGCAAGGAGCCTATCGTCACCATGCTCTGGACGCCTTCGTGGATGGCCAAGGTGTTCGACGTGAAGTTCCTGAAGGATCCCAAGGGTTCGTTCGCGCCTCCGCAGGCCTACTACTGGATCGCCAAGAAGGGCTTCTCGGAAAAGAACCCCCACGCTCGCGAAAGCCTCGCCTCGGTTTACCTGCCTCTCCAGGACAACGTCGACATCAACTCGGCGATGAACGACGGCAAGACCATCGAGCAGGCGGTCGACGATTGGTGGCAGAAGCACCAGGCGACCGTCGAGAAGTGGTCGGTTATGTCGTCTGAATAGCCTTCAACCAGTTGGCACCCGGCCCCAGGCCGGGTGCCGCACTTAGCTTTGCCGCATTCAGCTATGCCAGGGAGGTACCATGGACAAGATCAAGCAAGCTAACATTGCCGCTCGCCCTAAGGTGGTCGAGTGCCGTTCTGTTTGGAAGTTCTTCGGTGCGAAGAGCTCGGCCGCGGTCGACGCCGCGAAACGGGGGACGCACGACAAAGAGCAGATCCTGAAGGATTTTGGCGTCGTCGTCGCCGTGGCCGATGCCTCGTTCGAGGTGCTTGAGGGCGAGACGTTCTGCATCATGGGCCTCTCGGGCAGCGGAAAGTCCACGCTCATTCGCCATTTCAACCGTCTCATCGAACCAAGCGTCGGCGAGGTGATCGTGCGCGGTGAGGACGTCTGCAAGATGGCCCAGAGCGATCTGAGGGCAATGCGTGCCAAGCACATCGGGATGGTGTTCCAGCATGTCGCGCTCCTTCCCTATCGCACTGTGCTTCAGAACGTTTCCCTTCCGTTGGAAATTCAACAGCTGTCCAAAAGCCAGCGGATGGAGACCTGCCAGACCGCCCTCGAGACGGTCGGCCTCAAGAACTGGGCGGAGCGCTATCCGAGGGAACTCTCGGGCGGCATGCAGCAGCGCGTGGGAATAGCGCGCGCCCTGGCTGCAAACCCCGAGATACTGCTCATGGACGAGCCGTTCAGCGCGCTGGACCCGCTCATTCGCAAGCAGTTGCAGATCGAGTTCAAGCAATTGTCCACCAAGCTCAACAAGACGTCCGTCTTCATCACTCACGACCTTGAAGAAGCCATCAGGATTGGCGATCGCATCGCCATCATGAAGGAAGGACGAATCGTACAGATCGGAACCCCCGAGGAAATTGTGCTGAAGCCGGCCGACGACTATGTCGCCGACTTCGTCGAGGGGATTTCCAGACTGCACCTTGTGAAGGCGCATTCGATCATGACGAAGCCGGGTGCGGTCCACGGCGACAAATCCTCGATGCCCACCGCCCATGTCGACGACGATCTTCAGACCTTGATCGACAGTTCGTTGAAGCACGGCGCCGACCGCATCGCGATCAGCGATCAAAACAGCATGGTTGGCATTGTCACCCGCGAGAATCTTCTCAAAGCCGTGCGGGGCATCGATGTCAACTGAACGAGCGCAGTGAGTCTAGAGGGAGGGCAATATGATGCCGGACATAACAGACTCCTTTGATACGGTCGTGAACGACGGCCTGATGTGGATCAACGACAACGCCACGACGTTCTTTGATTCATTTCGTGCGGTTCTGGACTTCGTGTTCAACCTGATCGACGGACTCTTTGGGTTGACGCCTTACTGGGCGTTCATCCTGATTGTTCTCGTGGTCGGTTGGTTTGCAGTGGGACGCGTTTTCGCCGTCGCCGCGGCAGCGGGCCTGTGGCTCTGCCAGGCGATGGGGTTGTGGTCCGAGACCATGAGTACCTTAACGCTCGTCGTGAGCTCAACGCTGATAGCGCTTCTGATCGCGATCCCAAGCGGTATCCTCGTAGGTCTGGCGGCGGGCTTGACGAAGGCGAGCGACGTGGTGCTCGACTTCATTCAAACGATGCCGGCCTACATCTACCTGCTTCCAGGGATTGCGCTGCTCGGCTATGGACCGGCAACCGCGATGTGCGCGACGACCTTGGTCGCCATACCCCCCGCGATGCGACTGACGGCACATGGCATTCGAATGACGCCCACGCAGTTTCGAGAGCTGGGCACGGCCGTCGGAATGAAACCGCTGCAGGCGCTGTTCAAGATCCGGATTCCGTTTGCGTTCCCCGCGATCCTGGCCGGCGTCAACCAAAGCCTCATGCTCGGCTTCGGCATGGTGGTTATCGCCGGCATCGTCGGTTCCGGCGGTCTCGGCCAGACCGTCTACGACGCTGTGCGAACCCTGCAGATCGACAAGTCGATCAACGCCGGCATAGCCATTGTCGTTCTCAGCATCGTTTTGGACAGATTTTCCCAGCGGCTTGGCTTGCTTGGATCGGGAGGTTCAAATGGATAACGCTCTGATTTCCCCAGGATCGGTCGTAGCGCCTGCATTGACGTGGCTGAACCTGAACTATCATGAAGCCTTCGCCGCGATCACGACATTCTTCGACTTCTTGGTGACCAACATAATCGCGGTGCTGTCCCTCGGTCCGGCGCCGGTAGTGGCGGGCATCCTGGCGGTCATCGCGTGGTTTATCGCAGGGTGGCGCCACGGTCTGCTCACGCTGGGCGGGCTCTTCCTGTGCATGTTGCTTGGGATGTGGGACGCGACAATTCAGACGGTCGCTCTGGTCATGGTGGCCGTTCTGTTCTCTGTCTTGTTTGGTATTCCGCTTGGAATTCTCGTGTCGCGCAGCTCGCGCCTCGAGAGCGCGATACGACCGGTGCTCGACATCATGCAAACCATGCCCCCCTGGGTCTATCTTGTCCCGGCGGTCATTCTCTTCGGGCTGGGTACCGTGCCGGCACTGATCTCGACCATCGTCTATGGCATTGCCCCGATGGTGCGACTGACGGTCTTGGCGATGGCGCAGATACCGAAGGAGCGCATCGAACTCGGCAACGCGATGGGCGCGAACAAGATGGATGTCCTGAAGAAGATCGAATTGCCGTCCGCCCTGCCAACGCTTCTCGTTGGCGTAAACCAATGCATTCTCCTGTCACTCGCCATGATGGTGCTGGCAGGGCTTGTAGGAGCTGGCGGACTTGGTTCCGAGGTGACACGCGGTCTTACCCGGCTCGATTTTGGAGTGGGCCTGCGCGCCAGCCTTGCGATCGTTGCCTTGGCCATCATCATGGATCGGGTGTTTCGCGGTGCTATCCCCAAGGTCTATCTCGCCACGAACTAAGTGGCGAGTGAGGGCCGCAACTCCGCTTCGAGGACTGGTAGAGTTGGGATGACACTCTAAGGTTTGTAAGTGATCCAGGTCGCCGCGGCGATAGTCGCGGCGACCTGTTCGGCCAAATGGTGTTGAAAGGGAGTAGCGGAATGGCGCAGTCGGGTGTGGGCTCGGTATTGGCGCTGTGGCGCTATCCAGTCAGTTCACTCGCCGGCGAAAACCTGCCTCGTGCGCACTTTACCGAACGGGGGCTCTCAGGCGACAGACAATTCGCAATCTTCGACACCGAAACCCAGGAGGCCGTAAACCCGGCCAAGAAGGCTTGGGGCGTTGTGCCGCGGCTCCTGTCCAGGCAGGACCATGAGAGCGGGCGAGTCCTGGTATCCTTGGACGGAAAAGACTGGCGTCATCACGATGATCCGCAACTCAGGGAACGCCTTTCCGCTTTCCTGGGCCGACCTGTCAGCATTCAGCCGTACGGCGCCAAACTCAAGGACAGGATCGCGCAACATCGATACCCGCTGAGCCCAATCCATTTGTTGAGCAGACAGGCGCTCGATGCCCTGAAGAGGATACTCCCGGGAAGCATCATCGATGAGCGGCGGTTTCGACCCAACGTGGTTGTCGACCTGCAGTCCGAAGGCGGCAAGCCCCCGGAATTGAATTTGCTCGGTCAGGAATTCAGCATCGGCAACCTACGGCTTCGTGGCACGCAGCCATGCGGCCGCTGCAGCTTCACCACGTTGGAGCAATTCGGCGTTCCGGAGGATCGCTCGGTTTTGCGGACCTTGATAACGCAGTACGGCAAGAATTTCGGGATCTACTGCGAGGTTCTCAATGACGGCTGGCTTGAGCTCGGCGACGAAGTTGTCGCTGATCTTCATTCCGCCCCGTCCTCAATTGTGATCGTCGGCGCAGGGCAGGCGGGCGGTTCCACCGCAAAGGTCCTCAGGGAGTGCGGGTATGAGGGGTCGATCGAGTTGTTTGGCGATGAACCACACCCGCCATATGAACGGCCTCCATTGTCAAAGAACTTCGCAGTGGACCGCGACCAGCCCGCCCTGACATCTGTGCTCACCTCTGCCGAAGCCGAGGCGATGAACGTCAATGTGCATCTTCGCGAAACCGTAGTGCACATAGACCGGTCAAAGCGGATCGTGGAAACCGCCAGCGGCAGGGAATACCCCTATGACCGCCTGGTGCTGGCCACGGGGGGCACTGCGCGCCGCCTGGCAAAGCTGGACCGTGGGTATGGGCGCATTCATTATATTCGCACGGCGGACGACGCCGAAAGGCTGAGGCGAGCGTTCAAGAATGCGTCGAGCATGTTCGTGCTTGGAAGCGGCTGGCTCGGCCTGGAAGTGGCCGCGGCGGTTCGCAAGAACTCAATCGACGTTACCTTGTTTGGAAGAGACGCCCGCCTCTGCGCCAAGGCACTGCCTGAAGTTGCCGCCGACTATCTCGAACGTGTCCATGTCGAAAATGGCGTACGCTTCGTGCTTGGAAAGGAGCCTCGGTTCACCGAGCATGCTGACCATGTCGAGGTCGTCTACGACGGCAAGGTCGAAAAGGCTGATCTCCTCGTGGTCGCGATCGGGATAGTCGCCAATGATCATCTGGCGAGGCGCGCCGGTCTTGATTGCAAGGACGGCATCCTTACCGATACCAACGGGGCAACCAGCGACCCTGAGATATTCGCCGTTGGCGATGTCTCGCGCCAGCGTAGCTCAGCCAGGCTCGACGGCATGCGTCTGGAGAGTTGGCAGAACGCAACAGAGCAGGCCGGCCGCGCCGCTCACGCCATGCTGGGAACGGACGGCCCCTCCTTGCCGCTCCCGCGCTTCTGGTCGGATCAGTACGATATCACGATCCACATTGCGGGAATGCCCGATCCTTCGGCAATTCCTCAATCTACCGACGACGGACCTTACCCATTCTGGCAATTCGAGAATTTCGCAATCGGGGTCAATCGGCCTCGGGAGGTTCACCAGTTTGCGATCTCGCAAGAGCAGGCGCCCGTAGGCAAGCTCAACGGCAATGTCGGCCTTGCCGAAAAACCCGCGGCCCAGGGAACACGGCGCCATTTGCCGGACATGCGTCCGCTGGGGCAGGGGCAGTTGCAAAGAATCCACGTCGAGCCGATCGGCGAGATCGTCGTGGCCCGGGTCGGTGACGAGTATTTCGGCCTGCAAGATAGATGCCCCCACGCGGAAGCGTCACTGTCGGAAGGTTTCCTCGAGGGGCGACGACTTGTATGCCCGCTTCACTTTGCCGAGTTCGATCTTGCCACGGGCACACCGTACAACGCACCAAAGGGATGCTCCAAGGCCCGATCGTTCCTGATAGAGTCCGAGGCAGATCAGTTCTTCATCTGGGTCCCGGATGCCGGCTAAAGCGCATCGCGCTGAAACGGATTCAGGCGACGCGATTCAAGTTTTTGTTTTGATGCATGTCGTTGCCCCAGAACCGCGCACACTTCTGGGCGACATGCATTAGTGGTCAAAGTCTGACGCTCGGCACCTGCTCGCGATCAACCCACTGCGGGCAGGGCGGGCGGTCGCCCGTGCGCAAAAACCCGATTGAGTGGTCACGCCACCGGGGAGGATCCGAGCCCTCCGAAGTCGCCAATGCCGAGCAGCTTCAGCGACAGCTAACCGGCCCTCGCTTTTGCGAGCAGGTTGGTGAGCCAGTCGAGCTCCATCTGGGGGACCGATGAAAGCAGAAGCTCGGTGTAAGGGTGATGTGGCGGCTGGAATATTTCGTCCTTGGGGCCTTTCTCGGTGACACGCCCCGCCTGCATGACAACAACTTCGTCAGCGATGCTTTTAACGGTCGCCAGGTCATGCGTGATGAACATGTAGGCAAGGCCCAATTCTCGCTGCAGGCGATCGAGAAGCCGCAGAATTCCTTCCGCCACGAGTTGGTCGAGCGCGCTTGTAACTTCGTCACAGATTATGAATGTCGGCTCGGCAGCCAACGCCCGCGCGATGCCGACACGCTGCTTTTGGCCTCCTGAAAGCTCCGATGGCATTCGGTTGTAATATTTCGAGGGATCCAACTCTATCAGATCCAGCAGTTCCTCGACGCGTGTCCTCAGGGCACTCCCCGACAACCCGACGCAGAACGCGGCCGGCCGACCGATGAGTTCACTCACCGGCAGCTTGGGATTAAGAGCGGTATCGGCCATCTGATAGATCATCTGGATCCGCCGCAGGTCGTCACGTCCTCGCAGCTTGTAAGACGGAGGAAGAATGTTGCCGTTATAGCGGATGGACCCGCCTGTCGGCTGCAAAAGACCCGTGATGCATCGACCTACCGTGGATTTGCCGGAGCCGGACTCGCCCACTACCGCCACCGTCATCCCGGGGTAAATATCGAATGAAACATCTTCAAGGACGGCTTTCGTGCCATAGGCTGCAGAAACGCCTTGAACGGATATCAACGGGTGGACGTTCTCGGGGCGCTGCTTTTGCGGGCACTCAAAGCTTCGCACTGCCCACAATGCCCTTGTGTAATCCGCCTTCGGGGCTTTCAGCATATCTTTCGTTGGCGCTTCCTCGACTTCGTTGCCCTTGAGAAGCACCTTCACCGTGTCGGCCATCTGGCTCACGATGGCGAGGTCGTGGGTGATGTATATCGCAGCGGTATGGAAGTTCTTGACGATGTTGCGGATGGCCGCCAGGACCTCCACCTGAGTGGTCACGTCGAGGGCGGTCGTGGGTTCGTCGAAAATGATCAGGTCGGGACGGCAGGCCATGGCCATCGCCGTCATCGCTCGTTGCAGCTGCCCACCCGAGACCTGATGTGGATATCGGAAGCCTATCTCGCGCGGATTGGGCAACCGAAGACGTTCATACAACTCCATGGCGTCTTCCATGGCTGCAGCGCGCTTCTGGACGCCAAAGTGCAACGCCGTCTCGATATGCTGTTCGATGATCTTGTGGGCTGGGTTGAAGGATGCGGCCGCCGACTGGGCGACATAGGCGATGCGTTTGCCGCGCAAGTGACGAAGTTTCGCCTCTGGCGCGTTCCTCAGTTCTTCGCCTGCAAATCTTATGGAGCCGCCCGAGATACGACAGCCGTCTCGCGCATACCCCATCGCGGCCAGGCCGATTGTCGATTTCCCGGCGCCCGATTCACCAATCAGCCCGAGGACCTCGCCACGGTGGAGGGTAAGGTCGACGCCGTGGACGATTTCGGTCCACTTATCGTCGACGCGTCCTTCTATCTTGAGATCGCGGATTTCCAGCAGCACATTTGTTCGATCGACCATCGGTCAGTCCTTAAGTCCGGAGGATCGATGGAGCATCCAGTCGATGACGAAGTTCACTGCAACCGTGAGGAGCGCGATCGCACCAGCCGGAATCAATGGGGTGTAATCGCCGAAGGAAATCAGGGTGGCGTTCTCTCTCACCATTGAGCCCCAATCAGCAGTGGGTGGCTGCACCCCCAACCCCAAGAACGATAGTCCAGCGATCAAAAGGAACACAAAGCAGAACTCGAGGCCGAATTCGGCGATCAGGGGAGCCAGGGCGTTCGGCAGAATCTCTCGCCTGATCAAATACCAGGTGCCTTCACCGCGCAGCTTGGCAGCTTCAATATAGTCCATGACCACAACGTTGCCCGCCACCGCGCGGGTAAGCCGGTAGACGCGCGGTGAATAAATGACAGCGACGACCACGACGATCACCGACAAATCGGTGCCGAATATGGAAAGCATCAGGAGCGAAAAAATAAGCGAAGGAACCGACATTATGGTGTCCGCGATCCGACTCAATATCTGGTCGGGCCATCCACCATATGTCGCAGCCAGAAGCCCGGTGAGGGAGCCAGCGCTAAAGGCCAGGATCGTTGCGATGAGAGCCAATCCGACACTGGTTCGAGCACCAAAGATGATGCGGCTCAGAATATCGCGCCCCAACTGATCGGCGCCAAGCAGCATCTGAGCGTCAGGAGGGGCAAATGATGCGGAAACGATATCAGCCTCGCCGAACGGAGCGACGATTGGAGCGAAGATGGCGCATGCCGCGAAAACAAGAATGATGATAATCCCGAATATTGCGGTAACCGGTGCCTTGCCGAAAGCTTGCGACAATTGCCATGGCAGCACCAGAACCAGAAGCCGGCGAAAAAGATAAGACACCAACGCCAAGGCAAGCAAAATCGCTGCGCAGACGGTGATGACCTGAAGCGGCGTGGCCCCGAAGACAGCCCATACGAGCAACGAAGCCGCCGCGACAAAGCCAAACAAAGAGAGATCCCGCCAGCGCTTGGCAAAGGCCGCCCAGGCACAGACTCCGGCCAGCGCCAGTAAATATCCAATCGATAGTAAACCCATCCCCATCACCACTATTTTTGGAACCGCAGCCGCGGGTTCGTGAGGATGGCACCGACATCGGCTGCCAGGTTCAGGCCGATGAAGGTGGCGGCGAATATCAAACAGCACGCCTGGACGACGGGAAAATCGCGCTTGGCGACAGCGTCAACCAGAAGCTGCCCGATGCCAGGATAGACAAAGACGACCTCAACAAGCACCACGCCTGTAATGAGGTAAGCCAGGTTGAGTGCCACCACGCTTATGATCGGCGCCCAGGCGTTGGGGAGGGCATGATGGACGATAACCTTCCAGGCTGGCATTCCCTTGATCTTTGCCATTTCGATGTAGGGCAAGGCGAGCAGGTTTATGATCGCCGCCCTGGTCATGCGCATCATGTGAGCGATGACGACCAGAACCAGGGTAAGCGCCGGCAGGAAGCCGCGGTCCAGGTACTCTCCAAAGGACATGCCTGGAGTGAGGTTGGAAAGTGCCGGAAAGGCGCGGATCTTTATCGAAAGGAAGAAAATGAGGATGTAGCCGAGGAAGAACTCCGGCGACGAAATAGACGTCAGCGTCAAGACATTGGCAATCCGGTCAAACATCGTATTGCGCAGCAGCGCAACGACGATCCCAAGCGAGATTGCCACCGGCACAGCGATCACTGCGGCATAGGCCGCCAGGGACAATGTATTTATCAACCTTGGCCCGATCGCCTCGCTCACCGGCGTTCCCGAGGCAAGCGACGTGCCGAAATCACCGTGCAGGGCGCCCCCCAGCCACAGGAAATATCGCACCAAGGCAGGCGTGTTCAAACCAAGCTGCTCACGCAATGCCGCCAAGGTCTCGGGCGTAGCGGTCTGGCCCAAAATGGCCTGCGCGATATCGCCCGGCAGCAACTCGACCGCAAAGAAAATGAGAAGGGAAACGAAAAGCAACGTCAAAGCCCCGAAGACCAGTCGTTTCAAAATGAGTTGCGTAAGGTCGTTCATCGCAATCCTCTTGCGCTGAATTTCGTCAGAAGACGGACTAGGTCGAGGCATCGTTGAAGGCGTTCAGGGCGATAGCGGTTCAAGGGACGCCGCGTTTGCCGCGCCGACCCTTGAACGACCTTTCGGTTATGCCATCCACCAGCGGCTCGAAGCGCGGCCGCCGTCCATCTCCCAACTGGCGCCGATCTTTTCTCCGCGCTGGAGATTGCTTCGACGCGCATAGACGAAGTTGTAGAACATCGGCAGGATCGTGCCGCCGTCGTCGCGCGCGATCATCGCCATTTCATGATACTGCTCTGCGCGCAACTTCTCGTTCAGCTCGGATTTGGCCTGTGCAAGCAGGGCATTGAAACGCTCATTCTGCCACCGGCTTTCATTCCATGGCGCACCTGCTCCATAGGCCGTTGTGAACATCATGTCTGGCGTGGGGCGCGCGCCCCAGTTGCACATGACGAACGGCTTCTTCAGCCAGACATTGGCATAGTATCCGTCGTTCGGTTCCCGCACGACCTTGATGTTGATCCCCGCGCGCTTGGCGTTCTCGGCGAAGAGCACCGCGGCGTCAACGGCACCCGTCCCGATCGAGTCACATGTGCTGAGGCTTACCGTCAGCCCCTCGGCGCCTGCCTTCTTGAGCAGGGACTTTGCCTGGTCCGGATCATACTCGCGTTGCGGGATATCGCTCGGCCAATAGGGCTGGACCGGCGAAATATGGAAGTCGTTGCCAATGGTTGCGGTGCCGAAGGCAATCTTTTCGACCAGCTCCTTGCGATTGATGGCCAGTTTCAGGGCGTTGCGGACGTCACGGTTTTTGAATGGATCGGTATCGCAATGCATCGGATAGGTTACGGTCTGACCGGACGGCACGTTTTCGATGATGATATTCTGGTCACGCTTGAGCATGCCCATGGCCTTGGCTTCGATCACGGACACAGCGTCGACGTCGCCCGTGACGATGGCGGTCTGGCGTGCGTTCGGATCGTTGATCGATATTTGCTCAACGCCGTCGAAATAGGCGCCGGTTCCATGCCATCCTTCATGGCGGACCAGGCTCTGGCGCACGCCCCACTCGTTTTCCTTCAGGTGGTAAGGACCCGACCCGTCGCCCGATTGCCAATTGAGAGAGCCGTCCGAGTTGGCCGGACAAATCGCGATGTGATAGTCGGTCATGATCCAAGGCATGTCGGCGTTGCCGCTCGACAGTTTGAAGACGACAGTGTGGTCACCATCCTTGGTGACCTCCTTGATCGAGGACAAGACGGCCTTGGCGCCGGAGGTCGACTTCTCGCCGATGTGATGGTTGATCGACGCAATAACGTCGTCCGCTGTAACCGGCTTGCCGCTATGGAATGAAGCCTTGGGATGCAGCTTGAAGGTCCACTCCGTGGCATCCTTGTTGGCCTCCCAGGAAATGGCGAGATCGGGGCCGAGAGTGCCGTCGGCATTCACCTGGGTGAGATAGCTGCGATAGGTCGGACCCAGGAAGATTGTCTGGCGCGAGTTCCACGTCGCGGGGTCGTGGGAGTCGCCCGTGTTGGAATCATGGGTGGCGTATTTGAGCGTGCCGCCCTTTTTCGGCTCGGCCGCTGCCGCTTTCGTCCATAGGCCGGAGGCCGTCGTGACGGCGAGACCGGCGGCGATGCTGTAGTGCATGAAATCGCGGCGCGTCAGCCGACCCTTGCGGGCCTCCTCGGCCAAACGATCGATGTGGCTGTTATTCGAATGGTCACCCATTGTTGTTCTCCTCTTTATGGGGTTTTACTCTAGAGACCACAGTCAATTCTCTTGAATTGCCATGGTATTTCTTCATTCCAGTCGATATATATGCGTATATTTGTCACGGCTGAAATGAGCGCTTTTTTCATTTCGAGCTTTCCACTACTTTCCAACTGCTTCTGTCGAACGCAGTTGGCTTGCGGCTTAGTCGAGACCCTCCTTCTCCATTACTTTCAGATGTCGATTGGCAACGGGCATGAAATGCTCCGCGCATTCCTCCCGATAGGCCTGACATTCCGCCTGGCGCCGTTCTTCTGTCCATGACAGCACCTGCGCGGCATATCTGGAGACCTTTTCAATGACGGACAGACCGAGATCGGGCTCCCATCCGTGAGGCAGTCGACGTCGCACAAGGTCGCTCAGACTGACAACGTGCTCGGTGCGCACGATCTCTGACACCAGGCCCTCGCTGATATCGAGATTCCCAAACGTCCTGCCGCGGCGGCGCATGGAGGCATCGGGAAGCGGCGTGCGGCTCGGCCGAATTCGTTGGGAAATCGCCCCGCGAACGAGGCGGGCCGCGTGACGGTTGACCATGATCGTCGCGCCGGTGACGGAGAAGACGCCGGGCTGCTCTTTTCGTTCCCTCACGCGCACCGGCGCGAACGGTTTTCCGTCGGCATCCGTCGACCACGGACGAACGCCACACCATCCATGGATCACGTCATTGGTTGTCAGATTGAGGCTGGGAAATATCGCGTTGGCTTCACGCAGCAGGTAGTCAATCTCTTCCGGCGTAACCCTCACCGAATCCGGATCGTCAGTGACCAGCGTTTCGGTTGGGCCGATGAAGTGATGGTCTCCCCAAGGCATGAAATAGAGCCCCAGTCCCTCAGCTTTGCTGGAGAACGTCTGCAGCCCTTGCCCCCGGTATTCTTCGGGGAGCTTGACCAGGAGATTTACGCCCTTCAATGGCGTGACGTGCCGTTCGAGGCTCTGCGTTGACGGCAGCAGCCGATCGATCCAGGGTCCCGTCGCATTGACCACCACTTTCGCCCGAATTTGAGAGGCGCCATGCCTTTCGGGCGATCTGTCTTCCATGGTCAGCTTCCAGCCATCGCCGTCGCGGGCGATATCCTCCACCGCCGTGTAGGTGCGCAGCGCCGCGCCGCATCTTTCCGCTTCGAGTGCCGTCTCGACGCAAATCCGCTCGGCCGAATGGTATTGGTATTCCTCAAGATAGCCGACCGAGTGCAGTCCAGATGCGAGTTGGGCAACGAGGCCGCTCTTCTGCTTCGCCTCAGCTATGGGAATTCGGCGATAGGCGAGGGGGACGTTGTCCGAAAACATCGTCAGCACCCGGAAGCCAAGATCGATCAACCATGCCGGATACTTCTGGTTGCTGCGATAGGGAAAATAGTAGGGCAGCTTTTCGAGCCGTTCGGGCATATCCCTGACCATTTCGGCCCGGCAACGCATGACAACCCAGCACAGGTGCAGACGTCGAGCGACATCCATGGGCCTGAAAAGCATCTGCCACAGGGGATAGTCAGGCTTCAGATAGGAAAGCCCGCAATAGAGGTTGCGGCTTGACCGGGATGACGTGGCGGCGCCGAAGTCGCCGCGGTCAATCAGGACGACGTCATAGCCCGCATTTGCAAGCTCCCTTGCGGTCGCGCAACCGACTATGCCCGCGCCCACGATCGCCACATCGTGAACTGCATTGCCTGCGTCTGCGATATCCCTAGGAGACATTATCCATTCCTGATAGGGCCTCGTCCCTTGCAGGCGAGACTGTATATTATCATTACATTTTGTATACGTTATTGCAAGAAAATATGTCTCCCGACCTCTCTCCCCTGACAACTGCCCGTTATGCGCGCGCCGTGGGCGCCCATGAATGCGGAAGTCGACCCAAATCCCGCCGGTGAGGGGCGTTCAGGATCCGCTGAGATTTGGTCCGGTCGAAGGGAGTTCCGTGATGGGAAAATCGCCCGGCATAGACAGCGGCAGGTGGCGGCATTCAGCGTCGCGCCTCATCACTCCACTTGGCGAAGTTGGCCGACTGGATACCTCAGAAGCCATTCCTCCAGGTCGAAACGTCAACCCCCTCGCAAGTCAGAGGTCGGATCGATGAGCTGCATTTATGGATACGATATTGCAGTTGCGCATATTATATGCGAGACGTGCATCCATGTCTTGGCGGACCTGGGATTTGTTTGGAGACGAAAAAAGGCCTGAGCAGAACGGTAGCGACACCTGATGGATCAGCGCTCCCGCAAGATCCACGTCGCCGCGGCGATTTGGTCTCGGGAAGCGCTTCCATCTGCCGAGAGTGCAGTGCGTTCCGGCCAGTAGCTTCGCCCTGAACGTGTCCTGGTCTCGGTCCTCAGCGACTAACGAGAGCCCGGGTTAGGCCAGTTTTGAAAGAGGAGAAGCCTATGGCACACATCGTTCTCGTGGGTGCTGGCAATATGGGCTTCGCAATGCTCAGCCGATGGCTTGCGGATCCCCAACACACCCCAGCGGTGGTGGAGCCGGCGATTCTGCAGCGATGTTCTGCGAAGGCACAGCACACTTTCTCGGTGGTTGAGCCCGTGGATGCTCTGCGCGAAAGGGCCGCCAAGATTGGTGCGGAGGTCTATGCCGACGCCGATCAGTTGCCGTCAGGCTCGGCGGCGGACGTTGTCGTCATTGCAACGAAACCCCAGACGGTCGGCGACGTGGCCGCGCTTTACGCATCCCGTCTCCTGGCCCCATCCGGATTGATTGTCTCTGTAGCGGCCGGGATCGGCATCGCCACCTTGGAAGGCCGGGCGGGAGGTCCCTTTGCCGTCATCCGCTGCATGCCGAACACGCCGGCCTCGATTGGCGAGGGGATGATGGTCTGCTGTTCGGGCTCGAACGCCTCTGCCCATCACCGCGCGGTCGCGCAGGAACTTCTGTCGGCCATTGGCAAGGTCGTCTTCATAGACGACGAGAACCTGATGGACGCCGTTACTGCCGTTTCGGGGTCCGGCCCGGCATACCTGTTTCTCTTTATCGAGGCTCTGTCCCAGGCGGCAAGAGGCGTCGGCCTTGACGAGGAACTTGCTCTGCAGCTTGCCAAACAGACCGTCTATGGGGCCGCGAAGCTGGTCATGGAAAGCCCTGAGCCTCCGGCAACCTTGAGGAGGCAGGTTACCAGTCCGAACGGGACAACCGCTGCCGCGCTCGATGTCCTTACACGCCCCGGCAGCGGATTGACTTCGCTGATCCATCAGGCCGTCTCCGCAGCAAAAAGCAGATCGGCAAAACTCGGAACGGGGTAGCATAGGGGCGAGCCGAAGGCCCGAGGAGAGGGACGATGGGAGCAATCGAACTCAGCGGGCTGACGGTCGGCTGTGAGCCTGCGCCATCAAGGCTCGGCGAAGATGAGCGACCGAACCCCGCTCCACGGCATTTTTGCCTTGGGCTCTTGTCGCTGGTTGCAACGCGGCATGCGGTCAGCTGCCGCGCAGTTCCTGAAGCCTGTCGACCAGGAACTTGCCGCTGGTGATGATGTGCGTCTCCAGAAGGCTGACGGCGCGCAACGTATCCTTGGCTTCGCACAGCTCAATGAGTTGCCAGTGATCGCGATCGGACTGAATCTGGATCTCGGTGAGCGACACCATCATGCGGGTATAGCGCTCCAACTGCTGGTAGATGCGTCCCACCAGTTCGATCGTCGCCTTGCGGCCGGACGGCGCGTAAAGCGCGGCGTGGAAGTTCCAGTTCAGCTGGTTGGAGTACTCGCCAGCCTTGCCCTGCTCCTGATGTTGTCTTGCCGTTTCCCGGGCGAGCGCGAAGTCGGCATCGGCCATCCTTGGGATGGCAAGGGCAAGCAGCCACGTCTCGATCCGAGCCCGCAATTCAAACAGCTCGAGGATCTCGTCGAGCGAGATCGAGGATACGACGGCACCTTTGTGCGAGACCAACGTGACGAACCCTTCCGAATGAAGCTGGTGCAGCGCCTCGCGCACCGGTATCCGGCTTACACCGAACTCGGTGGCAAGATGCTCCTGCCGCAGTTGGGCATTGGCCTCGAATTCACCGATCAGGATTTTCTGCCTGATAGCGTCGGCGACCTGGGCCGATATGGTTTTCTTCTGTACGAGCATGGATCAGCCTAAGGGGGCGGCGCTTTGTTTGCTAGCGACGCGATTTTGATTTAGGAAACGGACACATAGCATCGCTCACAGGTTGTTGTCACTCCGATGCCGTGGGCCGTTGGTTCCGCTTCAGTAGACATGTTCCTGGATAGGCTGGTTGCCTGCGATACGCTCGTAGCGGAAGGCCGAAAGATCGATGGAGCGGTATTGCCCGTAGACAATCAGATCGCTCACGCCTGAGCCTGTCGCCGCCGCATGCATCATGCCGTGACCGCTGAAGCCTGTGGCCAGCACGAAGTTCGGTATTTCCGGGTGACATCCTATGATGCCGCTATGGTCGAAGGTATTGTATTCATAGAGGCCTGCCCAGGCGCGGAGCATGCGCAATTGTTCGAAGCCGGGCACCCGATGGGCCAGCGCCGGCCAGATCACCTCGTTGAACAGGTCGTAGTCCACTTCCAGGCTAAAATCGTCAGGATCATTCTCTTGCACGGGCGGAACGCCGCACAGGAAGAGCTGGCCTTCCGGCCGCAACCAGAAGCCGCTGGTATCGAAGACGAATGGGCAGTTCTCGATCCGTGCCGGGGTTTCGAAGACGAAGACGCATCGCTTGCTCGGGACGACCGGCAGATCGGTCCCCGCCAGCCGTGCGATGCCCGCGCTCCACGGTCCGGCTGCATTGATGACCGTGCCGGCCGAGAGGCGTTGGCCATCATCCAGCACCACCTCGCCGACCTTGTTGCGAGCAGCCATGGCCAGCCCGGTCACAGTCGCCGCAATATACTCGACCTTCTGGACGCGCGCCTTTCGTTTGAACGCCTGCATCAGGCCCGGTCCGTCGAACCAGCCCTCGCAGCCTCGGCCGAATGAGCCGAGCGCGAGGTCGTCCGCGTTCAGCCAGGGAAAGAGTCGCGCCAGATCGGCCTGCTCGATCAGCTCGATTTCGACGCCCATGTCGCGCTGAACGCGGTTCTTGGCGTGCTGCGCTTCGGCCCGCTCGGGGGTCGTCAGCACAAGATAGCCAGGCTGGTGAAGTCCGATGTCCGCCGGCTCGCCGTCGATGGCAAGTCGCGTGCCCACTTCGCGCAGGAAGTCGAGGCTGAACTTCGACATTGCGATGTTCGGCGGCGTGCCGAACTGTTGACGTATGGCGCTGGTCGACAATGATGAGGAAGAGGCGGTGTAGTAGGGATCTCGCTCGATCACCGCGATGCTGCCGTCAAAATCCGGATTAGCCGACAGAAAATAAGCTATAGAACTGCCGACCACTCCGCCGCCGATGATCACCACGTCATAATGCGTACCCATGACCAAACCGTTGTGATCCTGCCTCGAATGCCATGTGAAATTGGATACTATGAGCGTCCAACTCACTACCATACCCCGGTTTTCAATGCGAAAAAAGGGGGGTCGGCAACAATTGGTATACATTATCCAATTTTCTGACAGTCTCGCGCCGGACATAGAGCAGCGCTGGCACGGCTTGACGTGACCTCACCCGGGGTGCGCCATGAAGGCATCCAACTGCCGGATTTCGTCGTGCGAAAGGCGGAGACCGAGTTTCGTGCGGCGCCAGAGTACGTCTTCGGCGGCGACCGCCCACTCCGTCTCCATCAGGAACCTGACCTCCCGTTCATAGAGATCGCCACCGAAATGACGCCCCAAATCGGCAAGGCGGGTGCAGCCTGCGAGCAGATCGTCGGCACGCCTGCCATAGGTTTGCACGTATCGATTTGCCTGTTGCTCATCCAACCATGCGTGGCGCGATCGAAAGCCGGCTCTGAAACCGGCGAGACCCCCGACCCCCAACTCGCCTCCAGGGAGGACCTCGGCCGCCGTCACACACGTCCTGGGCCAGCGCATGATTGTCGCGAGTTCTCGCATCGCATGCTCCGCTAAGCGGCGATGCGTGGTTAGCTTTCCGCCGAAAATCGTAAGGGCGGGCGCCTCCCCGTGCGGCTTGTCGACCTCGAAGGAATAGTCGCGCGTGAGGGTTGACAGGTCCCCGTCACGTGTTGCGCCCACTTCGAACAACGGCCTTATGCCGGAGAAGGTCCATACAATGTCCGTGCGTCGCACCGGCCGCTTCAGGAAAGCGTTCACCTCGCCTAGGAGGTAGTCGATTTCCTTCTCGGAAATAGCAACCTTCGCAGGGTCGTCTTCCCAAGGCTCATCGGTCGTTCCAATCAGGGTAAAATCGCCCTCATAGGGCAGCGCTTCGATCAGCCGGCGGTCGCTCGTCTGTAGAAAGTAGCCGTGCTCACCGGCCCACTGGCGCGGAACGACAAGGTGGCTGCCGCGCACCATGCGCAGCTTCCTTGCGGTTTGAATGCCTTCAACCTTGCCGGCGACATCGATGACCCAAGGACCACCGGCATTGACCAGAGCTCTTGCCGAGACGACTTGTGCGACGCCGTCCGGGTCGCGGACTTCGACGCGCCATAGCCCGTTCTCACGCCGGGCAGTGGTGAACCGATGGCGGGCCAGGATTTTTGCCCCATGCCGCTGCGCCCCCAGCAGATTCGCTATGACCAGTCGCGCGTCATCCGCTCGGCAGTCGGAGTAGGCGAACGCGTGGCGGTAGTCATCCTTCAGCGCTGTTCCGACCATGTGCTGGCGCAAATTCACCAGCTGAGAGCGCTTCAACACGCGGCGGCGCGCGAGATAGTCGTAGAAGAACAAGCCAAGCCTGATCATCCAGCGAGGCCTCTGCGATGCCACGTGGGGAAGGACGAAGCGAAGCGGCCGCACCAGGTGAGGAGCCTTTGCCATCAGGATTTCCCGTTCGCGGAGCGCTTCGCGCACCAGCCTGAAATCAAAGGTCTCCAGATAACGAAGTCCGCCATGCGCCAGCTTGGACGAACGGGACGAAGTGCCTTGCGCGAAATCTTGCATCTCGGCCAGCGCTACGCTCAGTTCGCGACTGGCGGCATCGCATGCGATTGCCGCGCCGTTGATGCCGCCACCGATCACGAAAAGATCGTAGACCTTGTCTTGTCCAATCGACATGCCTGAACAGTTCCTCCGTCCGACAAACGACAACACGGGACTTCGACCGAGGTGATGGATATCGGCAGTCGCACGCTCATGCGGCTTTTGGCATTTGTGGGACCGGACGCCAAGGCAGGCCGCAATGTCGCCCGCCTTCAGGCGGACGTCGCGTCAGAGAAATCCGGCGTCTCCGTGGGCCCCACTGAGCGACCCCGACCGATGCGGTTCACCTGCCATGGTCTTGCCGGCGGCGTCCAGAATGGTCTGAAGCTGTCCGCGCAGTGTCCTTTCCCCGGCGAAAGCCCTTTCGAAAACGGCACCGCCGACGGTGAAACCCCAAGCCCCGAGACCGGATACGGTTCTGATCTGCTCGACGCTCGCAATGCTCCCGGCTACTATCAGAGGGAGGTCGACACCGGCAACCACGTCGGTTATCAGGGTCTCCACATCGCCATTGAAGCGATAGGCCAGCAGATCGAGGCCGGCAACGCCCTCTCTTGCGCAGAGCGCGCGCGCACTCGCCACGATCTCCTCAGGCTCGCCTGTCAACTTGCTGGGATGGCCCACGATCGTTCCGGGAAAAGGCATATACTTGATGCCGCTGCCGGCAAGTATCTCTGTGGCCTCGTAGGCATGTGTGCCGCCGAGGATGTAGTCAACGCCGATCTCCAAGCCCGCGCGAATGGAACGAAGTTCATCGTCCTTCGTCTGGCTGACGACTTCCAGCATGACCTCCGGGCCGTTTGACCGAATGCTCTCCGCGAGCGCCTTCAGCTCGGGCACGGGCAATCCAATATCCTTGAAGCCGACGAATGGAATTGGAAGGTCGGCAACTTCTTCGAAAACGGCGCGCGCGTCCGGAACCGTGACGTCGTTCTGCGTCAACATGAAAATAAATCGGGACATGGTGAAATCTCCAGTAGGTCAAACCACATGCAGTGTCGGGAGCGGCGCGTGAGCCGATCGCTGCCAGAGTCACGAAGGCGATCAGAGGTCGCCGCCGGCAAACAAATAGTCGGCCAAGCCACGAAAGCCGCGCATCAACTAGGGTCGAAAGTCTGCTGCGCCCGACACGAGCCCGCATGCAATGGCTAGGATAACGACCTTCGCCGCGGCCTTTGACAGTCGCGCCATCCACTCCATGGCCCGCATAGCATCGCGATGTTTCTTACGCAACCAGATTTGTTTGAAGTGATACATTTTGCGCGCTAGTCGCCCATATTATGCTGGAGCCATTCGCGGGCGCTTGCGCGGGCGGGGCCGACCTGGCCACCGGTCCCCGCATGGGCCTCCTTCGCCGGCGGGACGTCGCCCGGCTGTGCCGTTTTCGAAGCCGCCGTTTCTGCAGAGGTTTCCAGACGTCGCCTAACCGGTCCTGCCGCGGCAGGCCCGAATGATCACGCCGCGGCAGGGTCAAGAAGGGGAATAGCCGCCACCATGCCCTGACCGGCTCGCGCACGGCCACGGGGCACGCCGCATCAGGCCACCGACGCGTCTGGGAGACGTTGGAATGTCAAACCATATGCACGCGAACCCCTGCGCGCGCAATCTCCACGGGCAGGGCCGCATCGGAAGCCTCATCCGTTATGAGATGGTCCACGACATCGAACCCGCAGACTCGCGTCATTGCCGCGCGACCGAACTTCTGATGATCGCACAGGAGCATCCGGGTCTTGGCGTTCGCGATCATCGATTTCTTCACCCAGGCAAAGTCGGGATCAATCTCGTAGACGCCGCCGTCGGCCACGCCGGTGCCGCTGAAAACAAACTTGTCGGCGCGAAAATTCGTAAGAAATTCAGTGGTTTCCGACCCTGATACGCCGCCTTGAGCGTGGGAATAAACTCCAGGACATAGGATGAGGCTCAACTGCGATGTCGCGCCGACGGCGGTCACCAGGTTCCAGTTGTTGGTGATGATGCGCACATGCACGCCGCGCATGGCCAGATGACGCGCGAAGCGCGTCGTCGTCGAGCCGGCGTCGACCATGACGACATCGCCCGGTTCAATCATCGAGGCTGCGTATTGCGCTATGCGGCTGCGCTCCTCCACCAACAATTGATCGCGCTCGGCCAGACTTGCTTCGAACCCCATCGGAATCGGGAAGGCGCCGCCATAGGTCCGGTTGATCTTGCCCTCTTCGTGCAGTTCATCGAGGTCGCGCCGAATAGTCTGAACATGGACGTCAAGCCGTTCGGCAATCTCCGAGGCACGTATCGCCGGGCGGACGCTCAACTCCGTGAGGATCTGTCGATGACGATCCGCCTTGCGTGACATCTGCTGGTCTTCTCGGTTGTTCCGACGCCGCGCGCGGGTCGTGCAGTTGATCGATCGAGTTCAACACTCCCGATCATCGATAGCCGGGCGGCGATCAAGATTCAACGGAGGCGGCCCATGCCTCAGTCGATGTTGCGCGTATAACATTCTTGCGTCTAACTGCAACAAATTCGATCGTTCCCAAACATTTCAAGGATGAGAACGCGTATGCTGCCGCACGGTGTGCCGGTGGCGCCCCCCCGCAACCAAGCAAAGAAATTCCCTGTTGTAAAAAAACTTTCTGCATGGTAATGTATCCAAAATTTCAGATGCGTATACAAATTGGCGATCGTCGTAGCCTGATACCGTCAGGACAAGCCGCTCGGACGTGAACCCATATGTCGCGCCGTGCCTTGATCTGGGAGAGTGAAACTGGCGACGACTAAGGCCTGCCGGTTCCTCGGTTCTGAGGTGCTTCAGGACGACTGTTTGGGTGAACACATATTGCTGACATTGTCCCCGGCGCCTTGAAGCCGGGTGCGCAAAGCGCCCTGATGAAGGAAGTTGCAACTCCCTTCAAAAGGCTGGCGCAGCAATCGGAAAACGACACTTTGGCTTGAGAATGGGAGACCGCAAAATGATCCTGCCGCATCGTCCGCTAATCGGCATGAACCGCAGAAAATTCCTTGGCCTGGCGTCGAGCTCGGTGGCCTTCGCCTCGATGGCGCGTTTTGGCACCGCTCGAGCCGAGGGCGTCGAATCCCAGCTCAGCGTGATGGGTTGGGCCGACTATATCAACCCGGCGAATATCGAAGAATGGGAGAAGGCGAACAGCTCCAAGTTCGTCTACGACAATTACGCCAGCAACGAGGAGATGTTTTCCAAGTTGCAGCTGTCGCAGGGCAACAGCGGCTACGACGTCGGCATGAACACCGACTTCATGATCAAGCTCCTGATCGACAAGGGCCTGATCCAGAAGCTCGACAAATCATTGATCCCCAACATCAAGAACATCCTGCCAAGCTACGCCAATCCGCCCTATGATCCGGACAATCTCTACACCGTTCCGAAGAGCGGCGGATCGCAGGGCTTCATCTACGACAAGACGGTGATCACGCGACGGATGAAGACCTGGGGCGACTTCCTGGACGCAATCCAGAACGAGGCGAGCGGCCGGACCTCGCTGCTCGACGACCCACTGGCCGCCGCGCCGATTATCTGGTCGAAGGGCCTTTCGTGGAACACGACCGAGGAATCCGCCTTGAAGGACGCCGAGGCCATGGTCGAAGTGCTGGCCAAGCACATCAAGAGCTTCAACTCCTACCCGGTACAGGACGTGGCATCGGGATCGGTCATTCTGGCCCAATGCTGGAACGGCAATGCCAAGCAGGCAATCGATGCCTCCAAGAACGAGAACCTGGTGTTCGTCTATCCGGAGCCCAAGTCCGAGCTGTGGCTGGACAGTTACCACCTGCCGGTCGGCGGCAAGAGCCTGAAGGCGGCGCATTCCTGGATCAACTTCATTCTCGACCCGGCCGTCGCGGCAAAGGAGACCGCTTACACCGGCTTCCTGTCGCCGGTTGCCGGCAGCGAGGCGCATCTCGATCCTAAGGTTGCCGCGGATCCGCTGATCTTTATGCCACCGGAAGCCTTGGCTCGTGGCGAGCGCACTCAACGCAACGAGACGTACAACCGGCGCGTCGCCATTCTCACTAAGTTCAAGGCAGCGGCAGCTCAATAGAGCGTCGAAGGCGAGACAATGGCGCCGGGCTGCAGCCCGGCGCTTCTATTGTGGAAAGAGCGCAACCGATGTCGGCAGACATTGAAATCGACCAAGTGACCAAACTCTACGGCACGTTCAGAGCCGTGGACGACGTCTCCCTCAAGATCCAGAACGGCTCCTTCATTTCCCTGCTCGGTTCTTCCGGAGCCGGCAAGTCGACCATCCTTCGCATGATCGGCGGCTTCGAATTGCCGGACTACGGAACCGTGCGGATCGGTGGCAAGGACGTCACGCTGCTGCCGCCTTATTCCCGCGACGTGAACACCGTGTTTCAGAACTACGCCCTGTTCCCGCATATGAATGTTGCTGAGAACGTGGCCTACGGGTTGCGCCGGGACGGTGTCGCGCTCGACGAGAGGCGGCGGCGCGTGCGGGAAGCTCTCGATATGGTCGAGATGCTGTCCTACGCCGAGCGGCGGCCAACCCAGCTCTCCGGCGGTCAGCAGCAACGGGTCGCGCTGGCGCGCGCCATCGTCAAACGCCCTTCCGTCCTCCTTCTCGACGAACCGCTCGGCGCCCTCGATCGCAAGTTGCGGCAGCAGATGCAGGTCGAGCTCAAGCTGCTGCAGCGCCAACTCGGGCTGACCTTCGTGTTCGTGACCCACGATCAGGAGGAAGCACTGGCGATGTCCGATCAGATCGCGGTGATGCGACATGGCAGGATCGAGCAGCTCGGCGGTCCGACCGAGCTTTACGACATGCCGTCGACGGCTTTCGTTGCCAGTTTCATCGGCACCCAGAACTTCCTCGCGGGAACAAGGGTCGACTCCACGACCACCATGCGCAGGGAAGGCGGCGCAAACCTGACCGCTGGCCGGATCGTCGGCGATTTGCCGCGCAACGCACAGGTGCTTGGCGCCGTGCGGCCGGAAAACGTCATGCTCTCGATGGACGAGCCGAAGGCTTCGGCCAATCGGTTGCGGGCAACGGTTGCGGCCAGCGTGATGCTTGGCGACACGCTCGAATTCATCCTCATGCTCGATGGCGGACGCGAGTTCATGGCGCGCATGCCCCGGCGTGGCGCTGAAATCCTGCCGTCGGGGGCAGAGATCTGGGCGCATTGGGAGGTGCCGTTCTTCACCATGTATCCCTATGAGGACCTGCAGGCCAAGCCCGGCATGGGAGGGGTTCAATGACCCTCGTCGCGGCACCGCTGCGCCGACGTAGCTCCCTGGTGCCGCGCTGGATCATGGCATGGCCCGCACTTGCCTGGTGGACCTTCTTCTTCGTCATCCCGCTGGCCTGGATCATCGTCTATAGCTTCGGCACCGTGCCGGCCGACAACGCCGCCGGTCCCGTGGCGCTCGACACACTGTCGTTCAACAACTACGCCGAATCGTTGAGCGAGATCTTTTTTCGCGTCTTCGGCATCACGATGCGCACCGCGGGAACGGGGACGCTCCTTTGCGCCCTGCTTGGCTTTCCCGCGGCCTATGCGCTGGCGCTGCATGTGCCGTCGCGCTGGCGTTCGCTGCTGGTCTTCCTGCTGATCCTGCCCTACTGGACGAGCTTCCTACTCAGGACCTTTGCCTGGCGCATCATTCTTGCTCCTGACGGGACGCTTGCTCACATCCTGAAAGGCAGCGGACTGATCAGCGGGCCGCTGCTGATGCTCGACACCAATTCCGCAGTGCAACTCGGTATCGTCTACAACTACCTGCCCGTGATGATCCTTCCTGTCTATGTGGCGCTTGAGAAGATCGATCCCTCGCTTCTCAGGGCGAGCATGGATCTCGGCGCGGGTCCGGTCAGGACCTTCTTGGCCGTGACGCTTCCGCTTGCCACGCCCGGCCTCTTCGGCGGCTTGCTACTCAGCTTCATCCTCGCCGCAGGAGACTATGTCGTACCGACCATCCTCGGCGGTACCAAGGGCCTGATGGTCGGCAATCTGGTCGCGACTCAGACCCTCGCGTCGCATAACCTGCCGCTTGGCGCCGCAATGGCAGTGCTGCTGATCGTGCTCCTGTCGCTCATCGTACTGGCGGCGGGCGTGCTGTTCTGGGTGGCGCGGGCAACGGCTCGCTATCTCAGGGGACCAGCCCTATGACCTTGCCCGCCAACCGCCCAGCGCCGAGCTATGGCCGTCTGCTGCTTCAAGTCTGGCTGGGGGTGGTGTTCCTGTTCCTGTTCCTGCCGATCTTCGTGATTGTCGTTTACAGTTTCAACGGCGGCCGCAACCTCTACGTCTGGACGGAATGGTCGGCGCACTGGTACGCGGAAGCGATCGGCAATCCGCGCGCCGTCGGCGCGCTGTGGGTGTCGTTGCGTATCGCCATCCTCAATTCTCTTATTGCCGTGGCCCTTGGCGTGTTGGCCGGCATTGCATTGGCTCGCCGCAAGGGTGTGTGGACGAGCCCTTATCTGGCACTGATCTTCGTCATTCTGTGCATTCCGGAATTGGTCTCCGCCATCGGGCAGATGATCTGGCTCGATCGCATCGGCCTTTTCAATGGCCTGGCCCGGCTTGCGGTGGGACATTCCCTGTTCAACATGGCGGTGGTGGCGCTGGTGGTGAAGGCGCGCGCCGAAGGGGTGGGCGAAACGCTGGAGCAGGCCGCTGGCGACCTCGGTGCAAGGCCATGGCGCGCCTTCATCGACGTGACGCTGCCGATGATGTTTCCGGCTGTGCTCGCCGGCATGCTGCTATCCTTCACGTTCTCATTCGACGACGTGATCATCTCGTTGTTCGTTCAGCGGCCAGGCTCGTCGACCTTTCCGATCTATATCCTGTCGTCGATGAAGGCGGGCCTCAAGGGAGACGTCGCAGCGCTTGCAGTCATCACCTTGATGGTGAGCGTCGTCGGCATCGCCGTCGCCGCGTTTTTGCTTGCTCGTGGATCCAGCGGGACCAAAGGCAAGACGTTGGGCGGCCTTATCGGCTAGTCGACTCGCCGTTGCGCTCGCTCGCCTTGCGAAACCCCGGACTCGCCACGTTGAACGCCTTGGAGAGTTCAGGGAAATCCTGATCGTAACTCGACGCGAAGGCGTCCGCAACATGCATCATACCCGGGTAGTGTCTCAGTTTGAAATTTCACCGTCTCATCAAAGCTTCATGAACGTTTGCTAAAGCGATCCCCGTTCGGGGGAACAATTGGTGGACGAAGAAAGCCCGTATCGGGAAGCCTATCGATTGCAGCGCGTGGTTGATGGCAACGCCACGACCATAGCGACCTTCCATTCGGCCAAAGAAGCTCTGGCGATCATGCCTAGCTTGGACGAGAGCAATCGGCTCATGCGCGGCGATAAGCAGATTTGGCCGAATGAGGCTTCATCCGGCCGCGCTTCCTAACTGCCAGGTTTCAGCTTGGAACGAATGCTGCCGATGGCATGGACAATGGCATCGG
Source organism: Mesorhizobium sp. PL10 (assembly GCF_053714315.1). Taxonomy (NCBI): domain Bacteria; kingdom Pseudomonadati; phylum Pseudomonadota; class Alphaproteobacteria; order Hyphomicrobiales; family Phyllobacteriaceae; genus Mesorhizobium; species Mesorhizobium sp. PL10. The sequence continues at coordinate 112,322 of NZ_JBSKBR010000011.1, read as the reverse complement.
CAGCCTCGCAGTCCAGCGCGATCTCCACAATGCCTTCGGTTGTCTTGATCGATAGGATACCGAGCCCACCCTTGTCATCATCGACCGTGCCGACATGGATTTCTGTCGGTACGAAAGGCGCGGCCTTGTCCTTTGGCTTCATCGTCCACCTGTGCAGAAGGCAACGACAATTGCCGAAAGCCGGCGTCATATTCAAGCCCGCCGGGCTGGCCGGCGCGCACGGGGGTTCTTCTTGAGGGCTTTATGCTGCGCCGGCCAATGCGGGTCTTAAGGTGGCAACTTTCCTCCCGCGCACGCAATCTAGAGACGTATTAGCAATTGCTCAATTTAGACCGAATGCCCAAACTCTATGGGGCCAAACGCTCAAGCGCGCTTTTTGTAGGGGCCGCGCTTGCCCGGCTTAGGCGCAACGGCGTCCATCTTCTCGCAAAGGTCTGGCGGATCAGTGATCCTCTGGACGCTGAACGGCTCTAGCGTCAGGCAAAATCACGGCCCAGCCCTCCACAATGTCTGCCGGGCCGTCGGTGTCTCCCAGGCTCCATATGCGTGATATTAAGGCTCGCATCTCGCCGGCGGAGGCGCCGCCTCGAAATTCTGCGAGCCGTACGGCCTTGGCTTCCAGTTCCTGCCTGGCAAGCGTGTTGCCGGGATCGCCCTTGGGCTCGTCGACGCGTGAGGACAATTTGCGACCGTCAACGGTGGTGACGCTGACTTTCCCCACCCATTGCTTCGGATAGAGCGTGTCGACCTCCTGGTCGAATTCCATGCGTACCTTCTTGCGGAAATGGCCGACACGCGCATCGGACAGCGCGTGCCGCTCGAAGGCGTCGAGATTGGCAACCCCGTGGACGGCGATCAGTCCCAGCACGGTGCCCATGGAGAATTTCGCCTGATGAACCGTCTGCGGCACGTCCACGGCGCCCAGGACATCGATGGCTCCCTGGTGGACATGGGTCACCACCTCCGCCACGTCGCCGGCGCCGAGCCCTTCGCGGCGCATGAGAAGTTGAAGGGCATCGGCAGCGGGATGCGTGTGCCGGCAGGAGGCGTGCCATTTGAAGGACGTCTCCTCCGTCGCCCATCGGCTGCCGAGGCCGTCCGTCAAACGCGCCGGGTCGGCATCGCTGGACATGCCGGCGGCCATGCCTTTCTTCCCTTCGAGGATACGGGCGGCGCCCCTGAAGCCATCGCGTGCCAGATAAGCCGCGGTCAGGCCATTGGCGGCGGCCCGCGCCGTATGGAGCTGCTTGGAATCGGCGGCATCGCGCAGGAATTCCCAGAGGCCGGCGGCCTGGGTGCCGGCGGAGCCGAGAGCGTGGTTGAGGTGGCCGGCGTCCAGCCCGATCAGCTTGCCGACCGCCGCGGCTGCCGCAACCGCGCCGGCCGTGCCCGTCGTGTGGAAGATTTCGTAGTGCGAGCGGCCCAGGAACTCGCCGACGCGGATGCCCACCTCATAGCCCGCGATGCAGGCCGTCAGGATCTCGCGCCCTGTCTTTTCCTCAGCCTCGGCAACGGCCAGAACGGCCGGAAAGATCACAGCCGCCGGATGGAAGACCGAGCCGTTGTGAACGTCGTCCTGTTCCACGACATGCGAGGCGGCTGCGTTGACCATCGCCGCGAAATAGGGGCTGGTGCGGCGTCGGGTCGGAATCACGGTGCTTGGGCCATCCACCGGCCCCATCGCACGAGCGAAACGTTCGATGAGCTCGACCTGCGCAGCGCCCTTACCGGCAAGGGCCGAACCTAGCCAGTCGATCATCAGCCCCTTGGCAAAATGAACAACGCGCGGTGGAATCCGTTCGAAATCGAGCGCGGCGACAAATGAGCAAAGTCTGGCGCTTGGCCAATCAGCTGTTTCCACGATCATCTGCATTCCTCGCAGCAATTCAGCGCTTGGGAGCATCGCTGAACGGCTCCAACTACCGTTCCCACCCTGCTTGCGATCGCAAACCATCGCGCATGCTTCCTTCAGTTGCTAGCCTGGGGCAATCCTGCGCAGGATTTGCCTCGCCCGCTCGATCACCGGCTTGTCCACCATCTCGCCGTTCACCTGGACGGCCTCGCCCGAAGACGCTGCTTCGACGATATCGCGCGCCCAGTCGATTTCGCTCTCGCTCGGACGAAAGGCGCGGCCGATCGGCTCGATCTGCCTCGGGTGAATCGCCATCTTGCCGCCGAAGCCCATCTTCATTGCGTGGCGCGCGTCGTCTTCGGTGACTTCGGGATTGCTGAGATCGGCTGTTACGCCGTCGATCGGCGCCGACTTGTTCGCCGCGCGCGAACGCCAGACGATTTCGCCGCGCGCCTGAAGCAACGTCAATCGGTCATGCGCGCAATTGAGATCGAGCGCGAAGTCGACCGAACCGAAGGCGACGGCATCGACGCCTGGGGCGGCCAGGATGTCCGGCAGATTTGCCAGCCCGACGGCGCTCTCGATCAGCGCGATCACGCTGAGGCTGCGACCGATGCGGCTGGTGACGCTGGCGAAGTCTTCCGGACGCTCCGCCTTGGAAAGCATGACAGAGATGCCGTCTAGATGCCGCACGGCGTCGATGTCGGCCGCATGCCAAGGCGTGCCGACCGCGTTGACGCGAACGATGACAGGAGACCTCAGCGTTCCCGCGTGGGCGACGAACGCCTCGCGAGCGCGGTCCTTGTCGACCGGCGCGACGGCATCCTCGAGGTCGACGATGACGGCGTCGGCCCCGCTGCCGTCGGCCTTGGCGAACCGCTCCGGCCGGGAGCCCGGCACGAAAAGCGGCACGACGGGTGTCACGAAGCTCACCATTGCGCCGTGGCCTTCACCGTCACCTGTCCGTCCGAAGCCCGCACGTCCATTTCCATCTCGTCCCTTCCATGGGGCGTTCCGCTCAGGAGCAGGGTCTGCGGGCCTATCGCCGGGCGCACACCGCGGAACGAGAAGCGGCGCGGCGGCTTTCCGGCAATGATGGCGGCGAAATTCATGAGCAGCGTTGCCTGGAGCGGACCGTGGATGACGAGGCCGGCATAATGCTCGACCCTCGTGGCATAAGGCGCGTCGTAGTGGATGCGATGCGCGTTGAAGGTCAGTGCGGAATAGCGAAACAGCAGCACGGGATCGACGTCGACGATCCGCTCATGCGATGTGGCCAGCCTGGGACCCGCCGGCTGCGCGGGCGCCGGCGCGGCGGCGCCGTCTTCCGCTCCGCGATAGACAATGCTCTGGTCCTCCTCGATAACGAGGCCGTCGGCATTTGCGAATTCGTGGCGGACCGTGACGAAGATCAGCCGACCGGAACGGCCTTGCTTGTCCTCGATGGCGCTTATCGTCGAACGGTGGCGGATGATGTCGCCGTTGCGGATCGGCGCCAGGAAACGTGTGTCGCTGCTCGCCCACATACGGCGCGGAAGCGGCACCGGCGGCAGGAAACCGCCCTTTGCGGGATGCCCGTCCGGACCCAGTTCACGTGCGTCGGCGTTATCGGGCGTCAAGCACCAGTGCAGGCCGGGCGGAGCGTCGTCGAGGCGCACGGCGTGAGGCCCGAGCGTTGCCTCGAAGCTGGCGCGCAGGCGAGGGGTCACGATGTCCTCGACCTCGCGGGTGCGCCCGACCCAATTCTGCAGCGTCGCACTCGAATCCAGGCTCATTCGACCTCCTCGTCAGGCCGTGAATTCGGACCGGATCCGATCCGTGTCGGCGCCAAGGGCAGGTACCGTGGGTACCGTTTCGAACCCCTGCGGCCGACCTGCCGGCATCGGCACGCTGATACGCTTGCCGTCCGGCAGTTCGACCTCGGTCCGGCGCAACGCCTGGTGGCGAGGAAGGTCGCGCATTTCGCTGACCCGCCCCCAGGCGATCTGGGCCGCGCTGAGGCGGCGAATAGCCTCTTCGCAGTCGATGGCCGCGAATACCGGCTCGATCTCGGCGTCGAGGGCGTTGCGATTGGCCACCCGCCAGGCGTTGGTGGCGAAGCGTTCGTCGGCAAACAAGTCCTGCCTTTGCAGCACGTCGTTGCAGAAGCGCTTCCACTCGCTGTTCTGCTGGATGGAGACCACGACGGCGCCGTCGCGGCACGCATAGGGCCGGTAGGGATAGATCGAGGCATGCGCCAGCCCGTAGCGGCCGGTCTCGCGTCCCGCATATTCGTAATGCAACAGCGGCACCGCCATCCAGTCGGCCATGCCGTCGAACATGGCGATCTCGACGATGCGGCCGCGGCCGGTCTTCGCGCGGGCCAGGAGCGCCTCGAGTATCGCCGCATGCGCGTTCATCCCGGTCGCGATATCGGCGGCGGAGACGCCGATCTTGCAAGCCGTCTCGGAGGTGCCCGTCACCGCGCAGATGCCGCTTTCGGCCTGCACGAGCATGTCGTAGGCGCGCATTGCCGCGTAGGGCGTGTCCTGTCCGTAACCGACGATGCTGACGGCGATCAGTTGGGGGAATTTCCGCGCAATCACATCGGCCGAGAGGCCGAGCCGGTCGATCGCTCCCGGCGCGAGGTTCTGCACCAGGACGTCCGCCTTCGCGACCATACGGTGCAACAGCGCAAGGTCGTCCTCGGCCTTGAGGTCGAGCGTCGCGCTCTCCTTGCCGCGGTTCAGCCAGACGAAATAGGCCGACATGCCTTCGACCGTGGAATCGTAATGGCGCGCGGTCTCGCCTTCCGGGCGCTCGATCTTGACGACGCGCGCGCCGGCGTCGGCGAGGCGGACCGTACACAAGGGAGCGGCCACCGCCTGCTCGATCGAAACGACGAACAGGCCCTCGAGCGGGCGGGCGGCGTCAGACATTGCGCTGTACTCCGGAACGGGCGAGGACGCCGGGCTTGAGCCGCTCGTTCGTGCCGTAGTCTTCCGCCGGATGGAAGAACAGGCGCGGCGTGTCGTCGATCTCTTCCAGCCTTTTGCGATAGGCCTCAAGATAGGATTTGCGGCCGTCGTCGCCGACACGGCCAGGCATGTAGGCCACGAAGGGCTGCAGCACGTCGAAGCCGGCGTAGCGCAGCAGGCCGTTGTGAACAGGCCACAGCACAGTGAGGATGTCGCCGTCGATGCCGTCGGGTGCGTAGGTGTCGGCCGAGGTGCCGGTGGTGGCGGCGACCATGGCGAGCTTACCCTTGAACATGCCGGTGTCGTATTTGCGGCCCGGGAGATAGGCAAAGCCTCGCGCAAAGACGCGATCGGCCCAGCCCTTGAGGATGGCAGGCATTCCGAACCACCAGACAGGAAACTGGAAGATTACCAAGTCCGCCCGCTTCAGTTTCTCGATCTCGGCGGCGATGTCAGCCGACAGCCGGCCGGTCTCATAGGCCGCGGTCTGCTCGCGCTGCAGGCTGAAGAATTCCGGATCCTTGCGCTCCCCGGTCATGTCGCCTGGCCCTGCAACGGGGTTGAAGCCCATGGCGTAGAGGTCGCTGACCACCACCTCGTGACCCGCGCGGGTCAACGTCTCGACGGCAAGGTCTTTCATGGCGCCGTTGAAGGAATTGGGCTCGGGGTGGGCGTAGACGACGAGGACGTTCATGGCGACGTATCCTAGTAGGAACGCGGCAGCCCGAGCACGTGCTCGGACAGGAACGACAGGATGAGGTTGGTCGAGATCGGCGCAACCTGGTAGAGGCGCGTCTCGCGGAACTTGCGTTCGACGTCGTATTCCTCGGCGAAGCCAAATCCGCCATGCGTCTGGATGCAGACATTTGCGGCTTCGTTCGAGGCGTCGGCGGCAAGCATCTTGGCCATGTTCGCTTCGGCGCCGGGGTTCTTGCCGGCTTCATAGAGGCTCAGCGCCTCACGCACCATCAACTCGGCCGCGCGCATGTTGGCGTAGGCCCTGGCGATCGGAAACTGGATACCCTGGTTCTTGCCGATCGCCCGGCCGAATACCTGCCGTTCCCTGGCATAGCCGCTTGCCTTTTCGATGAACCATTTGGCATCGCCGACGCATTCCGAAGCAATCAGGATTCGCTCGGCGTTCATGCCGGAAAGGATGTAGCGGAAACCCTTTCCCTCTTCGCCGATCAGGTTTTCGGCCGGAACGCGCAGATCGTCGAAAAAGACCTCGGTGGTGGCATGATTCATCATGGTGCGGATTGGCCGGATAGTGAGGCCGTTGCCGAGCGCCTCGCCCATGTCGACGATAAGCACGGAAAGACCGTCGGTCTTCTTCATGCCTTCCTTGAGGGGCGTGGTGCGCGCCAGCAGCAGCATCAGATCGGAATGCTCGGCTCGGCTGGTCCAGATCTTCTGGCCCTTGACCACGAAATGGTCGCCGTCGAGCCTGGCAGTGGTCTTGAGCGCGCCGGTATCGGTGCCGCTGGTCGGCTCGGTGACGCCAAATGCCTGCAGGCGCAGTTCCCCTGTCGCGATCTTCGGCAGGTAGCGCCGCTTCTGCGCCTCCGAGCCGTGGCGAAGCAGGGTGCCCATAGTGTACATCTGCGCATGGCAGGCGCCGCCATTGCAGCCTGCACGCTGGATTTCCTCCAGCACCGCAGCGGCGGCCGAGAGCGGCAGGCCGGAACCGCCATAGTCCTCGGGGATCAGGATCGACAGCCAGCCAGCTTCCGTCAGCGCCTGGACGAACTCGCGGGGGTAGGACATCTCCCTGTCGAGCGCGCGCCAGTATTCGCCGGGAAACCGCGCGCACAGCTTGGCGACAGCGTCGCGAATGTCCTGATAATGGTCCATGAAATTTGCCCGGCTTCTTGTCTTGCTCCGGCGTCCATTATCATGCGGGCGTGCCTTGACAGCAATGTAAGGCTGATGTGATCAGCTATGCCGGAATTGAAATCCTTACGGGACCGGGCCAAGAAGTTGGCCGACCCACACGGCACGCTCGACAAGATCCCGGGCGGTGTCCTCTATCGCCTGGCCGGCAAAGCGCGCCAGACGTGAGGCCGGCCGGTCGGCGGGATAGGCAAGGATGAGCCGGCGCACCGGTACGGGATCGATGAGCGGCGCGGCGGTAAGCAGTTCGGCGGCGACATCGGCATGGATGGGCGCAAGCGGCAGGATCGTCCAGCCATGGCCGTTGCGGACCAGATCCTTGAGCACAGAGTAGGTATCCGCCTCTATGCCGACGTCGAGCGTGATGCCGATCTCGGCGGCACAGCGTTCGACGATGATGCGCAGCCCGTGCTTTACGCTGGGCAGCAACAGCCGTTTGCCGGCAAGCGAGGCGAACGGCACCGCGCGCACGGTGGAGAAGCCGGCACCGGGCGGGCCGATCAGGAACAGGTTTTCCAGAAGCAGCGAACGGGTGCGAAGCGACCGGGCCATGCGCGGATCGTAGAGCACGGCGATATCTATTTCGCCTCTGTGAAGCCACTCCAGCAAATAGCCGGTATAGGCGCTGACCAGCCTGAGTTTCGCTTTGGGATGCGCCTTGCCGAAGGCCGCGGCGAGCGGCACCGAAATGATGTCGGCGACCGTTGGCGGCAGACCGATCGCCACTTCCCCGGTCAGCGGCGCATCGGCCGGCGTAGCGGTGGCGCGGATCTCGTCGATCTCGGCAAGGACACGAACGGCATGCGCCAGCACTTCCTTGCCCTGCTCCGACAGCACCATGCCGCGGCCGTGGCGCACGAACAGGGCAAAGCCGAGTTCCTCCTCCAGCATGCGCACCTGGCGGCTGAGCGCCGGTTGCGCGATATGCAGCCGGTCGGCAGCCTTGCTGAGGCTGCCAAGCTCGGCGACGTGGATCAGGGTACGCAGTTGGGATAGCTCCATGAGCTATCGAATATCATTATATCTGATCACAAGAAAGAGACGAAGATTGGATCGGACAACTGGAGTAGTCTGACGCCGATCCAATACCTGGAGGTCATTATTGTGACGGCTAGCAGCCTACAAACGAAACACCCGGAAAGCGCTATCGCGGCGGTTCCTCCGGCGGCCTCTGACGACCAGTGGCCCGATCAGGTCTATGACGCGCTGAGAGCCGCGGGCATCAACCACATGTCCTATGTGCCCGATGCCGGCCATACAACGTTGATCCGCCGCTTCAGCGCCGATCCCGAGGTTGTCGCCAATGTGCTGACCACCGAGGAAGAAGGCATCGCCATTGCGGCCGGCTCCTGGCTTGGCGGCAGGCGCAGCGTCGTCTTGATGCAGTCCTCCGGCGTCGGCAATTGCATCAACATGCTGTCGCTGCCGGTGCAGGCGCGCTTTCCCTTGCTGGTCCTGGTGACGATGCGGGGCGAGTGGGCCGAATTCAATCCATGGCAGGTGCCGATGGGGCAGGCCACCGAGGCCTCACTGAAGGCGATCGGCCTGAAGGTGCTGCGCGCCGAAACGGGCGCCGACCTCGTGGAAACCGCGGCGCAGGCGGCCTCGATGGCATTCGACGCCGACCAGCAGATCGCCGTCCTGATCGGCCAGCGCCTGCTCGGCAAGAAGAAGTGGTGAGCGACATGACATTGCCGACGATGGATCGCCGCCAGGCGGTGAAGAAGCTGCTCGACGCCCGCGACGGCGCATTGGTGGTGACGGGGCTCGGTTCGCCGAGCTACGACGTGCACGCCGCCGGTGACCGCGACGACAACTACTATCTCTGGGGCGCCATGGGCGGCGCGGCGCTGGTTGGGCTCGGGATTGCCCAGGCCCAGCCCAAGAAGCGGGTGATGGTCATCACCGGAGACGGCGAACAGCTCATGGCTTTTGGCGCGCTGGCGACGATCTCCGTGGCCGGGCCGAAGAACCTCGACCTCATCGTGCTCGACAATCAGCATTTCGGCGAGACAGGCATGCAGTCCAGCCACACCGGCCGCGGCATCGGCTTCGACAAGGTGGCAGCCGCCTGTGGCTTCGCCGAGGTCGCCGAGTCGCGTTCGCTGGAAGAGGTCGACGGGCTGTGCGAGAAGCTGCGGCTGCCTGCCGAAGGTCCGCGCCTGTTCGTACTGAAGATCGCCGCCGAGAACCTGCCGCGCTCCCTGCCCCCGCGCGACGCCGTCGCGGTCAAGAACCGCTTTCGCGCCCATCTGGGCTTTGCCACCTGTTGAGGCCCGACATGCCACTGGTCAGCTTCCAAAACACTGTTGGCGGTCTGCTGCAATCGAGCGCCGACACATTCGAGAGCCATGACCCCTTCACCGGCAAGCCGTGGGCGCTGATACCGCGCTGCGGCAACGCCGAGGTGGACGCGGCCGTTGCATCCGCCAAGGCGGCCTTTCGGTCGAAGGACTGGGGCGGCATCACGCCGACCGCACGCGGCAAGCTGCTGGTGCGGGTGGCGGAGCTGATCGCCGAGAACGCCGAGCGCATCGCCGCGATCGAGACCCGCGACAATGGCAAGCTGCTCACGGAGATGACGGCGCAGCTGCGCTACATCCCCGAGTGGTTCCGTTATTTCGGCGGTCTTGCCGACAAGATCGAAGGATCGGTGTTGCCGATCGACAAGGCGGGCATGTTCGCCTTCACCCGTCATGAGCCGCTCGGCGTCATTGCCGCGATCGTTCCATGGAACTCGCCGCTGCTGCTTCTGACGTGGAAGCTCGCGCCGCTGCTGGCGGCGGGCAACACCGTGGTCATCAAGCCGTCGGAACATGCTTCCGCCTCGACGCTGGAATTCGTCAAGCTGTTCGCGCAGGCGGGCTTTCCGCCCGGCGTCCTCAACACCGTCACCGGCATGCCGCAGGAGACTGGCGTGCCACTGGTCTCGCATCCCGACGTCGCCAAGATCGCGTTTACCGGCGGCGAGCCAGGCGGGCTCGCCGTCTATCGCGCAGCCGCGGAAGGCTTGAAGACGGTCACGCTCGAACTCGGCGGCAAGTCGGCCAATATCGTCTTCGACGACGCCAATCTCGAGAGCGCCGTCAACGGTGCGATCTCCGGCATTTTCGCGGCCAGCGGCCAGACCTGCATCGCGGGATCGCGACTGCTCGTCCAGCGCAAGATTCATGACCGCTTCGTGGAAGACGTGATCACGCTCGCGGCCAGCGCACGGATAGGCAATCCGGTGCTGCCCGAAACGCAGGTCGGGCCGATCACCACACAGGCACAGCGCGAGAAGGTGCTTTCCTATCTCGGCATCGCACGCCGCGAAGGCGCGTTGTGCGTGCTTGGCGGCGGCAAGCCCGGTTCGCAGGAGCTGGCGGACGGATGGTTCGTCGAGCCTACGATCTTCACCGGCGTGAACAACTCTATGCGTATCGCGCGCGAAGAGGTGTTCGGGCCGATCCTGTCGGTCATTCCTTTCGACGACGAGGAGGAGGCCTACGCAATTGCCAATGACAGTCCCTATGGGCTGGCGGCAGGGCTGTGGACCAGCGACATGGGCCGGGCGCTGCGTGGCGCGGCCGCGATGGAAGCGGGCATGGTCTGGATCAATTCATACCGCGCCGTCTCCTATATGGCGCCCTTCGGCGGCTACAAGAGGAGCGGCATCGGCCGCGAGAGCGGGCAGGAAGCGATCAACGCGTATTTGCAGACCAAGACGGTGTGGATAGATACGGTTGGCAAGACAGCCAATCCCTTCGTGATCCGCTAAGGAAGGCTAAGGCGAGCGGATTGTCCGAACTGCGAAGTTCGCTCGTCGTTCCCGATGACAATGCTCTATTCAGAATTGCGAAGGAACTGGACATGAAACAAGCGGGCAAGGTGGCGATCGTTACCGGCGCGGCGCGCGGCATCGGGCGCGCATGCGCGGAACGCTTTCTGGCCGAAGGCGCCAAGGTCGTGCTTGGCGATATCGATACCGACGAGCTGAACAAATGCTCTGCTGAAATCGGCACCCGGGACACCGTCCTGGCCGTGGCCACGGATGTCGGCAACAAGGATCAGGTCGACGCACTGGTCGCGGCGGCGGTGGCGACGTTCGGCCGGCTCGACGTCATGGTCAACAACGCGGGCATCGCTCCGGTTCAAGACTTTCTCGATATCACCGAGGCCAGCTACGACAGGGTCCTTGCCGTCAACCTGAAGGGAGCCTTCATGGGCACCCAGGCGGCGGCCCGCCAGATGATCGCGCAGGGTCAGGGCGGCGTCATCATAAACATGTCATCGATCAATTCCGGGCTCGCCAACCCGCGCGTCGCTACCTACGCGATTTCCAAGGGCGGCATGAACCAGGTCACCAGCACCGCCGCCGTCGCCTTCTCCCCCTACGGCATTCGCGTGGTCGGCGTCGGTCCGGGCACCATCGCCACGGAGATGGTGATGGATGGCACCTTCATTGACTCCGAAGAAATGCGCCGAGCCATCCTTTCGCGCACGCCGCTCGGGCGCCTCGGCAGGGCGGAGGAAATCGCCTCCGTGGTCGCCTTCCTTGCCAGCGACGACGCATCCTACATCACCGGCGAGACGATCTACCCCGACGGCGGGCGCCGGGTGCTGAACTATACGGTTCCGGTCAAGGAATAGGGAAACAAGGTGTTGGGCAATTTCGACAAGCTGCATCACATCTGCATCGTCGTCCACGATATCGACAAGGCGCAGGCCTACCACGAGTCCATCGGTATTGGCCCGTGGGAAGCCTATCCGCCGCTGACCGAATATGAGGAACTGCAGGTGCCGAGTCCCAAGGGCTTCATGACGATGCAGTACCGGATCTGCAATTTGCCGAATGTCCAGCTGCAGCTCTGCCAGCCGAGTCACGATCCTTCGCCGCAGCGGATCCACCTCGACACCAAGGGCGAGGGCGTCTTCCACATCGGCTTTGAAGTCCGCGACGCGGATGTCGCCGAAAGCAAGGCTGAAGCCGACGGTCTCTCCGTGCTGATGCGCGGACGCCGGGAAAACCGGACCGGCTTCACCTACTACGACACGGCTGAAAAGGCGGGCGTGGTGCTGTTGACCAGGGCGACGAATTTGAGTGCCAAATGAGACCGGACGAGGGATGTCGAGCGCGGCGCGGGCGGGCCGACGGGTCAGCTGCCGCGCAATCCCAAACTCGGGGCCGGGCGGGGGCCATTTCGCTCGCCGCATCAGGAGGAGCCTGTCCGGGTTTTTGTGAGGGTCATTCGGCGCACTGTTAGGGGAAGCCTACCGTCCGCTCCTGATGCGGTGGACGGCTCTCCTCCCTTCCTGCGGTGTGATCGCAGGATTAGATCTGGAGGAGCGCTGGGATGAGAAACGTTACGACGATCGGTCTGGATATCGCGAAATCCGTGTTTTAAGTCCATGGCGTGGATGCGGCCGGCGAGGCTGCCGTTCGCAGAAAGCTTACGCGTGGGCGCATGCTGGCGTCCTTCAAGAGCTTGCCGCGATGCCTGGTCGGGATCGAGGGATGCAGTTCGTCGCACTATTGGGCTCGTGAGCTTATCGCACTTGGCCACGATGGCGGCTGCTGGCGGCAGAGTATGTGAAGCCATATCTGAAGCGGCAGAAGAACGACGCTGCAGACGCAGAGGCGATCTGCGAGGCTGTGACACGGCCGACGATGCGCTTCGTGCCGGTGAAGTCGCCCGAGCAGCAAAGCGTCATGATGCTGCACCGGGTCCGGTCGATGCTTAACCGTCAGCGCACTCAGATATCGAACGCGCTGCGGTCACACCTTTCTGAGTCCGGGTCGTGGCGTCGATCGGACGCAATGGAATTGGGCAATTGCTCGTGGTCATCAACGACGAGAACCACGCCAGGATACCTGCTGACGCACGGTGGCGCCTACGGACATTCGTTGAAACTCGGTATGAAGCGGTCAGGCTTGTCGCGGCCGATGGTCACTCTCTTTCAGGGTTTCGGGTTCGCCAGACCATACGAGATCATACGAAGGATATGGGTTGGCTAACCATCCGCTAAACCATTGATTTTCCTTCGCAATCTCACACCCTCAGCGACTAACATGATCGTTACTTTTCAATAGGTTACGAGCCGGTTCGCCGAAGTCGATTCAAGAAGCCGATTCAGCCGCTTACCCACCCCGTTTGTCGTCTGTCGAATGGCAGCTTTGCGCCTCATCGCAGTCAATCCTGCGGTTCCGTCCATTCACCAAAAGCGGACATCGTAATGCACAAACCATATGCAGCTTGGGCCAGAAGCGGGCGGTCGTCTGCGTTGCAGCAAACGTCTCGATTTGGCGCACGCGGTCATGCGAGATCTTTGACTTTTTGACCCGCACCGACCTTTACGCGCGCCAGATATTTGGTGCGAACTGCGAGCGGCTAAGGAGTCTGCCACTGGCGGGAGACCTCCCGACTTCAAACTGCCGGGCGAATGTTCTGATTGATACGGAATAGGTTGTGCGGGTCGTATTCCTTCTTCACCTGGGTAAGACGCCGGTAGTTGTGTCCAAAGGTCGCCTTAAGGCGCGCTTCGCCTTCGTCCTCCATCATGAAATTCGGGTAGGCGCCACCGAGATCGAAGGGGTGAACCGCCTCCCAGTAATGCTTCGCCCATTTCTTCAAGGCTGGCGCCTGGCCCGGATCGGAATCGACTCCGGCGATCACCATCGACCAGCTCGCATCGCGGCAGTTCCATGCCGTTTCATTGTCTGCCTTGCGATGAACGGCGCCATCAATCGGATAGAGATGCATGCAAGAGGCTTCGCTGGGCACCTTGGCAGCCTGTTCGATATGGGCGTCGATCGCAGCGTCCGGCAGGGTCTTCACGAAGTCGCCCTTCCAATACCACTGCAAGCCTTTCGGATAGAGCCCGTCGAACATGCTCTGCAGCGCCGTATATGGAATCGGGCCGGCAAAATCGATGATCGGCTCAGGAAGCGCCGCGCGGATGGCGTTGACGGCCTCCTCAGCGTCCGCGGCCGCTCCGTTGTGAGAAATGAGAAGCAAGCAGATCTTTTTGCCCCAATGGTTCTTCGGGAAGGGATCCCCGGAAGGAACGGACTGCAGCCCGAGGAAGACGTAGAACTCGTCCGGCGCGCTTGCCTGAAAGTCTCGATACCAGCGCATGACCCTCTTCGCGTCTTTCAGCTCCCAGAAGATCGGGCCACCATAGACTGTGCCCGCGGGATGCGCCTCGAACAGGAAACTGGTGACGACACCAAAATTTCCGCCACCGCCCCGCAACGCCCAGAGGAGATCGGCGTTGGCAGTCTTGCTAGCGGTGACAAACGTGCCATCCGCTAGCACCACATCGGCCTCGAGCAAATTGTCGCTCGCGAGCCCATACTGGCGGCTAAGGTAACCGTGGCCACCGCTGAGGGTCAGGCCCGCCACGCCCGTTGTCGAAACGACCCCAAAAGGGATGGCAAGTCCGAAGCCGTGGGTGGCGTGGTCCACCTCGCCAGTCGTGCAGCCGGCTCCAACACGCACAGTGCGGTGCTTCGGATCGACGCGCACGCCCTTCATAGCAGACACGTCGATCACTAGGCCATCGTCGACACCGCCGAACCCGGGTCCGTTGTGACCGCCGCCGCGGACTGCGATAGTGAGTTGGCTGTCGCGGCCGAAGTTCACGGCGGCCATTACGTCAGCGGCGTCAGCGCAAAGGGCGATCATGAGCGGCCGCTTGTCGATCATGCCATTATAGAGCTTGCGGACCTCATCGTAGTCGATATGGTCACGCCCGATCAGCGAGCCGCGGAGACTTTTCGCGAAACGCTCGATTGCTTCGTTATTCATCGTATCCTCCCGTGAGCACGCCCGTTTCGGAGCGACGGCTAGTCGGGGATGTGCAGCGGCGGCGCTTCCGCTCTCCGGTCCGGAGATCTACCAAGAGCGTGACCTGCGGCCGTCGATTTCCCGGTTAGGCTACCATGCCCGAAGATCGGCGTGTGGTCCAAGTACGATTTGGCGTCTTGCATCCCGCTGAGGTGAGCCAGGCCATTGATGCCTCAGGATATGGAGATAGCCGGGCTAATCCTTCGCGACTTGTCTGATCTTGAATCTACGACGTGGTGTAGTGACGATGTTCGCGCTAGTTTCAGAAGACCAATGCGGGTCATGACACTCGATGCAGGCAATTGAGGATTGGCTGAGCCAGCTCGGCCTTGGCAAATACGTAGAGGCGTTCCTCGAGAACGACGTCGATCTTAGAGCGCTTCCGCATGTCACCGAAGCCGACCTCCAGGAGCTTGGTGTCTCGCTCGGGCACCGGAAGATCATTTTGGCTGCCATCACTCGCCTCGGGGAGGTTGGCCTAGAGGGCGTGCCTTCTGTTCCGCCTGCGCACGAACGGCCAAAGCCTCAGACCGAAATCGCTCAGGAACCGACCGCCGACCGCCGGCTTCTCAGTGTACTCTTCTGTGATCTGGTAGGCTCGACCGCGCTGTCGGCGCAGCTTGACCCGGAGGATATGCACGAGCTGACTCGCCGTTATCAGGATAGCGTCGCCGGCGCGATAACACGCTTTGGTGGCTACGTTGCCAAATATCTTGGAGATGGCGTGCTTGCATATTTCGGATGGCCTATGGCCTACGAGGACCATGCCGAGCGTTCCATTCGGGCAGGCCTCGAGGCGCTCGCTGCCGTCGACGCGCTTCGGTCGCCGGACGGCGAGCAATTGAAAGCGCGTATCGGCATCGCGTCGGGGCACGTGGTGGTCGGCGACATTGCCGGCAGCAGCGCGAATGAGCGCGCCTCGATCGCGGGGGATACGCCCAATCTGGCCGCGCGTCTGCAAGGCGTCGCCGCGCCCGGCGAGATTGTGGTGGCCGACAGCACACGCCGCCTTGCCGGCCAAACTTTTGAGATCGAAAGCCTCGGTGCGCAAGAACTGAAAGGCTTCAAATCACCCATCGCCATTTTCGCTGTCCGCGGCGAACGCGAGGTGGAAAGCCGCTTTGCCGCGCACGCCAGCGCGCTGTCGAAATTTGTCGGCCGAACTAGCGAAATTGGCATACTGCTCGATCGCTGGGAGCTGGCGAAGAGCGGCCAGGGCCAAGCGGTCTTTATATCGGGCGAGGCGGGAATCGGGAAATCGCGCCTCGTTGACGCGCTCGAGGAACAGCTAAATAAGGACAAACACGAGCTGATCCGGCTACAGTGTTCTCCTTATCATGCCACTTCCGCCTTCTACCCCATCATCGAGCGCCTGAGCCGGCTGGCTGGCTTTTCGCCCGCCGACGATCAAGCCGTGCGTGCCGACAAACTACGCACGGTCGTTCAGCGCTACGGAGAAGACCCCTCGGAGGTCGGATCGACATATGCCGAACTGCTATCGCTTGACGTCGGTGATGAGTTCACACCTTTCGACCTCTCCGCCCAACAGGGCAAGGAGTTGATTGTCCGTACACTGACGAGCCGGGTGCTGCTAGCGGCGAAGAGCGCGCCGGTACTGTTCGTCGTCGAGGATGCGCACTGGATTGATCCATCGACGAGCGAGTTTCTGACAGAAGTAGTGAACCGCATGCATGGTGCGGCTGTACTTGTACTTGTGACCCATCGCCCGGAATGGACCGCGAGATGGTCATCCGGCTTGGACCAAGTAACGACCCTAGCCATCGGACGTCTGACAAAACAGCAGATGCGTGAGCTGATCGAATCGATGCTCGTGGATGTTCCTGATCAGCTTGCCGACAAGATAGCAGAGCGAACCGACGGGGTGCCGCTATTCGTAGAAGAGCTGACCCGTTCGATCCTGGAAAGCGGAAAGGCGGCGTCTCTCAACGTCGAGATCCCCGACAGTCTGCAGGGATCTCTCATGGCCAGGCTGGATCGTCTGACGCCGGCAGCCAAGGAGTTGGCACAAATTGCTTCTGTAATAGGCAGAGAATTCGATCGCAGCCTTCTCTCGAAGGTTGCCGGTCTCGAGGAGCGAGCACTCGAAGCAGCGCTCGACCAGCTCATGTCCACCCAGCTCGTGGTGGTCGGCGGCGTGGTAGGGGACGCGCTCGTTTTCCGGCATGCGCTGATACAGGATACGGCCTACCAGTCGCTGCTAAGCCGGCGGCGCCGGCAATATCATGAAGTCATAGCCGAGGCGCTCATCGACGAATATGCCGATCTCATAGTCACCCAGCCCGAGCTCATCGCCCAACACTGCGTTAAGGCACAGCGAAATGAGCTTGCATTCCCCTACTGGATGAAGGCTGGCGAACGCGCGCTGGGACAATCAGCCAACTACGAGGCGGTCGATCATTTCCAGAACGCTCTCGCCACTGCGGAGCACCTGCCTGGAGCATCGCCCCGGCAAAAGGAAGTTCTCGATGCGACGCTGAAGCTCAGCGAGGCTCTCTTTGCCGCCGGCCGCTTGTCTGACTCAGTCGCAAAATACAAGGTAACAGCGCAACTAGCTCGCGAGGCCGGGGATACGAAGGCCTTCATTCGCTGTGCGCTCGGCTTTGATGTCGCTCAGTTCCTCTTAGCGAAGCCGCTCTCCGAATCGCTTCAACTTCTCGAGGAAGCGATGGACAAGATCGACCCGAACGATCAGACGTCGCGGTGCCAGCTTCTTAGCCGTCTTGCACGAGCATATATTTATGTGGGCGACACCGAAAACAGTGTTAAATCCCGTGAAGAAGGGGTCAATTTGGCACGCCAGCTAGGCGACAAAGCCTCACATTTCGACCTGTCTGTCCTGCCTTTCTTGATCCCGTCGACAGTCAAGTCCGCAAGCGAAGCAGACGATCGGACTGCACAGATAGATGAACTGAAACGTCTTGCAGCGGAGATCAATGACGATGATGTGCTGAGCCGAGCCCTATCAATCGACAGCTACGTCTCGACCGAGCTAGGCAATCGTGCGCGCGCTGATCTAGCGGTTGACGGCTTGGAAGAACTTGGGACGCTGCGCCAGCGTCTCAACATCCTCTGGCTGGCTCGCCATGCGCGGGCGATGATGGCCATTCTCGATGGCAGGTTCACGGCTGCAGAGACACTCGCTGAAGAAGCGCTCAGTCTCGGCAAACGAACACACGGCACGCAAGTCGAGGGCGTTTATGGAATGCAGATGTTCGCAATCCGTCGCGAACAAAACCGCCTGTCGGAAGTCGCGCCCATCATTAAGCTTCTCATCGACGAGCATCCGGACGAAACTACCTGGTTGCCAGGATTTGCACTGGTCGCGGCTGATTTGGGTTATCGGGACGCTGCGCAGCGCAGGTTAAGCGAACTGGCGCGCATCGGTTTCGCAATGCCATTGGATGCCAAGCGGAGCACCTCCTTATCGTTCGTAGGGGAAGTCGCCGTCAGCCTTGGCGACATAGAGGCGGCACAAATGATCTATGACCTGATGCTCCCATATAAGGGGATGACGATCACGGCAGGTGTCACAACTGTCTGCTTTGGAGCGGCGACCCGCTATCTCGGAATGCTGTCAGCCGCCCTCGGCGACTTCGAGAAGGCCGCCGAGCACTTCGAGCATGCACTTAAGATGAACGCGGCGAGCGGCTCACGACCATGGTTGGCGCATACACAAGCTGAATATGCGAACTTGCTTATGAAGACAGGTAGCAAAAAGGCGACTGAGAGAGCAATGTCCCTCTCGGAGCAAGCCTCGGCGACTGCGGCCGAATTGGGCATGGTCCGTTTGCAGAAGAGGTTACAGCCGACGCTTCACTAGGTTATCATAAGGAGCATCCTCATGCCACGCTACGTCATCGAACGGGATTTCGCGGAACAGCTCAACCTCACGAAGGAGGGCGTTGAGAGTGTCAATCTCATTAATGACCAAGAAGGTGTGCAATGGATTTTCTCGTTCCTGAGTGCCGATAAGAAGAAAACGTATTGTTTATACGAGGCGCCCAATCCCGAGGCTATTCGGGCTGCCGCTCGGAGGAACAACATCCCAGCGGATGCAATTATTGAAATTGGTGGAGAGATTGGGCCGAACATGTTCGCGTAGCTGCCCGGCGGCGAGCAGTAGGCTATGACCTAGTGTCTGAGGGCCTACCTGAAACCGTAGTGTCCGCTGTTGGCGCAAGCGGTCATGCAGTACTCCGCATACAGAAGTCGCTTTTGGGTCAAGTCAATCGGACCTTCTAGGTTGAAGGTCCGTTATCGTTCTTCCCCTGGTCACAAGCGGACCTACCGCTCCCGGCCCCAAAGCAGCCGCGCTCAAACCGTGGGTAGAAGATACTTCTTCACTTGAATATCAGTCCTCCTGCCGGTCCTTCGGTTCGCCAGACCATACGAGATCATACGAAGGATATGGGTTGGCTAACCATCCGCTAAACCATTGATTTTCCTTCGCAATCTCACACCCTCCGGGCCCGCCAACTTGTTCAGGCTGCGCGGGTGAAGCGATCGACCCTGAAATCGTCGAGCGGCGTTTCGCAACGGTCGGTCATGATGAGTTCGGCCATGGCGTCGCCCACGCCCGGACCGAGCTGGAAGCCGTGTCCGCTGAAGCCGAAGGCGTGGAACAGGCCAGGCGTCGTCGCCGAGCGTCCCATGACCGGCAGCATGTCCCTGACATAGCCCTCGCAGCCGGACCAGGTGCGGATGACCGTAGCCTGCGCGATTGCCGGCAGCACCCGCGCGACAGCGCGCAATTGCAGTGGAAGGCGCATGGGATCGGCGACCGCGTGGCCGGGATCCAGATCCACCGGCACCCTTTCGGCCGCACCGCCGAAGACGATGTTGCCCCGCTCGACCTGGCGCAGATAGGCGCCATAGTCCTTGTCGTGCGTCCAGATGCCGACCACCGGCAGAATCCGATGCGGCAGCGGCTCGGTCACGCCCATCTGTGGGCCATAGGCGTCGAGCGGGACCTCTTCGCCGAACTGCGCGGCGATGCGCGCGCCCCAGGCTCCGGCGGTGTTGAGCAGGCAGCCTCCGGCGAATTTACCTTTCGAGCTGGCGACAAGGAAACCGGAGCCCGTGTGAGTGATCTTCTCGACCTCAGCTCCCTCGATGATCTCAGCGCCCAGCTTGCGGGCAGAATCGGCAAAGGCAGGGGCGATCAGCCGCGGATTGCCACTGCCATCTTGCGGAGAGAACGATGCCGCGATCGCTTCGGGACCGAGGCCGGGAAAGCGGGCACGAATCTCGCGTGGACCGAGTTCCTCCAGTTCAAGCCCCCCGGGGCGCGCCGCCTTGGCGTAGGCCCGCATGTCGGCGAGGCTATCTTCATCGAAGATCAGCCGGATATGGCCGGTAGCGCGGAATTCCACGTCGCGGCCGAGCATTCTTTCGGCCTCGCCCCATAGCCTGAGCGAGCGATGGGCCAGCGGAAGCTGGGACAGATGACGCCCCGTACGCCGTATGTTGCCGAAGGAGGCGACGGTTGCCCCAGTACCGATCCGGTTGCGATCGATCAGCGTCACGCGCGCGCCGCGCCTGGCAAGGAAATAGGCCGAAGCCGTCCCCATCAGGCCGCCGCCCAGCACGATCACATCCATAGTCGTTCCTTAGCGTAGAGCAGCTGATCCTTGGATGTATCCATCTTGTCGGCGCCGCGGCATTGCGTCAAAGATGGGTTTGAACAGAAGCCATAAGCTTTACCTATGGAGTGGCCATGCGGGCCCGGCAGCTCGAAGTGTTCATCGCCGTCATGCGCGCGGGCACCGTGACCGCCGCGGCGCGGATGCTGAACATCTCCCAGCCCGCTTTGAGCCAGATCCTGCTCCACACCGAGGACGAGCTCGGCTTCACGCTGTTCGAGCGCGTCAAGGGCCGGCTGCGGCCGACCCCGGAGGCGCTCGAGATCTTCCCTGATGCCGAAAGGTTGTCGGCGGGGCTTGAAGGCTTGCGCCGCAAGACCACCGACCTGCGTCTGGGCCGGACCGGGCTGGTGCGGGTCGCGGCTTCGCCACCGCCGGCCATGGCCATATTGCCGCGCGCGTTCAACGGATTTCGGGCGCAGCATCCCAATATTCTGCTGCGTTCCCACATGGCGCCGATCGCCGCCATTGTCGACATGCTGCGCGCCGGCGATGCCAGCCTCGGCGTGGCCATGGACGACCGCCTGCCTCCCGATATCGAGGCGGAAGTGGTCGGCAGCGTCGGCTTTTCATGTTTGCTGCCCGCCGGGCATGTGTTCGCCGGGAAAACCGAGTTGACGCTCGCCGATCTCGCCGGCGAAGAATTGATATCCTATCGCGGAAACACCCGTCCCGCCGACGAGCTGGCCCATGCGGTCCGCGCACAGGGCGTCACGCTTTCGCCGTCGCTCGAGATCGACGTATCCATCTCCGCGGTCGGCTTCGTCCAGGCCGGTCTCGGTATAGGCCTCGTCGATGCGCTGCTGCCGTGGCACCAGTTTGCCGGGCTTGCCGTCAGGCCGCTCGCCGCGGGGCCGGAATTTCCGATCGCGCTGCTGACCTCGCGCACACGGCCTCTTTCGCGGGCCGATGAGATGATGCGCGACGAAATCCGCGCCGCCTGTTCCGCCGTGCTGGATGAGCATCGCGCGAACGCATAAGCAAGACTTATATCCTTGCTCATCATACGTCTTGGACCCGCACCGTCCGGTCGTGCCAGCTTTGCGTTGGCAGACAGGAAGGGACGCATCATGGACAGTGCCATCGCGGCGGATGTAGCGCAGAACGGGGCCGACTGGAAGGTCGGCGTCGATATCGGCGGGACATTCATCGATTTCTGCGCACTCGAAGCCCGTTCCGGACGGGTCGCCTCGCTGAAAGTGCTGACGACGCCGGAAGATCCGGGCGCCGAACTGATGACCGGCCTCACCCTTCTGGCCGAACGCGAAGGCTTTGATCCTACGCTCATGAGGCGCTTCGTGCACGGCACGACCGTGGGTATCAACACGATCATCCAGCGCAAGGGCGCGCCGCTGGCGCTGTTCACCAATGCGGGCTTCGAGGACGTGATCGAACTCGCACGGCTGCGCATGCCGGACATGTATTCGCTGTTCTGCTCGCGGCCGGACCCGCTGATCTCGCGCGACATGGTGTTCGGCATTCCGGTTCGCATGCGTGCCGATGGAAGCGAATCCAAGGCGCCGGACATGGCGGTGGTGGCCAGCGCGGTGGCGGCGGCGAAAGCGAATGGGGCGCAGGGGATCATCGTCTCCTTCCTCCATTCATGGCGCAATGCCGCGCAGGAGGCCGCCGTCAAAGCGACGATCGCGCGTCTCGCGCCAGACCTCTTCGTCTTCTCCTCGGCCGAGGTGTGGCCGGTCATCCGCGAATATGAGCGCAGCTCGACCGCCATTCTCAACGGCTATGTCCATCCGCGCGTCTCGGGCTATCTGACGGCGCTGGAAGAGCGGCTGAAGGACCGCGGTGTGCCGGCCCGCCCGATGCTGACGAAGTCGAACGGCGGGCTGATGAACGCTGCCGAAGGCAAGCGCGCCTGCGTCAACATGCTTTTGTCGGGAACGGCCTCTGGCGTCATCGGCGCCTCGTGGCTGGCGCGCCAGGCAGGCGAAGACAAGATTCTTACCCTCGACATTGGCGGGACCTCGGCCGACTTCGCGCTCATCATCGGCGGCGAGGCGCAGTTCGGCACCGGCGAACTGATCGGCGAATTTCCATTGCATATCCCTTCCGTGTCGGTGAGCTCGATCGGCGTCGGCGGCGGCTCGATCGCCAGTGTCGACGCGCGAGGGGTGCTGCGCGTCGGGCCGGAGTCGGCCGGTTCGACGCCAGGACCGGCATGCTACGGCCGGGGTGGCGAGCGGGCGACGGTGACGGACGCCATGGTGGCATGCGGATGGCTTGGCCACAGCGAGATGGCCTACGGCCAGCTCAGGATCGATACCGGACTGGCGCATCGCGCGGTCGGCGACCTTGCCGCCCGGCTCGGCCGCCCGATCGAGCAGACCGCGCAGGCGATCCTCGACATCGCGGTGTCGGAAATGTTCGTCGAGGTCGAGAAACTCGCCTCGCGCGCCGGCGTCGACTTGCGCGATTTCACGCTGATGCCCTTCGGCGGCGGCGGCCCGATGCTTGGCGCCTTCCTGGCCCGCGAACTCGGGATGAGGCGCGTCATGGCGCCCCGCCGCCCTGGCGTGGTGTCGGCGCTTGGCGGGCTGGTGGCGGATCTGCGCGGAGACTTCATCCGCACCATCTTCAGCCCCCTGTCGGGCACGTCGCTCCCCGGAATTCGCGAGACTTTCGAGGCTCTCGCGCAAGAGGGGCGCGATTGGCTTGCGGGGCAAGGTCATGACGGGGAGGCGGAGCTCAACCTCTCCTGCGACATGCGCTATGTCGGACAAAGTTATGAGATCGAGGTCGTCCTTCAGCCGGAATGGCTGACGGACGGGAATGCGGTCGCCATCGCACAGGCCTTCCACCTCACCCATCAGCAGCTCTACGATTTCCACGACCCGGACGGCGAGATAGAACTTGTGAATGTCCGGCTATCCGCCGTAGGCGCGGGGCCGAAGCTCTCCTTCCCTGAGATCGACGAGATCGGCGCTTCGGCCATCCCAGCGCGTCGGCTCCCGGTCTACACCGGCCTGAGCGTCGAGACCGTCGACCTCTATGAGCGGCAGGCCCTCGTACCCGGCAGCACGTTCCACGGTCCTGCCGTGGTCGTGCAGGAAGACACCACCTTCGCCATTCCCGCGGGAGCGCAGGCAAGGGTCGACCGTCACCTCAACCTTTTGCTGACCTTCCCGGAGTAAAGCCATGTTTGACCGGACAAACCTTCAGGTTCTGGCGAACCACGCCCGCGCGGCCGCCGAGAACATGGCCCATACGCTGCACCGCACCGCGCACTCCGCCTTCGTCAAGGAGACGCAGGATTTCACGGTGATGCTCATGGATCGTTCGGGGGCAACCTTCGCCGTCCCGATGGAACTCGGCGCCACCTGGTATCCCGGCCTGTCCTATCGCCGCGCCATTGCGATGGTCGACGACTACCGGCCGGGGGATGTCGCCTTCACCAACGATCCCTATTCCGGCCATGTCGCCACCCATGCGCCGGACACCCATCTGTGGAAGCCGGTCTTCGTCGATAGCGAAATCGTCGCCTGGACCGGAGGCCATATCCACAACACCGATATGGGCGGCGCGGTGCCGGCTTCGCTCAGCCGCGCGCTGACCGAAATCCACCAGGAGGGCATCCGCTTTCCGCCGATGAAGCTGGTGCGGGAGGGCGTCTTCGACGAGATGATCCTGCGCATCATGAGCACCAATGTGCGCAAGCCCGACCTCAACATCGGCGAT
This sequence comes from Mesorhizobium sp. PL10, assembly GCF_053714315.1. Classification (NCBI taxonomy): domain Bacteria; kingdom Pseudomonadati; phylum Pseudomonadota; class Alphaproteobacteria; order Hyphomicrobiales; family Phyllobacteriaceae; genus Mesorhizobium; species Mesorhizobium sp. PL10. Next base: position 88,435 of record NZ_JBSKBR010000011.1, on the reverse strand, counting down.
ATCAAGGCGCTGGTCGGCGCGCTCAACACCGGCGAGCGCAAGATCCAGGCGATGGTGAGGAAATTCGGCAAGGCCGGTTTCGTCGAAGGCGTTGCGGCGCTGCTCGACCATGCCGAGGCGCAGGCGCGCGACGTGCTGCGCGCCATGCCCGACGGCACCTGGGAGTTCGCCGACTATGCAGATGAGGATTCGGTCGAGGCCAATCCCTGCCGGCTGAAGCTGAAGCTGACGATCAAGGGCGACGAGGCGGTGCTTGATTTCACCGGTTCCGACCCGCAGCTCGGCTCTTCGCTCAACGTGCCCTCGGGCGGCGACCCGCGCCACACCATGCTGCTCGTCGGCGTCTACTACGTGCTTTACACGCTCAACCCGAAAATCCTGCTCAATACGGGCCTCACCAGGCCGTTCACCTGCATTACGCCCGAAGGTTCGGTGCTCAATCCGGTCCATCCCGCCGCGGTGGGCATGCGCTCGCTCACCTGCGCCCGGCTGCGGTCGGTCATCTTCGGCGCCTTCTCGCAAGCCGTGCCGGAGCGCCTGCCCGCAGCACCTGCCGGTAACAACTGCATCGTCAATGTCATGACCACGGACGAGCGGACCAGCAAGACTGTCATAACGGCGGTGAATCCCGTGGTGGGCGGCGGCGGCGCGATGCCGCATCGCGACGGAACCAACGGATCGGGCGCCGATGCCGCCTATCTCAAGAACACGCCGATCGAGATCACCGAGACCGAGACTCCGGTCGAGTTCGTGAAATACGGGCTCGCCAGGGACAGTGGCGGTGCAGGGCGCTGGCGCGGCGGGCTGGCGACCGAGATGGCTTTCCGTGTCTTCGCCCCCGACTCCAGGATCACGGCGCGCAACCGCGACCGCAGCTTCTTTCGTCCCTGGGGCGTGCTGGGCGGCAAGGCGGCCGGCCTGTCGGACATGGTCGTCAATCCCGGGACCGAGCACGAGCGGCGGCTGGGCAACATCGACACGGCGGTGCTGCAGCCTGGTGACGTGCTCGATATCCGCTCCGCCGGAGGCGGCGGGCGCGGCGATCCGCGTGAGCGCGAGCCCTGGCGCGTCGCGCAGGACGTGCGGCGTGGCTATGTCTCGGCAACGGCTGCCGAGCGCGACTATGGGGTCGTCATCCGCGACGGCGAGGTCGACGTGCAGGCGACGGAAAGACTGCGCGCGCGGCAGGCGCCAGCCGCCGGCCATTTTCATTTCGGTCCGGAGCGCGATGGCTACGAAGCGCAGTGGACGCCGGCGGCCTATGACCTGCTGACCGACATACTGCGGGACTTGCCGATCCACTGGCGGTTTTTCGCCAAGACGGAGATATTCCGTCGTATGAAAGGGCGCTCGGGACCGGAAGGCGTCCAGTCGGCGTTCGATGCGGTCTGCGAACGCTTCCCCGAATTGCCGCGCCCGCGCTCCCTGCAAGAGGCGGCGGAATGAACACTGCCGGCCGTATCGTCCGGCTGGCCGAGCGCGACCGGGCGGAGGTGCAGTTCTTTCTCGATGGGCAGATGCTTTCCGCTCTGGCTGGCGACACTGTGCTGACCGCCATGCTGGCGTCCGGACATGCCTTGCGGCACTCAGAGTTCGGAGCAGAGCCGCGCGCCGGTTTCTGCCTGATGGGTGCCTGCCAGGATTGCTGGATATGGCAGGAGGAAGGCCCGCGTCTGCGGGCATGCTCGACGCCGGTCACCGAAGGCATGCGGCTGCGCACGACCGCGCCGGAGAACTGGCCGTGAGAGACGTCTCGCCGCGACGGATCGCAATCGTCGGCGCCGGTCCCGCGGGGATAAGGGCCGCCGCGACGCTCGTCGAAGCCGGGCTTCACCCGGTGGTGATCGATGAAGGACATCGCGCCGGCGGGCAGATCTATCGCCGTCCGCCGGTCGGGTTCACCCGCACGCTGGAGCAGCTCTACGGATCGGAAGCGGCGAAAGCGCGCGTGTTGCATGCGCTCTTCGATCGGCTGGTCGAAGACGGGAGGCTTACGCATCGCGCGGGCAGTTCGGTCATCGCCATCCACGATGGGCAGTTGCAGGTACTGGGGGAGGGCGGCATGGAGTTGGTCTCCTATGACAGGTTGATCCTTGCCACCGGCGCGTCCGACCGCGTCGCGCCCATCGCCGGCTGGCAGAATGCCGGTGTCTACAGCCTGGGGGCAGCACAGATCGCACTGAAGGCGCAGGGCGTGGCGCTTGGACGACGCATCGTGCTCGCGGGATCGGGGCCTTTGCTGACGCTGGTCGGTGCGCAACTCCTCAAGGCCGGAGCGGATGTAGCTGAAGTGCTGGATACTTCGTCCTGGCGGCAGCAGATGCGTGGATTCTCAGGCCTTGCGGCGAGGCCGTTGGTCGCGCTGCGTGGCCTGGGTCTGCGCGCGAAGCTCGGCCGTCGCTATCATGCCGGCGTGACGCTGGAGCGCATCGAGGCCGGCGAGCAGGGTGTCACAACCTTGCGCTGGCGCGATGCCGGCGGCCGGCAGCGGCATACGCCTTGCGACATGGTCGGCATGGGCTGGCACCTGCGGGCCGAGACCCATCTCGCCGATCTGGCGGGATGCACCTTCACCTACGATGAGCAATGGCGGCAATGGCTGCCGAAGAGCGACGAAATGGGCCGGGCCGGCAAGGGTGTCTACCTCGCGGGCGATGGGGGCCGTATTCTCGGCGCCGATGGCGCCGAGATCGCGGGACGCCTCGCCGCCGCTGCGTGTCTCGCCGATCTCGGCTATCAACCGCCGCCAACCGGCGCCGATCTGCGCAAGCTCGCGCGGCTCAAGCGCTTTGCCGGTGGCCTGGCGCGCGCCTTTCCTTGGCCGGCGGCGATGGTGCGGGCGCTTTCCGGCGAAGCGGTCGTCTGCCGCTGCGAGAACGTCACGGCCGCGGCGGTGCGCGAGGGCGCGGATTTCGGCGGCGGCGAGGCCAACCGGGTGAAGTCGCTGTCGCGCGTGGGCATGGGACGCTGCCAGGGGCGCTATTGCCAGTTGGCCGCCGTCGAACTCGTCGCGGCGCAGGCCGGCTGCGCGCCGGATGCTGTCGGCCGGTTTCGCGGGCAAGCCCCGGTCCGGCCGGCGCCCATCGGCGCCTTTCTCAGGGAGGACTGATGCGACTGACAAAGCCGCGCCCCGATGTCGACAGAGATGATATCTCAGAAATCGGCGACCTTGCCCCAGACCGACCCATCGAAGCGGCGCGGGTCGTAGGATGTCGCATCGACGATCGGTTCCGACCCGGTCACCAGATCGGCGACCAGATGCCCGGCGCCGGGTCCGATGCCGAAGCCATGTCCCGAAAAGCCGGCGGCGAGGAAGAAACCCGGAACGCTGTGGATCGCGCCGATGGCCGGCACGCCGTCCGGCGTGCTGTCGATAAAGCCGGCCCAGGCAGCTTCTATCCTGGTCTGGCGCAGTGCCGGCAGCAGCTCGAGCGCGCGGGCATGGGTCAGGCGAATGGTCGACCGGTCAGGAGCCGGATCGAGGATGCGCATCCGCTCCATCGGCGTCGGCCGGTCGAGCCGCCAGCGCCGCAGCGTTTCGTGGCCCGAACGCATGCCTTGCAAGCCGCCAGGCCCAAGGCTTCGCCAGCGCTTCAGGAACATGGGCACGAACTGCGACGAGAAGCGCAGCAATTGCGGCGTCATGTCGACGCGTCCGCGCCCGCTGATGGCGAGCGTATAGCCGCCATCGCCGCGACGGGTGGTCGATATGCTTTTCGTGTGCAGCGCGTCCGGCAACCCCTCCGCGCCGGGCGATACGGACAGGATGGAAGAACGCACCGATGCCTGCGGAAAGCGGAAACCGAACTGGTGGCAGAAGGAAGAGGCCCAGGCGCCGCCGGCCATCACAGCGACCTTGGTCCGGATCGTTCCGCTCTCCGTGACCACGCCGCTCAGGCGCCCACCCTCGGTTTCGATGCCGCGCGCGGCGCAATTCTGATGCACCGTACCGCCAAGCTTGACGATGGCGCGGGCGACCGCGGGTGCGGCTCGCGACGGATCGGCGGTGCCGTCGGTCGGCGAGAAGACGCCGCCCTTCCAGCTCCGTCCCGTGGCGCGGCCTCGCTCACCGGCCTCGGCGCTGTCGAGCATGTGCGTGGTGACGCCGGCTGTCCTGGCAAAGTCGCGCCAGCGCGCCCAGCCGGCGAGTTCGGCCTCGTCATTGCTGAGATAGAGCAGACCGCAGCGACGAAAGCCGGTGTCTTCCCCGGTCTCCGCCGCAAAACTGTCCCACAGGTCGAGGCTGCGTGTTGCCATCGGCAGCTCGCGGGCGTCGCGGTTCTGCTGGCGGCACCATCCCCAGTTCCTGCTCGACTGCTCGGCGCCGACGTGTCCCTTTTCGACCAGCGCGACCTTCAGACCGCGCCGGGCCAGATAGTAGGCCGCGAAGACCCCGACGATGCCGGCGCCGATCACCACCACATCGGCGGATTGCGGCAGTTGTCCGGACGTTTCGATTTGCTGCAGCGGCGCGCGCATGGTTCTCCCTGCCTTGCAGCGCCACTCTATCGCGTCGCGCTGGCAGGCGCTGCCGCAGTTGCGGTCGAAGCAGAATTTTATTCCGGCAGCCGCATCGAAATCGCGAGTCCCTGCGTTTCAAAGCGGTATCCGCTCGGATGGACAGGCCAGCGGGCTGTGGTAGTCTCGACGGTCACCAGCAAGGCAGCATTTTGTGCTGCTGTACTCTTCCCCGGAGGCAAATCGTGAAACTGGATCGGATCGATATCAAGATTCTTCACGAGCTGCAGAAGAACGGCCGCATCACCAATGTGGAGCTGGCCGAACTGGTGCATCTGTCGCCGAGCCCATGCCTGATGCGGGTCAAGCGGCTGCAGTCCGAGGGCTACATCGAGGGCTATTCGGCTCAGGTCAACATCGGCAAGCTCGGCCAGACGCTGACCGTCTTCACCGAGATCACCTTGAAGAACCACCGCCAGGTCGACTTCGCCCGCTTTCTGGCCGTCGTCGAGAAGATCGAGCAGGTCATCGAATGCCATCTGGTCTCAGGCGGCTACGACTATCTGATGAAATTCGTCACCTCCGGCATCGGCGAGTATCAGACGATCATGGAGCGGCTGACCGACATGGACATCGGCATCGACAAGTATTTCTCGTTCGTCGTGCTGAAGTCCCCCATCGTCAAGGCGCACATGCCGCTGCCCAGCCTGTTTCCGCGGTAGCCGGCGGTTGCGTCGCCGGCAGCCTGCTACAGAATACCGGGCCGCAACATCGCGTTCAAAGCAGTCAGTTCGGCTTGCATCTCGGCGATCATCCAGACGCTGATATCGGAGACGACAGGCCGTACCGGGCGTGAGCGCGGCGCAATCAGCCGATGGATCCGGCCCGTGTTGATCTGCCTGTCCGATGCCGGAACCAGCGTTCCCTGCAAAAGCGCCCTTGAAACGTTGCTCAGCCAGCCGAGCGCCACGCCTTCGCCGTTCATCGCGGCCTGCAGGACAACGGCGTAGTCGGAAAATTCCAGCCATTTTGCCTTGCTGGTCTTACGGTCCGCCACATTGCCCCAGGCGTCCAGCCACTGCTCCTTGGCATCGGTCAGGTGGAGCAGGACATGGCCTTCCCCGGTTCCGGCATGCGCCAGCCTTCCATGGGCCGCCAGATAGGATGGGCTGCACACCGGCACGATGATTTCCGGCGAGAATGGCCAGTGGTGATAGTGCGTGTCGTCATCGGCGAGGATTCTCGTGGCAAGGTCGACAGTCTCGGCAGGCCCGCGCAGGACGCCAGCGATCAATTCGAACCGCAGATCCACATCGGGAAATTTTGCGTTGAACGCGCCCAATCTCGGAACGAACCAGTATGTGGCGAGAGAACTCGACAGCGACAGCGTAACCACCGGCTTCGCCGCGCTTTTCTGCCTGATTTCCCCGATCACCTCCTCAATGCCGTCAAATCCCTTCCTTACCACCGCGTAGAGGGCACGCCCTTGCGGTGTTGGGACCAACCCCGTTGGTCCTCGCGTGAAAAGTGCGACGCCAAAATCGGCTTCGAGCTGGGCGATGCTGCGGCTGACGGAGGGCTGCGTAACATTGAACTCGCGCGCTGCGGCCGTGAAGCTGCCCGTCCGGACAGCGGCCTCGAAGACCAGCAATCCGCGTGCGGAAGGAACGAGTTTTGCAAAACCGGCCATACGCTGAGCGTATAGCCGCCCCAACAATTTTCAAGCTTTCTGTGGCTCTGCAAATGGCGAACTATACAGCTCATGAATGGGGTGGAGCAGAACGTGAAGGCAACCACATCTCAAGCGGGCGGTACATCGACCGATCCCCTTTTGCAGCCATTCCGGCTCAAGGGTCTGACGCTGCGCAATCGCGTCATCAGCACCAGCCATGCCTCGATGCTGGACGAGGGCGGTCTGCCGCTTGAGCGCTACCAGCTTTACCATGAGGAGAAGGCGCGCGGCGGGCTGGCGATGACCATGGTGGGTGGCTCGGCAATGACCTCGCCCGATTCGAGCTGGGGCGGCGGACAGCTCGACCTTTCAAGCGATCGCATCGTGCCTCATCTGCAGTCGCTGTCGCAGCGCATCCACCACCACGGCGCGGCCGTGATGTGCCAGGTCTCGCATCTTGGCCGGCGCGCCACCGCCTATGCTGGGAATTGGCTGCCGCCGGTGGCGCCATCGCGTGTTCGCGAGACGCGAAACCGTAATTTCCCGAAGGAGATGGATAGCGCGGATATCGATCGGATCGTCAAGGATTACGCGAGCGCCGCCAGGCGCTGCCTTGACGGTGGGCTGGACGGCGTCGAAACCGTCACCGGCGGCCATCTGATCGGTCAGTTCCTGTCACGCAGAACCAACAGGCGCACGGATGCCTTCGGCGGCTCGCTCGAAAACCGCGCCCGCTTCGGGCTCATGGTGCACGAGGCGATCCGCCGGGCGGTCGGCGACGATCTCGCCGTCGGTATCCGGTTCGTCATCGATGAAGCGACCGACGACGGTTCGGATTTCGAGGAATGCCTTGCCTTCGCTCGGCTGTTCGAGCGCGAAGGCCATATCGATTTCTTCAACTGCATCTTTGGCCGCATGGACACCGATTTGTCGCTGGCGGAGCAGAACATGCCCGGCATGTTCACCCGCAGTGCGCCGTTTCTGCCGCTGGTCGGGCAGTTCAAGCGGGAGACCCGGCTGCCCGTCATCCACGCCGCGGCCATCAGGGACGTGGCGACGGCGCGGCACGCAATCCGCGAAAACCTTGTCGATCTGGTTGGCATGACGCGGGCGCATATTGCCGACCCGCACATCGTCAACAAAATGATGCGCGGGGAAGAAGATCGCATCCGCCCCTGCGTCGGCGCGTCCTACTGCCTCTACAAGAAGGTGCAGTGCGTTCACAATCCGGCCAGCGGCCATGAGACGATCATCAGCCATACCATCGACCGGGCGGAAACGCAGAAACGGGTGGTCGTGGTCGGTGGTGGTCCAGGCGGTATGGAAGCGGCAAGGGTTGCCGCCGAGCGCGGACACAGAGTGAGCCTGCTCGAAGCCGGTGCACGGCTCGGCGGACAGTTGCTCGTCGCGGCCTCTGCAGTCGATCGCAAGGATCTCATCGGCATCGTCGACTGGCGCGTCGATGAACTCGCCCGGCTCGGCGTGGACGTCCGTCTCAACATCTATGCGGATGCAGAGGCAGTTCTGGCCGAAAAACCGGACGCGGTCATCGTGGCCACCGGCGGCATGCCGGACATGGAATGGCTGGAGGGGGCGGAACATTGCGACAGCGTTTGGGACGTGTTGACCGGGGCCGTGCCGGCGAAGGACGACGTGCTGATCTATGACGAGACCGGACGCCAGGCCGCCATTTCATGCGCCCTGCATCTGGCCCGCCTAGGGCGCACAGTCAGCCTGGCCATGGCGGACGACACCGTGGCGATCGAGACACCCTATCCGGACAAAGTGAGTTTCCGAAAACTTGCCTCGGAACTCGGCATGCGCGTCGTCGGCGACCTGCGCCTCGTCAAGGCAGTGCGCCAGGGCAACGGCATCGCCGCCAGGTTCCGGCACGAGCTCACCGGTGCGGAAACGGAGATGATCGCGGCGCAGCTCATTGTCGAGCGCGGCACCGTGCCCATGGAAGATACCTACCAGGACTTGCGCGCCCTCTCCGCCAACAACGGCATCACCGACATCGCGCTCATGACAGGAGCGAAGGCGAGGGAAGGCGATAGCGCCCAAGTCGCTGGACCATTCGTCCTGCACCGCATTGGCGACGCGGTTGCCAGCCGGGATATCTACTCATCGATCTATGAGGCCTACCGGCTCTGTTCGCAATTGTAGACACGCGGAACGTCGGCAGCATTCCCTGGTAATTGTCTACCGATGGCCGTACTGCTTGACGAGCTCCGGGTCGCGCACCAGGCCGTCGAGCCAGGTCGGGTCGAGCTTCGGCACTGAGGAGAACAGCAGCTTGGAATAGGGGTGGGTGGCCGCCTTGACCTTGTCGGGCGTGATCTGCTCCACGCGTTCGCCATTGTACATGACCATGATCTCGTCGCAGATCGCCTCGACCACGGAGAGGTCGTGGCTGATGAAGATGTAGGAGAGCCCCAGTTCGCGCTGCAGTTCCTTCAGCAGTTCGATCACCGCGGATGCCACCACCGTGTCGAGCGCCGAAGTGATTTCGTCGCATATGATGAGCTTCGGGTTGGCCGCCAGGGCGCGCGCGAAGTTGACGCGCTGCTTCTGTCCGCCTGACAATTCGGATGGGTGGCGGTAGCGCAGCGCCTTGGGCAGGCGCACCATGTCGAGCAGTTCGTCGACGCGCTTCGAGCGCGCCTGCTTGTCGAGCCGGTGATAGAAGGCCAGCGGCCGGGCGATGATGTCCTCCACCGGCTTGGCCGGATTGAGGGCGGTGTCGGCATACTGGAACACGATCTGCATTTCGCGCAGCTGGTCCTGGCTGCGATTGCCTGCCGCGCGCTGCAGTTCCCTGCCATCGAAGACGATGTCGCCGGCCGCCGCCGGATGGATGCCGGCGATGACCCGCGCCAGCGTCGATTTTCCGCAGCCGGATTCGCCGATGACGCCGAGATTGCGTCCTTTTTCCACCACCAGGCTGACGGAATTGACCGCGCGGATGAGCGGCAGTCCGTCCTCCCGCACCGCGCCATAGCCGGCGGTCACATTGTCGATGCGCAGCAGCTGGTTGGTCGCGGCCTCCGCTTGTGCTTGACGCGGTTTTGGCTCGAAAGCGGCCAGCAGTTCGCGCGTATAGGGGTGCTGGGCAGCCGAAAGAATTTGAGCGGTCGTGCCGGTCTCCTGCACTTCGCCACCCTTCAGCACGACGATGCGATCGGCAATCTGGGCGACGACCGCGAGGTCGTGGGACACGTAAACGCCGGCGATGCCGCCCGCACGCATCACCGACTTGAAGGCCTTCAGCACGTCGATCTGCGTCGTCACGTCGAGCGCCGTCGTCGGCTCGTCGAAGATGACCAGCTTGGGGTCGCCAATCAGCGCCATGGCCGCCGACAGCCGCTGCAATTGCCCGCCCGAGACCTGATGCGGATAGCGCGCGCCGATCCCATCCGGGTCCGGCAGCGACAAGGCCCGGAACAGCTCGACCGCGCGTTTTCGAGCCTGCTCGGGCGGCATCAGCCTGTGGATGCGCGTGACCTCGATCACCTGCTCCATGATGGTGGACGCGGGGTTGAAGGAGGCGGCCGCACTTTGTGGGACATAGGCGATGTCGGTGCCGCGCAGCTTCGCCCTTTCCTTTTCGGAAAGTGCCGCCATGTCCTTGCCGTTGACGTTGATCGCGCCACCGGTGATCCGGCAGCCCGGCCGCGCATGGCCCATGAGCGAGAGCGCCACCGTCGTCTTGCCGGAGCCGCTCTCGCCGATCAGCGCGATGATCTCGCCATCGGCGATATCGAGGCTGACGCCCTTGATGATGTCGACGACGCGCCCGGCATCGGTGGTTGCCTCGATCCTGAGATTCCTGACCTCGACGAGATTGGTCATGCGTCCCGGTCCCTGATCTTCTTCGGCAGATTGTCGATCAGCAGGTTTACGCTGATGGTGAGGCTGGCAATCGCCAGCGAGGGCACGAGGACGGCAGGGGCCGCGAAGGGCAGACCGCCGATGTTCTCACGCACCAGCGCGCCCCAGTCGGCGAGCGGCGGCTGCAGGCCGAGCCCGAGGAAGGACAGGCCGGACAGCAGGAGCACGATGAAGACGAAGCGCAGGCCGAAATCGGCCAGCACCGGGCGGATGATGTTGGGCAGGATTTCGGAGCCGATGAGATAGAGGGTGCTTTCGCCGCGCACGCGGGCGACGGTCATGAAGTCCATGGTGTTGATGTTGACGGCGAGCGCCCGCGCGAAGCGGTAGGCGCCAGGGATGTAGATGACGGCGAGCGTCAGGATCAGCACCGGGATCGACGAGCCGACCGCGGCGACGACCACCAGGCCGAACAGCTTGCTCGGGATGGAGTTCATGGCGTCGAGGAAGCGGCTGAGGCAGGTGTCGAGCCAGCCGCCGGTGACGGCCGCGATCATGCCGAGCACCACGCCCGAAAAGCAGGCGATGGTGACGGCGGCGAGCGAGATGCCGACTGTATAGCGTGCGCCCATCAACACGCGCGAAAGCATGTCGCGGCCCAGATAGTCGGAGCCCAGCCACAACCCTTGGCGCATCGGCCCAAAATAGTCGTCGTCGACGATGTCGCCGATCGAATGGGGAATGATGTAAGGCGCGAAAATGGCGATCAGCGTCCACGCCAGGATGATCAGCCCTGCGATGACGCCCACCAGATTGTAGCTATGGCCCAGGAAGGATCGTCGGGAGGCTGCCGCGTGCGCCATGGTTATCTGAGCCTCGGATTAGACATGATGGCGATGATGTCGGCGGCGGTGATGAGCAGGAGATAGCCGAGGCAGAAGATCATCGCGCAGCTCTGGATCAGCGGCAGGTCACGGGTCGCGACCGCATCGACCATCAGCTTGGCGATGCCGGGATAGTTGAAGATCGTCTCGATGATGATGACGCCGCCGACCAGATAGGACAGCGACAGCGCCACCGCGTTGACGATCGGGCCGAGCGCGTTGGGCAGCGCATGCTTCAGCACCATGCGGCTGCGCGACGCGCCCTTGAGAAGCGCCATCTCGACATAGGGCGTGGAGAGCGTCTCGATCACCGCGGCGCGGGTCATGCGGATCATCTGGGCCGAAATGACGAAGGTGAGCGTGATGACCGGCATCGCATAGATGCGCACCAGATCGGTCAGCGAATGAGCCTCATTGACCGAGGACAGCGCCGGCAGCCATCTGAGATAGACGGCGAACACCAGCACCGCCAGCGTCGCGACCATGAACTCCGGCACGGAGATGATGCCGATCGCAAGAATGGTGACGGCGCGGTCGTAGACCGAGCCGCGCAGCATCGCGGCGGTGATGCCCAGCGTCAGCGCAAGCGGCACCGAGAGCAGCGTGGTGATGCCGGCGAGCTCCATCGTGTTGACGAAGCGCCCGCCGATCAGCTTGGCGACCGGCATCTCATTGGCATAGGAGGTGCCGAGGTCGCCGTGGAGCAGGCCGAAAAGCCAGCGCAGAAAGCGCAGGATCGCTGGATCGTTGAGATGCATGGCTTCGCGCAGGCCGGCGACCGCCTCGGGGGTCGCCGCCTGGCCAAGCAGGATCGACGCCGTGTCGCCGGGCAGCATGCTGGTGGCGAAAAACACCGCGAACAGCACGATCAGAAGGGTGACGACGGTGGTCGCCAGCCGCTTCAGCACGAGGTTGAGGACCCCGGATTTCATGGAAGCGCTCCCTGCTGCCGCGTGCGGCCGGTTGATCTCGCGCAAGGCAATGCCGGAGGCCGGCCGAGCGGCCTCCGGCAGGCGCCTCTCAGGCTTCGAGCCAGAGGTATTCCGCCATTGCGTAGCCCATCATGCCACCGAGCGGGTTCGCTTCCAAACCCTTCACCTTGCTGGAAAGCGCATCCACGTTGGAAATGTAGGCGGGGATGATGGTGCCGGCCTCTTCGGAGATCATGGTCTGCATCTGGCCGTAGATTTCCTTGCGCTTGGCCTGGTCGAGCGAGCCGCGCGCCTCGATCATCAGCTTGTCGAACTTCTCCGATTTGTACTGGCTTTCGTTCCAGGGCGCGTTGGAGGCGTAGAGCAGCGAGAACAGGATGTCCGGCGTCGGGCGCGGATTGATGTTGCCGAAATGGATCGGCGCCTTGAGCCAGTAATTGTCCCAGTAGCCGTCGGCCGGGACGCGTTGGACGTCGAGCTTCATGCCGATTTCCGCGCCGGCTGCCTGGATGATGACAGCCATGTCGATCGACGAGGTCGCGGCGTCGGAAGCCACCACCGGGATGGACTGGCCGAGCAGGCCCGCCTTCTGGAAGTGGAACTTTGCCTTGTCCGGGTCGAACGCCTTCGGCTTGAGGTCGGCATTGTGGAAGATATTCGCCGGCGAAACGGGCTGGTCGTTGCCGACTTCGCCAAGGCCGCGCAATGCCGATTTGACGATCTGTTCGCGGTTGACGAGATACTTCATGCCGGCCACGAAGTCGGCATTCTTGCCCGGATCCATGTCGAGCCGGATGTTGAGGTCCGTGTAGTTGCCCGCGGTCGTCTTCGACAGTTCGAAGCCCTGCTGGCTGTCGAGCAACTTCATCGAGCGCGGATTGATCGAGGCGGCGAAATTGATGTCGCCGGAAAGCAGCGCGTTGACGCGGGCGCTGTCGTCGCTGATGGCGATGAACTCGAAGGAGTCGAGATAGGGCCTGCCCGACTTCCAGTAGTTCTTGTTCTTGGTGACCACCGAGCGCACGCCCGGCTCGAACGTCTGCAGCACGAAGGCGCCGGTGCCGTTGCCCTTGGAGAAGTCGGTGGTGCCGTCCTGGACGATCATGAAGTGATGCAGCGCCAGAATGGTCGGCAAGTCGGCATTCGGATCGGCAAGCGTGATCTCGACGGTCGATTTGTCGACCGCCTTGAAGCCGGTCATCTGCGCGGCGATCTTGGCGACCTTGGAGCCGACCGCCGGATCGAGATGACGCTTCATCGAGAAGACGACGTCGTCGGCGGTGAGGTCCTTGCCGTCGTGGAAGGTGACGCCCTTGCGCAGCTTCACCGTCCAGGTCTTGGCGTCCTTGCTGTCGAAGCTTTCAGCCAGCTCCATCTGCGTGACACCGTCCTTGTCGAGAAAGGTCAGGCGATTGTAGAGCGAGCAGCAGCGGACATAGTCGGTGGAGAGCGACGCCTTTGCCGGATCGAGCGTGTCGGCGGTCGAGGACGACCAGCCGGCCGCCTTGAAAGTACCGCCGGAAACCGGCGTCGCGGCGACGGCATTGGTGGCGCGGCCAAGCACCATGCTGCCCGCGGCAACCGCGGCGCCGCCGGCCAGCAGCATCTTGAGGAGTTCGCGGCGGCTCGCGCCCCGCCGGATGGCGCTTTCGACCATGGCATCGTCCGCGCTGGTCCAGTTGGTGATCTTGTCGGTCATGTCATTCCCCTTTCTGTTGATTTCTCTGTCCGGATGCTCGTCTTGCCGCGCGCTTTCCGGCCTGGTTCAGGTTCGTTCCTTCAGGCTTTCCCGCACGGCCGCCGCCAGGGCCGCCATCGAGGTGAAGTGGTAGTCCGGCTTGGTGAAGCGTTCGGGCTCGATCGTGCCGCCATAGCCCTTCTGGGCGTGTCGGCGCTCGATCCAGCAATTGGTCATGCCGAGCGCCCGGGAGATGCCGATGTCGTGGTACTGGCTTTGCGCGACGTGCAGGATGTCGTCCTTGCTGTCGCCTCGGGCAGCCACGAAGTCGAAGACCTTCTGGAAGAACGCCGGATCCGGTTTCTCCGTTCCGGTATCGTCGGCGGTAAAGGTGGCGAAGAAGGGCGATCCGAGCTGCTTCTCGAAATGGTCGAGCGCCCAGCGCCGGGCATTGGTCATGGCGATCAGCTTGTGTGACTTCGCAAGCTCGGCCAATGCCGCTGCGCTGTCGGGAAAGCCTTGCCAGGCGCTGGCGGAGTCCCGCAGGCGGACGCCGTATTTCTCTTCGGCCGGCAGGCCGAGTTGCGGCGCGATGACCATGTAGACACGTACGAGATCATCGGGGAACAGGCCCGCATCGGGCATGTAGCGGGCCTGCCGATACAGGGCCAGCGCGGCTTCGGCATCGACGGAAACGCCAGCGTCGGCGGCAATCCCGGCCAGGCAGGTCGTGATGCCACCTTCGAAGTCAATCAGCGTGCCGACGACGTCGAAGGTCATGTATTTGAATTCGCTAAAGCCCCTGGCCAAGACTGGCTCTCCTCTGCGCGCGGCCGAAATGCATGTGCTGAACAGAACAAAATTCCGTGCTGTCCGGGGCGTCGGCCTTTTTCGAGTGCCCGGAAATACGGGCTTCTGGCCTTGTCTTACCTGTAGTCTGGCACTTCCCCCGCGCTGGATTCGCCGAAAAGCCGCGGGACCGCGGCACAAAATTGCGAAATCGTCCGCCCCGGCGATATTTCGAGATGCGAAGAAATCGCCGCCTTTCATGCCATGGCCTGACGGACATCTGGATCGGCCAGCGTCTGGTCAAGCGTTCGGCGCGTGCGCTCGATGATCGCATCGATATCGCTGTCCGTGCAGCAGAGCGGCGGTGCGTAGCCCAGAACCCCATGCGCAAAGGCACGGATGATCAGGCCGTTGTCCCAGGCCCTGTCGAAGACCCGCCGCGCCGGCATCGCCGAGGCGGGAAGCGGCGTCTTCTTCTGCTTGTCGGTCACCAGTTCGACCGCGGCAAGCATGCCGCGACCGCGCACGTCGCCGACCAGCGGATGGTCGCTCAGTTGCTCCAATCCTGCCATCAGCCGGGCGCCGGCCTTGATGCCGTTCTCCAAAAGGCCGGTCTCATAGAGCTTCAGCACTTCGAGCGCGACGGCGGCGCTGACGGGGTGGGCGGAATAGGTGTAGCCATGGCCGACCGCCGAATTGCCGGCGCCATCGGCGATCACGTCATAGACATGATCGGCCATGAACACGGCGCCCATCGGAACATAGCCCGAGGTCAGCCCCTTCGCCGTCGTCATGAAATCGGGAACGATGTCCTCTTCCGTGCAGGCGAACAGGGGACCGGTACGGCCGAACCCGGTGATCACCTCGTCGGCTATGAACAGGATGCCGTACGACCGGCAGAGTTCGCGTATCGCCTTGATCCAGCCCTTCGGCGGCACGATGACGCCGCCCGAGCCCTGGATCGGCTCGGCATAGAAGGCGGCAACCCGCTCCGGTCCGATCGTCTCGATCTTGACCTTCAGCGCGGCAAGCGACGCGGCGATGATCGAGCTGCCGTCTTCGCCAACCGGGTTGCGGTAGGGATAGGGCGACGGGATCTTGTGCTGCCATTCGAAGGGAATGCCGAAACCGGCGTGAAAGGCGGGGAGCGCAGTCAGGCCCGCGCCGACCACCGATGACCCGTGATAGCCCTGCTCGATCGAAATGAACTGGTCGCGCTGCGGCTCGCCCTTGGCATTCCAGTAGTAGCGCACGAAGCGGATCGTGCTGTCGACCGCGTCCGACCCCCCGAGCGTGAAATAGACATGATTAAGATCCCCGGGCGCGCGCTCGGCGAGCTCCGAAGCGAGCCGGATGGCCGGCTCCGAGCCGAGGTCGAAATAGGCGGTGGCATAAGGAAGCTCGCGCATCTGCCGGGTGGCGGCCTCGACGATGCTGTCGTGGCCGTAGCCGGCATTGACGCACCACAGCCCTGCGAAACCGTCGACGAGCTGCTTGCCGGATGCATCGGTCACGGTTGCGCCCCTCGCCGATTTCAGCACCCGTACGCCAAGCGCCTCATGGCCGCGATAGGACGAGACCGGATGGATGAGATGGGCGCGATCGAGTTCGATCAGGGAATTGGCGAGCATTGATATCCTCCGAACTAACCGAGCGCCTGGTTGGCGAGGGCGTAAACTTTTGGCCGGGCCGCGTCCTGCCTAGACGGACGGTCCATGGTCACGCCGCCGCCGACATGAGCGAGGCCGATTTCAGTGAGCCAATCGGCGAGGCCGGTCCTGCTGTCGGTATCCAGACGCAGGAAGGCGCCCGTGCGCGACGCGGCGAAGAAGCTGATCAAGGCCCTGGCGTCGTAGATATTTCCGGCGATGACCGGGCCGATCACCTCGCCGCGCCCGAACGGACGGATCGCAGCATAGGCCTCGATGTCGCCATTGCGGCGGATGACCGCGAAATGCCCGCGCTCGGCCAGCGCATCGATCAGGGTTTCGCGGTCGGCGCCATAGGCGTCGCGGTCCATGGCCTTGATATCAGGCAGGTCGTTGGCGCCTGCAGCCTCCACGCCGCCGGGAGCGCTCAGCGCTGCGACGCTGCCTTGATGCTGCACGATGGTACCGGAAGGCACGAAGCCCAGTTTCTCGTAGAGAGGCATGCCGTCTCGCGTCGCCACAAGCCGCAGCGGACGGTCCTCGGCAAGCGCGATGGCCTGTTCCATCAGCCGGCGGCCGAGCCCCTTGCCCCGCACATTCCTGTCGACGATCACCATGTTGATCATGGCGCAATCATCGCCATAGGGCGTCACCAGGATGGTTCCGGTGACCTGACCCTGGTCGCCGAGCGCAACCACGCCGCTGGAGAGCTGCAACGCCATCTGCCAGTCCTGCGGGCGATGCGGCCAGTTCTCCTGACGAGAAAGCGCCACGGCACCCTCGATATGATCCGGTCCGAAGTCGCGGATTTCGATCTCGTCCTGCTGCATGAGCCGTCCTTCCGTCTGCCCATAAGTCTCGACCATCATCGCGCCGCAGATCGTCTGAAGGCGTCGGCTTCGGCGATATCTTTCGCCGTAGCGCGAGGCGTGCGCCGCATCTTGTGCTGGCGCCGTCTGCTGCGGACGTGTTTCCAGGTCTAGGAAGGCGCTCCGATTGGCCGTCAACATGCTACAGCGTGCCAAACCGGACGGCGGATACGGAACTTTCTGCTTTCGGAAGGGCCATTTCGGTCAGTTGGCTCGACGCCTGCCCGCTTATGATGAAGGACATCCATCCTTTGTGTGCTTCCACCGGAGATCGACTGCTATGGCTTCCTTCAGGCCCAAATACATCACCTTCGACTGTTATGGCACGTTGACCAATTTCCAGATGGCGGAAGCGGCGCGCGATCTCTACGGCAGCCGGCTCGACGAACCGCGCATGCTGGAATTCATCAAGAACTTCGCCGCCTATCGGCTCGACGAGATCCTCGGCGACTGGAAGCCTTATGCCGACGTCGTCCACAATTCGCTTGAGCGGGCCTGCAAGCGCAACGGCGTCGCCTTCAGCCCCGGCGATGCCAAAATGGTGTATGAGCGTGTCCCGACCTGGGGCCCCCACGCAGACGTTCCTGCCGGCCTGGCCAAGGTCGCCAAGGAAATTCCGCTCGTCATCCTGTCAAACGCCATGAACGCGCAGATCATGTCCAATGTCGAGAAGCTCGGCGCGCCCTTCCATGCCGTCTACACCGCCGAGCAGGCGCAGTCCTATAAGCCCCGCTTCAGGGGATTCGAATACATGCTCGACATGCTGGGCTGCGGCCCTGAAGATGTCCTTCACTGCTCGTCCTCGTTCCGCTACGACCTCATGTCGGCGCACGATCTCGGCATCAAGAACAAGGTCTGGGTCAATCGCGGCCACGAACCGGCCAATCCGTATTATGGCTATGTCGAGATCCCGGATATATCGGGCCTTCCGGGCGTGGTCGGTCTCTAGAACAACAAGCGCGTAGCGCTTGCCCTTGGGAATTGCGTCAAGACAAAAAGTCTAGAACAGGCGGGTTGCCGATGAAACTGCTCTCCTACTGGCACGACACGGCCCCTGTCTTTACCGGCGGGGCACCAGGCCCGGTCGAGGGGCACTACGATGTCGCTATCGTCGGCGGCGGGTTCACCGGCGTTGCCGCCGCGTACCGGCTGGCCAAGGCCGGCGCCAAGGTCGTCGTGCTCGAGGCGGAGCGGGTCGGCTGGGGGGCGTCCGGCCGCAATGGCGGCCATCTCAACAACGGCCTCGCCCACAGCTATCTCTCGGCCAAGGCGGAGCTCGGCAAGGAGCGCGCCATCGCGCTTTATCGGGCGCTCGACGATTCCGTCGACACAATCGAGGCGCTGGTCGTCGAGGAGGGTATCGACTGCAATTTTCGCCGCGCCGGCAAGCTGAAGCTCGCCTCCAAGCCGCAACACTTTGAAGCGATCGCCCGCAACTTCGAAGCCATCCACGCCGAGGTCGATCCAGACACGGCGCTGCTGTCGGCGGCCGATCTCAAATCGGAGATCGGTTCGCCCTTCTATGGCGCGATGCTGTCGAAGAAGAGCGCCATGATGCATATGGGCCGCTATGTCACCGGCTTGGCCACGGCCGCAGCCCGCCATGGCGCGGTCATTCACGAGCACACTCGGGTGACGGAGCGCAAGCAGGTTGGCGTCAGGCATGAGCTGACGACCTCGCGGGGCAAGATGAGCGCCGACAATGTGCTGGTGGCGACCGGCGCCTACACGACGCCCAATTTCGGCTATTTCCGCCGCAGGATCATTTCGGTCGGCAGCTTCATCATCGCCACGCGGCCGCTGAGCGAGACCGAGATCGCTGCCACCATGCCGGGCAACCGGACCTGCGTGAACTCGATGAACATCGGCAACTACTTCCGGCTTTCGCCCGACAATCGCCTGATCTTCGGCGGCCGCGCCCGCTTCTCGGCGACATCGGACCAGCGCTCAGACGCCAGGAGCGGCCAGATATTGCAGGCGAGCCTGGCCACGATCTTCCCGCAGCTGGCCAAGGTCGATATCGACTATTGCTGGGGCGGGCTGGTCGACATGACCAAGGACCGCTTCCCGCGCGCCGGCTATCATGACGGGGTCTGGTACGCGATGGGCTATTCCGGCCACGGCGCCCAGCTGTCCACGCATCTCGGCATGATCATGGCCGATACCGTGCTCGGCCGCGAGGACCGCAATCCGCTGAAGGGGCTCGAGTGGCCCGCCATTCCCGGCTATTCCGGCAAGCCCTGGTTCCTGCCGATGGTGGGCCTTTACTACAAGGCGCTGGACCGGATTCAGTAAGGCAGTAAGGCAGTAAGGCAGTAAGGCAGTAAGGCAGTAAGGCAGTAAGGCAGTAAGGACTCTATTCCCTACTGCCCTACTGCCTTACTGCCCTATTCCCTACTACCCTATTCCCATATGAAAACTCTTCATCTCCAGATATTCCTCGATGCCGGCCTGCGCGCCCTCGCGTCCAAGACCTGACTGCTTGACGCCGCCGAAGGGGGCGACCTCGATCGAGACTGAGCCGGTGTTCAAACCCACCATGCCGAACTCCAGCGCCTCGCCGATCCGCCAGGCACGTCTTAGGTTTTCGGTGTAGAAGTAGGAGGCAAGCCCGTAGGGCGTGCCATTGGCCAGCGCGATCGCTTCCTCTTCCGTCTCGAACCGGAAAAGCGGCGCGACCGGGCCGAAGGTTTCCTCACTGGCGAGCTGCATGTCATGCGTGGCGCCGGTCAGCACCAGCGGCGCGACATATTGCGAACCATCCGGCAGGGCCGGCTTGTTTGTGATGATCGACGCACCCTTTGCGAGCGCGTCCTCGACATGGCGGTTGATCTTCTCGACCGCTGCCATGTTGATCATCGGCCCGATGGCAACGCCGGGCTGCGTGCCTGGCCCCACCGTCATGGCGTTGACGCGGGCTGTCAGCTTCGCGGCGAACACATCATAGACGCCGGCCTGGACGAGGATGCGGTTGGCGCAGACGCAGGTCTGGCCGCCATTGCGGAATTTCGAGATGAGCGCGCCCTCGACGGCGAGATCGAGATCGGCGTCGTCGAAGACGATGAAGGGCGCGTTGCCGCCGAGTTCGAGGCTGAGCCGCTTCACGCTGTCGGCGGCGCCGCGCATCAGCAGCGAGCCGACCCGCGTCGAGCCGGTGAATGAGATCTTGCGGACCGTCTCGTTGGCCATGATCTCGTTGCCGATTTCCGTCGGCATGCCGGTGACTATGTTGATGACGCCGGCCGGGATGCCCGCGCGTTCGGCGAGCACGCCGAGCGCCAGCGCGGAATAGGGCGTGAACTCGGACGGCTTGATGACCATGGTGCAGCCGGCGGCCAGCGCCGGCGCGACCTTGCGGGTAATCATCGCGTTGGGAAAGTTCCACGGCGTGATGATGCCGCAGACGCCCACCGGCTCCTTCAGCACGATGATGCGGCGGTCCGAGGTGGGCGAGGGTATGGTATGGCCGTTGATGCGACGCGCTTCCTCCGCGAACCATTTGACGAAGGAGGCGCCGTAGCGGATCTCGCCCTTGGCCTCGTCCAGCGGCTTGCCCTGCTCGGTGGTCAGGATCAGCGCCAGATCGTCGAGATGCGTCAGCATCAGCCCATGCCAGGCTTCGAGCAGCGCCGCGCGCTCGGCATTGGTCTTCTTGCGCCAGTCCCGATAGGCGGCAGCCGCGGCTTCGATGGCCGCGCGGGTCTCCGCGCCGCCCATGTCGGGCACTGTGCCGATTGCCGATTGGGTCGCCGGGTCGAGAACGTCGACCGTCTTGCCGGAGCCGGCGGCAACCCAGTTGCCGCCGATCAGGCCGGCTTCGCGAAACAGATTTTTGTCTTTCAGGTTTTTCATCGGAAACGACCTTGCAATCAGGCGAGCGCGGCGACGACGGCGGCCGTAATGGCCTCCGTCCTGTCCTTGCCCGGAGTGGTGCCGATGCCGCGCGCGGTTGTCGCTTCCACGGCTTTCATGATGTTGCGGGAGGCGGCTGTTTCGCCGAGATGTTCCAGCATCATCGCGCCGGACCATATGGTGGCGATCGGGTTGGCGATGCCGAGATGCGCGATGTCGGGCGCCGAGCCATGCACCGGTTCGAACATGGACGGCGCCGAGCGAGTGGGATTGATGTTGGCGGAAGCGGCATAGCCGAGCCCGCCCTGGATCGCCGCGCCGATGTCGGTCAGTATGTCGCCGAACAGGTTGGAGGCGACGACCACGTCGAGCGTCTCGGGCGCCATGATCATGCGCGCGGCGAGCGCATCCACGTGATAGCTGGTGACAGTGACATCAGGATACTCCGCCGCCAGCTTGCGCGTGATCTCGTCCCAGAACACCATCGAATATTTCTGCGCGTTCGACTTAGTGACGGAAGCGAGCTTGCCGCGCCGCGCCCGCGCCTGTTCGAAGCCGAAGCGCAGGATGCGCTCGACGCCGGTGCGGGTGAAGATCGAGGTCTCCACCGCCACTTCGTCGAGCGAACCGTGATGCACGCGCCCGCCGGCGCCCGAATATTCGCCTTCGGTGTTCTCGCGGATGCACAATATGTCGAAGCTCTCGGCGCGCAACGGACCCGTCACACCCGGCAGCAGCCGGTGCGGCCGGATGTTGGCGTACTGCACGAATGCCTTACGGATCGGCAGCAGCAGGCCGTGCAGCGAGACCGAATCCGGCACTTCCGCCGGCCAGCCGACGGCGCCCAGAAGAATGGCGTCGAAGCCACGCAAGGTTTCGATGCCGTCTTCCGGCATCATGCGGCCGGTTTCCTTGTAGAATTTGCAGGACCAGGGGAACTCGGTGCCCGTCAGCTTGAAGCTTCCCTGTTTGGCCACCGTTTCCAGCACCGTCCAGGCGGCGGCAGTGACATCAAAGCCGATGCCGTCACCGGGGATCAAGGCGATCGAATAGGATTTCATCGGCGTCTCTCTAGAGGCTGATCAGGACGCTCTTGGTCCTGCGATTGGCGAGATAGGCTTCGCGGCCGAGGTCCTTGCCGATGCCGGAGCGCTTGTAGCCCCCCGTCGGCAGGATGTGATCGCGCGAGCGGCTGTAGCGGTTGACCCAGACGGTGCCGGCTTCGAGCCTGCGCGCCAAGCGGATGGTGCGCGACAGATCGGACGTGAACAGGCCGGAAGCCAGTCCGTACGTCGGATGGCTCGACAGCGCCAGCGCCTCTTCCTCGCTCTCGAAGGTCTGTACGGTCAGCACCGGGCCGAAGATTTCCTCAACGATGGCGGGGTTGGCCTGGTCGACATCAGTGATAAGCGTCGGCTCGTAGAAATAGCCGGGATGGTCCATGCTGTTGCCGCCGGTCAGGCATTCGCCGCCGGCCGCGACCGCGTCGCGCACGATGCTGTCGATACGCGCCCGTTGGCGCTCCGAGATGATGGGCGAATACTGCGTCGCCGCGTCCCAGGTCGGGCCGGGCCGCGCCGCCTTAATCTTCTCCAGGATGGCCGCTATCAGCCTGTCGGCGACGCCCCTCTCGACGATCAGGCGCGTACCGGCCACGCAGGCCTGGCCGGCATTGAAGGTGACGCTGCCGGCGATCGCGGATGCCGCTTTGTCGAGATCGGCATCGGCAAAGACAAGCTGCGGGCTCTTGCCGCCGAGTTCGAGCGTCATCGGCTTGACGCCGGTGCGGGCGACATTCTCCATGATCGCCGAGCCGGCGCGGGTCGAGCCGGTGAAGCTGACCTTGGCGATCTCGGGATGACCGGTCAGCGCCGTACCAGTCGTCGGACCGTCGCCGAGCACCACGTTGATCAGCCCGGCAGGCAGGCCAGCCCTGACGGCGAGCTCTGCCATATATACGGCTGAGAAAGGTGTCATTTCCGACGGCTTCAGCACCACCGCATTGCCCGCGGCCAGTGCCGGACCAAGTTTCCAGCCGGCCATCGAGATAGGAAAATTCCAGGGCGTGATCGCGCCGACCACACCATAAGGTTCGCTCATGATCATGCCAAGGGTGACGTCGTCCGTGGGTACGAGCTCGCTGCCTTCCTTGTCGGCGAATTCGGCAAAGAAGCGGATCTGCTCGGCGGTCACCGCGATGTCGCCGGCGACGAGCTGGCCGACGGGCCGTGTCGAGCACAGAGCCTCGATCTTTGCCAGCGTTTCGGCTTCCGCCTCGATCAGGTCGGCCCAGACCTGGAGTGCCTTTGTGCGCTCGCGCGGCCGAACACCGCCCCAGTTGCTGGCCTTCAACGCCGCCTTGGCGCTCTCCACAGCCCGGTCGACCATATCGACGTCGGCTACGGGGCTGGCGGCGTATGCCTTGCCATCCGAGGGTCGGCGCATCTCGATCGCACCCTCCGCCGCGATGAGCTCTCCGCCAATGAAATGGCCGACAGGAAGGGAGACGGTATCCGGATCGAAGCTCAACTTCATAGGCGACCACCTTGCAGCATTCTGCGGGAGCCTAGCGCGGGCAGGAGCGTAGCATGCACCGTTCGACGATCAGTCGCGGATGATTGTTGCGTGCTAGCGATGAAGGACGGCAAAATCTTTTGCGGGGCCAGCACCTCGCTCGCACGCCATTACCCTACCGTGACGTAGATCTTGCGCACCGTTTCAATGGTCTTCCAGACACCGGTGAAGCCGGGTTTCATCACGAAGCTGTCGCCGGCGCGGTAGGTCACCGCCTCGCCGCCGTCGGGCGTGATTTCAATCACGCCAGTGAGGATATGGCAGAACTCGAAAGTCTCCCCCTTGATCGAGCGCGTCTCGCCGGGCGTCGCTTCCCAGACGCCGGTATGGACGAGATCGCCCTTGGCCGCGTCCTGCGCCCAGGTCTTGAAAGCAGGCTCGCCAAGGGATGGCCTTTCAGGTTGGATTTCAATAACCGCGCGACCGGTCGACGAGCCCGATGGGGTCGAGGCCGGCGCGGTGGCGTCGGATGTTTTCGATGACGGCGCGCGCAGCGGTCGCGGGCTGGGTGACGCTGGCGACATGCGGAGTCAGGATGATCTTCGGATGCGGCCAGAACGGATGGCCCGCGGGCAGCGGTTCGGGATCGGTCACATCGATCATCGCCGCCGAAAGGTGGCCGCTGTCCAGCGCGACGAGAAGCGCTTCATGATCAAGCTGCTGCCCGCGACCCGTGTGGACGAGCGCCGCGCCCTTGGGCAGTCTCGCGAACAGGTCGGCATCGAGGAAACCGCGCGTGTCTTCGGTCAGCGGCAGAAGGCAGATGAGTATGTCGCTGGCCGCGAGCATCTCCTCCAGCCCCAGTTCGCCATGATGACAGGTCACGCCCTCGATCCGCCGCGGCGAGCGGCTCCAGCCCGCGAGCGGAAAGCCGAAGGGCTTTAGGCGATCGAGGACGGCTTGGCCGAGTTGCCCGAGTCCGAGGACGCCGATCAGGCGCGACCCGGCTTGGAGTTGCCCGATGTCGCGCCATTGGCCGGCGCGCTGCTGCGCCAGATAGGCGGGCAGGTTGCGATGCAGGGCGAGCACGGCAAGCGTCACATATTCCTGCATCATGCGCACGATTCCTTCCTCGATCGTCCGCACGATCTTCACCTTCGCCGGCACGGCATCGAAGCGAAACTGGTCCACGCCCGCGCCCAGGGAAAACAGGATTTCCAGGTTCCTGTAGCGCGCGAGGTCTTCTGGCGCGGTCCAGGTAATGAGATAGCGTACCGCGTCGGGATCGACCGTTGTGGAATCGATGGTAAAGGGGACGTCCGGCAGTTCTTTGGCGAAGGCTTCGGCGAAGATCGCCCCGCGCCGCGCATCGGAATTGAACAGGAATGTCATTCCGGTTCCCCTTCAGGCCGCGCAACGCGCGCCCAGCGCCTCGATCAATCGCTGGCAGGCGGCGAGTTCGCTGGTGAGGATGTATTCATCCGGCTTGTGGGCTCGGCCGATGTCGCCGGGACCACAGATGATCGCATCGATCCCTGCCGCCTGGTAGAGCCCGGCCTCAGTGCCGTAGCTGACGGCGGCGATCGGTGTTTCGCCGGTCAGCTCTTGCAGCAGCGCCGCCACCGGCGCGTCCTGTGGCAGCGACAGCGCCGGATAGGCGCTGAGCGGCGTCCATTCGACCCGAAAGCCGTCGGCCTCACAGGCCTCTGCCTTCGCCCTTGCCGGTGCAAGCAGGCTGGCCGGGTCGACGCCCGGAATGGCGCGCGCCTCCAGCTCCAGCGTGCAGCTGTCGGGAATGATGTTGACCGACCGTCCGCCCTTGATCACGCCAGCCTGCAGCGAGGAATAGGGCGGCTCGAAGGCCGGGTCGAACGGGCCATACGTCAGCCGCTCGGCTTCGCTCACGATCGCAGCCAGCGTTTTGGCCATGGCGTGGAGGGCGTTGAGGCCGAGGTCGGGTCGCGAGGAATGGCCGGAGCGCCCGTTGATCGTCACACGGGCGGCCGCCTTGCCCTTGTGGCCGCGCACGGCGCGCAAGCCGCTCGGCTCGCCGACGATCACGCCGAGCGGCTTGGCGCAAAGTTCGGCAAGGCGGGGGATCAAATGCGGCACGCCGCGGCATCCCACCTCTTCGTCATAGGAGAAGGCGAAATGGATTGGCCTGGCAAGGCGCAGCTTCGCCAGCATGGGCACGGCCGCGAGCACCGCGGCCAGAAACCCCTTCATGTCCGTGGTGCCGCGCCCATAGAGCCGCTCGCCCTCCCGGCGCAGCGTAAAAGGGGCCGAGCTCCACTGCGGTTCGCCGGCGGGGACGACGTCCATATGGCCGGACAGGATGTAGCCCGGGACATCGGCAGGGCCGATCGTCGCGAAAAGATTGAAACGGTCGCCTTCCGGCCCCGGCAGCACCGTGACCTGCGCCCCGTGCCCCGCGAGGTAGGCCTCGATCCAGTCGGTGATGTCACAGTTCGGCTTGCCGGCGACCGATGGGAAGGCGACGAGACGGTCGAGGATGTCGAAGACGTCCATTCCAGCCCTCAAAGCATATCGGGATCGCCGGGATCGATGCCGACGATTGTGTGCTGCTACATTTCCGCAGAGGATGTCTGCGTTCTCGCGCGATTGCGTGCCGAAAGCGGAAATGTTTCAGTTGAATCTTGCGTTGGCAGGGGGCTTTCGAGCAAATCGTACGGGCCTGTTTGTTTAGCGTTGGTGGACAAAGGGCTGTTGCGGCGTGTCGCCGGTCAATTTGCGGGGATATTTCAGAGGCATGGACTTGAAGCCGTCCGGAAACTTGAAAATCGACACCTTCTCGATGCGTATCGGCGACATCGAAGGCGTCGAGCTGGACCGGCTGCATGCACTCTCGCTCTCCGTGGGATGGCCGCACCGCGCCGAGGATTGGCAATTCCTGCGCGAATCGGGAGAGGGGTTCGTGGCGCTCGACGAGATCGGTCGGGTTCTCGGCTCGGCCATGTGGTTCGCACATGGCACCGATTTCGCCACCGTGGGGATGGTCATCACCTCGCCGCGACTCCAGACGCTGGGAGCGGGGCAATGGCTGATGAAGCGGGTCTTCGACAAGGTCGCCGGGCACGATTTGCGCCTTAATGCAACGCGCGCGGCAAGACGGCTCTATCTCTCGCTCGACTTCCAGCCGGAGAAGACCGTTTATCAATGCCAGGGCATCGCCCGGATGCAGACGATGGCTGGGCCGGCAGATATTCGAGGCGATGTCCGGACTTTGGACGCAAGGGACATTCCCGCGACAATCGCGCTCGACGCGGCAGGATTTGGCGTGAAGCGGGCGGCACTCATCGAAAGGCTTTTCGCGCACTCCGCCGGCTATGGTCTTTTCAAGGGTGACAAGCTGAACGCGTTCGCGCTTTGTCGGCCGTTCGGGCGGGGCCATGTCGTAGGGCCGGTCGTGGCGGAAAGTGACGCCGACGCCGTGGCGATCGTGCGGCCGCACGTGGCCGAGCATTCGGGGTCATTCCTGCGCATAGACACCCACATGGACAATGGCGAGTTCGCCGCGTTTCTGTCGCACAGCGGAATGCCGGTTTTCGACACGGTGCTCACCATGTCGATGGGCAAGCCCCTCGACGATTTTGCCGTCGGCGGCTCAACTGGACTGGTGACCTATGCGCTTGCCAGTCAAACTCTCGGGTAGTTGAGTCGAGGCAGGCGCGGCTGTTCAGGCCTTCACAGGCACTCTTGTGGCGCTAGGATAACTAACATCCAAAAGTACGGTTTCTGCAGCTATACCTGGACCAAACGCAGCAGACCAAAGTGGATTGTCACAGCCTTCGAAGTTACCCAAGGCAGGCGTGCATCAATGCATATCTAGCCAAGTTTTGACGATGAAAGCGTCGCGGAACCATACGGAACGATACGGGAAGACTTCTGATTTTGGCCCACGAAAAAGCCAATGAAATCAACGATCTTATTACGTCCTCCGGGCCCACCATTAAGTCTGCCAGTTTTGGTGTGTTTTCGGCCGTCTCAGAATAGTGCCGACATTTCCGTAGGTTAGCGGCGCCTTGGCGGCAACGCTTGGCGGAGACGCCGCCTCCTAGGCCCATAATGTCCCGAATTCTGGGGTTCGTCTCTGGGGGCCCATTTCCGTAGCCAACTCTTTGGAAAAGCGATGCTCGCCTGATGGTCAGAATCAGAGGCCGATGAGGGCAGCCTGATCGGTCCAGGCGAGGGGAAGTGCCGACAGCCGTGTCAGCCGATGGGCTTCGATCGGCTGGTCACCAGCAATGATCTTCGAAACGATTTTCGGCGATAGAAATGCCAGCGGCAGTAGCCTGCTTACCTCAGAGACTGGTCGCATTCGCGATGCCCGCCATCGCTTTCCGTTTGCCGCCGGGCAGCGATTGCACGGTCGAATTCGACACAAACTGAAGCGCTCCGACCTCCAGCCTTTCTTATGTGTGCACCGGATTCGCCATTTTGCTGCGAGATCCAAGAAGCAGACGCTCGAAGGGCGAGCTATGGGATCGTGGGCGTGAATGAACGAATCATGATGAGATATGGAAACTAGGAAAAAACGCAATTAAGTCAGATACCTTTGTAGACGGATACCGCTCTCAACAGCCAAAACAGCGTCGACTTACGTGGCAATGTCCCACATATTGACGTTAAATTAACATCGCGCTATGGTTCGTTTGATCCGTCGGGTGCCATCGCTTGTATCATCGTTACTCGTTGATTGTCGCCATTTCCGCCACCCTTGCCCCAGCCTGCAGGATTGCCCTGCAGTGCGCATCGCCAGTAGCTGAAAGAGGCGGTGACCATGCCCTGTTTGCTCGGTATCGATAACGGTCTCACGGTTACCAAGGCGGTGATCTTCGACGCCGACGGCACGCAGTTGTCGGTGGCGCGTCGGCGGGTTGCGCAGTCGATGCCCCATGCGCGCTGGGTGGAGCGTGACATGGCCGGTCTCTGGCAAGCGACCGCCGACGCAATCAAGGAGGCGATCGCGCTCTGTGGCCGCCAGGCAGACGATATCGGGGCGGTGGCGGCGACCGCGCATGGCGACGGTCTCTACCTGCTCGACGAGGATCGTCGGCCGCTAGGGCCTGGAATCCTGTCGCTCGACAGCCGCGCTGGCGAGATTGTCGAACGATGGTCGGCCGAGGTCTTCGAAGACGCGTTGGCGCGCACCGGCCAGGCGCCGCACGTCTCGGCGCCATCGGCGCTGCTGGCATGGATCAGGCAGAACGATCCGGACCGCTACGGGCGCATCGGCCACGTGCTGGCCTGCAAGGACTGGCTGCGCTTTTGCCTGACCGGCACCATCGGCACCGACCGGACGGAGGCCAGCACCTCATTCACGGATTTCCGCACCCAAGCCTTCGCGCCGGAAGCGATGCGCATCTTCGGCCTGGACGATCTTTTCGAGGCGCTGCCGCCGGTGGCACATTCGGCCGACATCGTTGGGCATGTCACCGCCGAGGCCGCCGAAATGACCGGTCTGTCCAAGGGCACGCCCGTCGCCTGCGGCCTGCATGACGTGACCGCCTCCGCACTTGGCATGGGCGGCCATGAGGAGCGCACGCTCGCCATTGTTGCCGGCACCTATTCCATCAACGAAGTCGTTTCGTCAGAGCCGCGCGTCGACAGGCGCTGGTTCTGCCGCAACGCCCTTGACGCCGGACGCTGGAATAACATGGCGATCTCGCCGGCCTCGACCGCCAACTATGACTGGTTTCTCGACACGTGCTGCCGCTCGGAACAGGACAGGACAAACGCGGATGGCGGTTCCATCCACGAAACGCTGGCAGGAGAGATCGACGCCGCGCTGAAGAGGCCTTCGACCATCCTGTTCCACCCCTATCTGTTCGGCTCCCCTCACGGCGAAATCGCCAGCGGCAGCTTTGTCGGCCTGCACGGCTGGCACAATCGCGGCGATATGCTGAAGGCGGTTCTGGAAGGCATCGTCTTCAATCATCGGACCCATGTCGAAGCCTTGCGCGACGGCTTTGCTATCAGCGAGATCCGCCTGACCGGGGGCGGTTCGCGCAACCCCGCCTTCGTGCAGATGTTTGCCGATGTGCTGAACGCCCCGGTCACCGTCACCTCGACCGATGAGGCCGCCGCTCTGGGCGCCGCCCTTTGTGCCGGTGCCGCGGTCGGTTTGTTCGAGACGCCACAAGAAGGTGCAAGGCAGGTCGGCATGACGGCACGGAAATGTCAGCCCGTGCCAGCCTCAACTGCTGTGTTCAACGAGCGGTTTTCGCTCTACTGCCGCATCGCCGAGCAGATGAAGGCGCATTGGCCGGAAATCGAAAGGCTGGCGCGGCCGGAGGGAAACGCATGATCAAGGCCGACGAACGACGCGAAGAGATCGCCGACTATGTGATCAAGCTCGGCCAGGTGCGCATCGACGATCTGGTCGAGCATTTCGGCGTGTCGCGCATGACCATCCACCGGCACATCGACCGGTTGGCGCAGCAGGGCGTGCTGCGCAAGCTGCACGGTGCGGTGACGGTTCAGCCGTCCGGTCTCTACGAAAGCGCCTTCCGCTACCGGGTGACGGTCAACAGGGCCGAGAAGGATGCGCTGGCGCGGGCAGCACTGGATTATGTCGAAGCCGGCCAGGTGGTGATGCTCGACGATTCATCGACGGCAAATGCTGTTGCGACGCTGCTGCTCGATGTAAAGCCGCTGACAGTCGTCACCAACAGCGTGTCGACGGCTGCGCTGATGATCAATGTCGACGACATCGATTTCATCTGTCTCGGCGGCCAGTACCACGGCACCTACAATGCCTATATCGGCATCGTCTGCGAGAACGCCGTGGCGCAGCTGCGTGCCAATGTGCTGATCTGTTCGGCTTCGGCCATCACCGGCACCACGGCCTTCATCCAGGATCCGAATGTTGTGCGGGTGAAGCAGGCGATGATGGCCGCATCGGCCAAACGCATCCTTTTGGTCGACCACGCAAAGTTCGACCGGATCGCGCTGCATGTCTTCGACGATCTGACCAGTTTCGACGCCGTGCTGGTGACCGAGGGCCTGGGCGATGCGCAGGCGCAGAGCCTCGAGCGGTCGGGCGTGAAGCTGCGCATCGTCAAGACGAAAGCGCCATGAGCCCAGCCGACGGAGCAGGGGCGGACAATCGCGCCGGGCGTCTCGCCGCAATGGCTGCGGCCGGCGAGGTCGACGTCGTCATTCTTGGCGCCGGCATCAACGGGGCAGGGCTGTTTCGCGACCTGTGCGCGCAAGGCGTCAGCTGCCTGATCGTCGACAAGGCGGATTTCGGCTCGGGCACCAGTGCCGCGCCGTCGCGGCTCATCCATGGCGGCCTGAAATATCTCGAAACCGGCGAGTTCGGGCTGGTGGCGCAGTCGACGCTCGAACGCAACCTGCTTCTGCAGAACGCGCCGCACTATGTCAGCCCGCTGCCGACCGTCATCCCGATCTTCTCCTGGGGCAAGGGCATGCTGGCGGCGCTGCGCACGCTGTTCGGCTCGACCAGCGCACCGCGTAGCCGGGGCGCCATCCTGATCAAGATCGGCCTGATGATCTATGACTTCTACGGCTCGCGAAACCAGGTCATGCCACGCCACCGCATGGTCGGGCGGCGGCAGGCGCTAGGCGAGATGCCGGCACTGAGCCCCGCGATCGTCGCCACCGGCACCTATTACGATGCCAAGATAAGCCATCCTGAAAGACTGGTGCTGGAACTGATCCTCGACGGGCTGCAGGCAAATACAGCCTGCGCCAGCGCCAACTACACGGCACTCGGTACTTCAGCCAATGGGGTGCTCACCTTCCAGCCGGAAAACGGCAGCGCATTCTCGGTGCGGCCGAAGCTGGTGGTCAACGCCGCCGGTCCGTGGATCGACGACGTCAACGCGTTGCTTGGCGCGCCGTCGAAGATGATCGGTGGCACCAAGGGTTCGCACATCCTGTTGAAGCACGACGCGCTGGTCGAAAGCCTGGCCGGGCGCATGCTCTATTTCGAGGCCGATGACGGCCGCATCTGCCTTGTCTACGACTACCTCGGCCTGGCGCTGGTCGGCTCGACCGACATCAAGGCCAACAATCCGGACGCGGTGCGCTGTGAACCCGAAGAAGTCGACTATCTGCTCGACAGCGTGCGATCGCTGCTGCCGGGCATGGCGTTCGAGCGCGACCAGATCGTCTATGCTTATAGCGGCATCAGACCGCTGCCGACGTCCGAGGCAGCGACGCCCGGACTGATCAGCCGCGATCATTCGGCACCGGTCGCCGAGCCGGACGGCAACAGGCCGTTTGCGGTCATTTCGCTGGTCGGCGGCAAGTGGACGACCTTCCGCGGTTTTGCCGAGGAAGTCGCCGACACCGTTCTCAAGCGCCTGCAGCGCAGCCGCAAGGTGTCGACACAGTCGATGCCGATCGGCGGCGGGAGGGATTTTCCGGCCAATGCCGCGGCGCGCGCAAACTGGCTGGCTGAGGCACAGCAGGCAACGGGCGCCGGGGAAGGGCGCCTCGACCAGTTGCTGTCGCGCTACGGGACCAGAGCAGTGCAGATCGCCAAGTGGGGGGCGAATGATGAGGGTTGCCTGCCGGACTCCGACGGCTACGGCAAATCCGAAATCGACTACATCGTCCGCAACGAATTCGTCGAACATCTGGCCGATATCGTCATGCGGCGCAGCACGTTGGCGATAGGCGGTTCGCTGACATGTCGCGATTTGCAGAAGATTGCCGCCATCGCCGGGCGGGCGCTGGAGTGGGGCACCGAGCGGCTCACGCGGGAAGTCGAAGCCGCGATTGTCGAGCTCGAAGGCAGGAACCTGATGCGGCTGGACTGATCGCGCTATCGCCGATGCCGATAGCTGTTCCTGAGGCAATCGATCGTTTGGCTTTGTGCGCAAAACTTCCCATCTCACAGCCAGATTGGGATTTTCCAGAGCCACGATGCATTTGAACAAAAACAAACACTTAGCAATGACTTCGGCTGCCGTCACCTACGCGTCACAGTTGTCTTTAGCACGAGATAACACAGATTGACGTTAAATTAACACCTGCCTATGATCGCCTAATATGCTGAGCTCCTAATAGGCCCGCTTTGGCTTCCGATCCGTCGGCTGGGGCAACCATCCGCGAAGGGATTGACAGCGATGCAAAGGTATGAAAATTTTTGCACACAAAGATAATAATATCATCTCGAGGAGGAGATGGCTTGAAATCCGGTGGAGCCGCGAACCGCGACCATGAGTCCAGCCTCGCCACGCGTGCGGCCTGGCTTCATTATGCCGGGGGTCTGACGCAGGCTCAGGTGGCCAAGCGGCTTGGCCTGACCAGCCTCAAGGCGCACCGGCTAATCACCAAGGCCAACCAGGAAGGACTGGTCAGGGTTTTCATAGACGGCGACGTCGCCGAATGCGTCGACCTGGAACAGCGCCTGACCGCCGCCTACGGGCTCGACTATTGCGAAGTGGTTCCCGATCTCGATCAGGACGAACTGCCGTTGAAGGGGCTGGGTATTGCCGGCGCCCAGTTTTTGAAGCGCGAAATTGATCGCGGCGAAGACATGCTGATCGGCGTCGGCCATGGCCGCACGCTTGCGGCCAGCGTCGAATATCTGACGCGCACCACTGCTGCGCACATACGTTTCGTCTCGCTGCTTGGCGGCGTGACGCGCAAATTCGCCGCCAACCCGCACGACGTCATGCATCGCCTGGCCGAGCGGACCGGCGCGCAGGCCTTTGTCATGCCGGTGCCTTTTGTCGCCAACACCGCCGAGGACCGTGAAGTGCTGCTTGGCCAGCGCGGCATCAGCGATGTCTTCGCTCTCGCCAGCCGGTCCGACCTGATGTTCGTCGGAATAGGCACGGCCGAGCGGGAGGCATCGCTGGTCGCCACAGGCATGATCGAGCCCTCCGAAATCGATGAGGTCAAGCGTGACGGCGGCATCGGTGAATTGCTGGCACATTTCTTCGACGACAAGGGGCGCCCTGTCGAAACGGCGCTGTCGGAGAGAATACTGGCGCTTCCGCGAGACCAGTTGAAGGGCCGCAGGATCGTTGCCGTCGCCGGCGGCAAAGTGAAGGTGCGGGCCATCAAGGCAGTGCTCGAAAGCCGCTATCTCAGCGGCCTGATCACCGACGAATGCACGGCCCGCGCGCTTGTCGAGCAAAGCCGGCTCGATGATGCAGCCGGTGCCACGAAGCGCCGCGCGAACGGAGGATCGACGAATGCGTGACAACCGAAAATCCGTATCGCTGGTGATTGCGTCATGAGCGCGAAGGCTGCCTCCGCCCGGCAGGCTTCGCCCGGCCTGCGCCGGGCACTAGCCGGCGCTGCGGTTCTGGTTCTGCTCGGCGCGATGGCGCTTGACACCAAGGTGATCAAGATCGGCTCCGCCGGCGATGTTCGCAATGCCGTCTTTTCGGCCCCCGAATATGGCAAGTCAGAATTTCCCAAGGTGCAGGCCGATGTCGAGGCGCGTGCCGCCGACGCCGCGACGGTCGCGACGGCGATCGCCAAGGACAGGGCGACGGCCGAAAAGGAATATGGCGTGCCTGCGGGTGTCGGACCGGTCATCTCGGTCAAGTTCACCGGCGTTGTCGGCGAGGGAAAGTCTGGCATCTACAAGGTCGCCGTCGACGGTTTGCCGGACACGTTGACGGTCCGCGTGCAGACAGGGCCGGCCATCAACGGGACCGAGCTTCGCGACGCCACCGGCAAGATCACCTTCGGTCAGTTCACCAATCAGATCGAATATCAGGATGCCGGCTCGGCGCTGAACAACGAGATGAAGAAGGAGGTGCTGGCGAAAGTCGATACCAGCGCCTTGACCGGGAAGACCATAGCGGTGGTCGGCGCCTTCAAGCTGGTCAATCCGAAGAGCTGGCTGGTTACGCCTGTGAGGCTGGACGTCAAATGACAATGGCTGCCGGCACAGAGCCCGCGACTGGCGATGCCGTGCTTTCGGCGCGCAATGTCGTCATGTCGTATGGTGGCGTTCACGCGCTCAAAGGCGTCAACTTCGACATCCATCGCGGCAAGGTCACCACCCTTTTTGGAGAGAATGGCGCCGGCAAGTCGACGCTGATGAAGATCCTGTCCGGCGTTGTGACGCCGACATCCGGCGACATCGTGCTCGACGGCAATCTCGTCAGCTTTTCCTCGTCCTCGGACGCACGCGATCGCGGCATTTCTATCATCCACCAGGAGCTGAGCCTGGCGCCGAACCTGAGCGTTCGCGACAACATCTTCATGGGTCGCGAACTGCGCACCAGAACCGGCCTCGACTTCGCCGAGGAGTCGCGCCAGGCGCGGGCGCTGATGGCCGACCTCGAGGAAGACATCGATCCGATGACCCTGGTCGAGGACCTGCGCCTGGGGCAGCAGCAGATTGTCGAGATCGCGCGGGCGCTGTCGGTCGATTCCCGCATCCTGATCATGGATGAGCCGACCTCCGCGCTCAGCGCGACAGAGGTGGAGGTGCTGTTCAAGGTGATCCGCGACCTGACCAGCCGCGGCGTCTCGATCGTCTACATATCGCATCACCTCGAAGAGGCGCTGCAGATCACCGACTACGCCGTCGTGCTGCGCGACGGTGCTATAACGGCAACGGCCGAAGCCAGGGACATCGATCTCGAGTGGATCGTCCGCAACATGGTGGGCGAAAACTTCGATCTCGGGTCGCCCCCGACTGCTCATGCGTTCGGCGACGTCGCCCTGTCGATCGAGGACGTCAGCGTCATAGACGCTTCGGGTTCAGGCTATTCCATCGTCGATCACCTGTCGCTGGATGTCAAAGCGGGCGAGATCGTCTGCATCTATGGGCTGATGGGCGCCGGGCGCACGGAGTTGCTGGAATCTGTTGCCGGCCGCGTGCCGATGGCAGGCGGACGGGCTCTGCTGGAAGGCGAGGACGTCTCGGGGTTGACCATTGCCCAGCGCATCGGCAAAGGCCTTGTGCTCGTCCCCGAGGACCGCCAGCGCGATGGTCTGGTCCAGACGATGACCGTCGGCCGCAATCTGTCGCTTGCCAGCATCGAGGCATTCGCCAAAGGCCTGTTCCTGTCCCGGCCCAGGGAACGCGCGCTGATCGAGGATTCGATCCGCAAGGTGACCATCAAGACCGCCGGCGGCAACGCCATGATCGGATCGCTGTCGGGCGGCAACCAGCAGAAGGTCGTCATCGGCAAGATGCTGACGACCAACCCCAAGGTCATCCTGCTGGACGAGCCGAGCCGCGGCATCGATGTCGGCGCCAAGGCCGAAGTCTTTCGCTTGCTCAGCGAGCGCGCCGCGCAGGGCTTGGCGGTCGTCTTCTCGACCTCGGAGGTCAATGAGTGCCTTAGCATCGCGCACCGCATCGTCGTCATGCGGCGCGGCAAGATTTCAGCCGAATTCGGCGCGAACGCCACCAAAGAGCAGATCATGGCCGCCTCCGGCGAAGCCGTGGTCGCCTGATCATAGAATTTCGGAGCCCCGATCCATGACCGATGTCAGCCAGGCCAGCAAACAGTCCAGTCCCAGTGCGGGCGCCGAAGGCTTCGACGTGGCCAAGCTGCTGCTCGAGGGCCGGGCCTTCTTTGCCCTGATCGTCATCATCGTCGTCTTCTCGATCCTGTCGCCCTACTACCTCTCGGTGGCGAATTTCCTGACCATGGCCTCACATGTCGCCATCTTCGGGATTCTCGCCGTCGGCATGCTGCTCGTCATCCTCAATGGCGGGATCGACCTGTCGGTGGGATCGACGCTCGGGCTTGCCGGCGTCGTCGCCGGATTCTTGATGCAGGGTGTGACGCTGACCTGGCTGGGTGTCGTTCTCTACCCGCCGGTCTGGGTGGTCGCGGTGCTGGCCTGCATGCTGGGCGCCGGCGTCGGGCTGATCAACGGCGTGCTGATCGCGCGGTTCAAGGTTCCGGCCTTCGTCGCCACGCTCGGCGTCATGTACATGGCGCGCGGCCTGGCGCTGCTGATGACCAGCGGCCTGACTTACAACAATCTCGGCGGCAAGCCGGAACTGGGCAACACCGGCTTCGACGCGCTCGGCTTCAACCGGCTGTTCGGCGTACCGACCGGCGTTGTGGTGCTGGCGGTCATCGCGCTGATCGGCAGCATCGTGTTGAACCGCACCGCCTTCGGTCGCTGGCTCTACGCCTCGGGCGGCAATGAGCGTGCCGCCGAACTCTCCGGCGTTCCGGTCAAGACGGTGCAGATTTCCGTCTATGTGCTTTCGGGCATCTGCGCCGCCATTGCCGGCCTGATCCTGTCCTCGCAGCTGACCTCGGCAGGACCGACCGCCGGCACCACCTACGAATTGACGGCCATCGCCGCCGTCGTCATCGGCGGCGCGGCCCTGACCGGTGGCCGCGGCAACATCCGCGGCACTCTGCTCGGGGCCTTCGTCATCGGCTTCCTGTCCGATGGTCTGGTGATCATCGGCATCTCATCCTACTGGCAGACAGTGTTCACCGGCGCCGTGATCGTGCTCGCCGTGCTCCTCAATGCCGTCCAGTATCGCCGCCGTAGCAAGCTCCCAGCTTCGACGGGCGGCCAACCGACTTCTCAGAAACGGGGGAAGGCCGAAGCGGCCAATCCTGCCCAAGGGAAGACTGCCAGGTGACTGGCAGCAACACCGCGTAGATCATTGGAGGAATGTACATGAAAATCGTGCTTAGAAGTTTGCTTGCTGCCGCGATGGTGGTTGGGTTTAGCGCAGCCGCATCGGCCGCGGGCCTGATCTCGATCATCGTCAACGATCCGGCCAACCCGTACTGGCTGACCGAGGGCAACGTCGCCAAGGCTGAGGCCGAAAAGCTCGGCTATACGGCCAATGTCGCTGCCCATAAGGGTGACACCAACACGGAAAGCAATCTGATCGACACCGCCATCACCAACAAGTCGGTGGCGATCATCCTCGACCCGGCCAATGCCGATGGTTCGGTCGGCGCGGTGAAGAAGGCGATTGCCGCCAACATCCCGGTTTTCCTCGTCAATGCCGAGATCAACCAGGAAGGCCTCGCCAAGGGACAGCTTGTCTCCAACAACGCCCAGGGTGCGGCTCTCGGTGCCCAGCAATGGGTGCAGGCAGTCGGCGAAAAAGGCAAGTATGTCGAACTGCTCGGCGCCCCGTCGGACAACAACGCCGCCACGCGCTCGAACGGCTACGCGACCGTGCTGAGCCAGTACCCGGACCTCGAAAAGGCCGCCTCGCAGGTCGCCGACTGGGATCGTACCAAGGGTCACGACAAGATGCAGAGCATGCTGCAGGCCAACCCCGACATCATCGCTGTGATCAGCGGCAATGACGAAATGGCGCTCGGTGCGGTTGCTGCACTGAAGGAAGCCGGCAAGCTGGCCGGCATCAAGGTCGGCGGCTTCGATGGCTCCCCGGATGCGGTTGCGGCCATCAAGTCCGGCGAACTGCAGTACACCGTACTTCAGCCAGTCGCCATCTTCTCGGCCAAGGCCGTGCAGCAGGCAGACTCGTTCATCAAGTCGGGCGCTACCGGTGCCACCAGCGAGAAGCAGCTGTTCGATTGCCTGCTCATCACCAAGGACAATGTGGACAAGTACACCGCACCCTTCGTGCTGTCGGAATAAATCGTGCACAGGGGGTGTCCTTGCGGACACTCCCTGCCTCCTCTACGGCTTCCAGACCAAACAAAGACTGTTGCTTTGAACTGCCTTCATAGCCATCCGGAACTCTTCGCATGAAAGACCTGCTGATCGGGATCGACGCGGGAACCTCCGTGATCAAATCGGTCGCTTTCGATCTTTCGGGGGGGCAGCTTGCCATGGCGTCGGTGACCAACAGCTTCGTCACGCTGGAAGGTGGCGGCGCCGAGCAGGATCTCGATCAAACCTGGCGCGATATGGTTCAGACGGTTCGCGAACTGGCGACGAAAATTCCCGATCTCGCGCGGCGAATTGCGGCGGTGGCGATCACCGGGCAGGGCGACGGTACCTGGCTTATCGATGGCGACGGCATCCCGGTCGGGCGCGCCTGGCTCTGGCTCGATGCGCGCGCCGGTCACCTGGTGGACGAGATGCGGGCCGATGCCCGGGATCACACGCGGTTCGAGATCACAGGCACCGGGCTCAACGCCTGCCAGCAAGGCGCTCAGCTGAGCTGGCTGAAAAGGAATAGCCCGGAAATCCTCGAGCGGGCGGCCACTGCTTTTCACTGCAAGGACTGGCTTTACTTCAAGATGACCGGCGAGCGCGCCACCGACCCCTCGGAAGGTACGTTCACCTTCGGCGATTTCCGCTCGCGCAGCTATTCCGACGAGGTGCTCGACATCTTGGATCTGACGACGCATCGCCGCCTGTTGCCGCCCATGCTTGAAGGCACGACCGACCATCATCCGCTTTCTGCGTCGGCAGCAGGCGAGACCGGGTTGCTCGCAGGCACGCCGGTGGTGTTGGGTTACGTCGACATGGTCAGCACCGCGCTTGGCGCCGGCCTCTACGATCCGAGCGGCAATGTCGGCTGCACGGTCATCGGCTCGACCGGAATCCACACGCGCCTGGCGCGCACTCCTGACGATGTCGTGCTTAACGACAACGCATCCGGCTACACGATCGCCATGCCGGTACCTGGCGCCTATGCGCAATTGCAATCCAATATGGCGGCGACGCTCAACATCGAATGGCTGCTTGGGCTGGCGCGCGACGTTCTGACAGCCAGCGACGCAAAACCTTCGCGCGACGAGCTGCTGATAGCGCTCGATGTCTGGGTCGAAGGATCGGATCCGGGATCGTTGGTCTATCAGCCCTATATCTCGCTCGCCGGCGAACGCGGACCGTTCGTTGATCCCGATGCGCGCGCCGGCTTCATCGGTCTTTCGGTCAAGCACGGTTTTGGCGATCTGGCACGCGCGGTTCTCGAAGGATTGGCCTTTGCGGCACGCGATTGCTACCAGGCGATGGGCACGGTGCCGGGCGAAATCCGCCTGTCTGGCGGTGCGGCGCGCAGCCCATCGCTACGCCGCATCATCGCAGCCGTGACCCGCGCGCATGTCAGAACCAGCAGCCGCCAGGAAGCAGGCGCCGCGGGTGCAGCGATGATGGCCGCGGTCGGGCTCGGCGTCTATCGCTCCATGGATGAGTGTTGCGCCGAATGGGTGACGCCGCTTCTGGGCGAATGCGACGCCTATGACGAGGCGCTTTCCCAGACCTACGAGGCGCTGTTTCCATCCTTCGTTGCGGCGCGGCAGGCGCTGCGGCCGGTGTGGAAGAGCATGGCACACCGCACAGGAGCAAAGTCTTGAGCGATACGTCTGATGTTGTCGATCTCTTCGTGGTTGGCGGCGGCGTCAACGGCGCCGGCATAGCGCGCGATGCAGCCGGTCGCGGGCTGTCGGTCATCTTGTGCGAGAAGGACGATCTGGCGCAAGGCACCAGCTCGCGCTCCGGCAAGCTGGTGCATGGCGGGCTGCGCTATCTCGAATATTACGAGTTCCGGCTGGTGCGCGAAGCGCTGATCGAACGCGAGGTGCTGCTTGAGGCGGCGCCGCACATCATCTGGCCGATGCGCTTCGTGCTGCCGCATAGCCCCGAGGACAGGCCGGCATGGCTTGTCCGGCTCGGGCTGTTTCTCTACGACCATCTTGGCGGCCGCAAGCGGCTGCCGGGAACGAGGACACTGAACCTAAGAACGGCACCGGAAGGGGCGCCGATCAAGGACGAATTCAAGCGCGGCTTCGAATATTCCGACTGCTGGGTCGATGACGCCAGGCTGGTGCTTCTCAATGCGCTTGACGCCAGTCAGCGCGGCGCAAAAGTCTTCACTCGCACCGCCTGTATTGCTGCCAGGCGCGAAGGCGGCCTGTGGTCGATAGACATGCAGGACGGTCGCACCGGTGCTCTGACGAAGGTCCGAGCGCGGGGGCTGATCAATGCGGCGGGGCCGTGGGTGAACGACATCGTCAGCCGCGTCGCCGGGCAGAATTCCACCCGCAACGTTCGCCTGGTGAAAGGCAGCCATATCGTCGTGCCCAAATTCTGGGAGGGACGGCAGGCCTATCTCATTCAGAACAACGACAAGCGGGTGATCTTCGTCAACCCGTATGAGAACGATCTGGCGCTGATCGGCACCACCGACATTCCCTACGAAGGCCGACCCGAAGAAGTGGCGGCCGAAGCCAGCGAAATCGATTATCTGATCAAGGTGGTTAATCGCTACTTCAAGCGCCAGCTGACTGCGCAGGACGTGGTCTACAGTTTCTCGGGTGTCCGTCCGCTCTATGACGACAATGCCGACAACCCAAGCGCGGTAACACGCGACTACATCTTTGAACTCGATGCCCCGAATGGCGGTGCGCCACTGCTTTCGGTGTTCGGTGGCAAGATCACCACCTTCCGCAAGCTGTCCGAACACGCGCTGGAAAAAATCCAGCCATTCTTCCCGGCGATGAAGAAGGCCTGGACGGCCAAAATTCCGTTGCCGGGGGGCGACCTGCCGAACGCGGATTTCGAGCAGTTCCTAGGCGACTTGCATGCCGAGTTTTCGTGGCTTGGCCCTTCGCTGGTGAAGCATTACGCTCGAAGCTACGGCACGCGCACGCGCGCCTTGCTGAAAGGGGTCAAGAACGAAGCCGATCTCGGCCGACGTTTCGGCCCGAATTTCTATGAGCGGGAAGCGGTTTTTCTGTTCGAGACCGAATGGGCGATGACCGCTGCCGACGTACTCGAACGGCGGACCAAGCACGGCCTGCATATTAACGCGGCCGAGCGTAAGACATTCGAAGACTGGTGCACCAAGATCATGGCGGCGGCAAACTGATGGCCTTCACGCTCTCCCTCAACACCAACCCGCTGGTCAGTCGCTTCGCCGATCCGGACGATCTGATCGACGCGATTGCTTACGGCATCGGTATTCGCGACGTGCAGCTGACGCATGAATTCGTCAATCCGGGCTGGCCGGCGCCAACGATTGCCAAGTTCCTGCGCCTGTTCAACAGCGCCCTGGCGCGGACCGGCGTGCGCATCACCTCAGGGATGACCGGGCCCTATGGCCGGCTCAACCATTTCGGTCATCCGGACGCCGATGTGCGCCGCTATTATGTCGACTGGTTCAAGACCTTTGCCGACATTTCCGCCGAGCTTGGCGCTTCAAGCATGGGCACGCAGTTCGCCATATTCACCTACAAGGATTTTGATGATCCGCAGCGGCGCGCCGCACTTGTCGACATCGCGCTCGAATGCTGGCGCGAGGTGGCCGAACACGCCAAGGCTGCAGGTCTGACCTATTTGTTCTGGGAGCCGATGTCGGTGGGCCGCGAGTTTGGCCACACGATCGAAAGCTGCATCACGCAGCAGGGCGCCATCGATGGGGCCAAGCTGCCCATCCCGATGCAGATGATGGTCGACATCGATCATGGCGACGTGACATCGCCCAACCCCGACGACACCGATCCCTATGCCTGGGCGAAAGCCTTTCCATTGCAATCGCCGATAATCCACATCAAGCAATCTTCCATGAACAAGGGCGGCCACTGGCCGTTCACATCTGTTTACAACAAGGACGGCCGCATCCTGCCGGAGAAGTTGCTCGACACCGTGCGGGCGGGTGGCGGAACCGACAATGAAATCTGCCTCGAACTTTCGTTCAGGGAGAGGGAACCGGTCGATCATCAGGTGATTGAAATGATCCGCGAGTCGGTGGACTTCTGGGCGCCTTACATTGATAGCGGCCGCGACAGCCTCAAGCCTCGAAATTAATGAATCGAGCGCCGTCCGGATTCGGATCGAAGGAGAAAAGAATGACCCCATATTGGGTCGGCACCAGCTGGAAAATGAACAAGACGCTCGCGGAGGCGCTGCAGTTCGCCGAGGCATTGGCTGCCTTCGTGCCTGGTTTCGACCCGGCGATACAGCCTTTCGTCATTCCGCCGTTCACTGCCGTGCGTCAGGTCAAGGCGGCACTGGCCAAGACCCGCGTCAAAGTCGGCGCCCAGAACATGCATTGGGCGGACGCCGGCGCCTGGACCGGCGAGATCTCGCCGGTGATGCTCAAGGATTGCGGGCTCGACCTGATCGAACTCGGGCACAGCGAGCGCCGCGAGCATTTTGGTGAGACAGACAAAACCGTGGGATTGAAAACGGCGGCGGCCGTCAGGCATGGCTTGGTGCCCCTGATTTGCGTCGGTGAGACGCTGGACGAGCGTGAGACCGGCCGCGCCGATGAAATCCTGACCGCGCAGGTGCTTGGCGCGCTGCAAGGCCTCGCGGACAATGAAATGTCGGCGGAAGTCCTGTTTGCCTACGAGCCGGTGTGGGCGATCGGCGAGAAGGGCATCCCGGCCAGCGCCGACTATGCCGACAAGCAGCAGGCCCTGATCAAACAGGTCGCTGCAAGCCGGTTGCCGGCCGCCCCGCTGGTGCTCTACGGCGGCAGCGTCAATCCCGGCAATGCCGCCGAACTGATCGGCCAGCCGCATATAGACGGCCTTTTCATCGGTCGCTCGGCATGGCAAGCGGAAGGCTATATCGACATTCTGAAAAAGGCGTCGGCCGCGATCCCGCGCTGACCACGAAAACAAAGGAGATTATTGCCATGAAGATCGCACTTGGAGCCGACAGCGCCGGCAAGCCGTTGCTCGACGTCATCGCCAAGCATCTCGCCAGCAAGCCCGAGCTGCAGGTGGTCGATCTCAGCCAGGCCGGATTTTACGCCGATATCGCCGCCGCAGTTGGCCACGAGATTGTCGACGGCAAATACGACCGGGCCATCCTGTTTTGCGGCACCGGCATCGGGGTCAGCATCTCGGCCAACAAGGTGCCTGGAATCCGCGCTGCGCTCACCCACGACACCTATTCGGCGGAGCGCGCCGCAAAGTCGAATAACGCGCAAATTATCACCATGGGCGCCCGCGTCATCGGTCCGGAACTGGCGAAATCGATCGCCGATGCGTGGCTGGCTTCGGAGTTCGATCCGAACGGACCCTCTGCCGCCAACGTGCAGGCCGTCGACAGGCTCGACGCGAAGCGCTGAGATATCCCTCGGA
This sequence comes from Mesorhizobium sp. PL10, assembly GCF_053714315.1. Taxonomy (NCBI): domain Bacteria; kingdom Pseudomonadati; phylum Pseudomonadota; class Alphaproteobacteria; order Hyphomicrobiales; family Phyllobacteriaceae; genus Mesorhizobium; species Mesorhizobium sp. PL10. The sequence goes on along the minus strand of NZ_JBSKBR010000011.1, from coordinate 45,334 downwards.
TCGCTCCTGGTCAGTCGGTCAAGGCGATCCGCATGGCCTCGATCACGGTCAGGGCGGACGCAGCGCCTGGATCCATATGGCCAAGCGAGCGTTCGCCAAGGCGCGATGCCCGGCCCTTGGTGGCGACCATCGCCTTGGTCGCTTCCGCGCCTGCCCTTGCCGCTCCGGCTGCGGCCATGAGGCTGCCGGCTAGGCCCCTGCCGGCAGCCAGGGCTTCGCCCGCCGCCGCCGCTGCAGGCGCCCAAGCATCCATCATTGTCTTTTCGCCAGGTGCGGCCTTGCCTCGATCCTGAATGCCCTTGGCCATGGCTTGGAACAGCGCGACAACGTCGGCGTCGTCGAGCGTCGTCTTGCCCTTCACGGCTGCCGCGCCGCGCATGAGCGCGGTGGCATAGAGCGGACCCGAAGAGGCCCCGACAGCATTCAGGAACGATTTTGCCGCGGTGTTCAGCAAGGTGGTCGGATCGGTCTTGCCGGCGTCCAGGGCTGCGACCGCGTCGCGAGCGGCGGAAAAGCCGAGCTCCATCGCGATGCCGTGGTCGGCATCGCCAATCACCCCGTCGAGCGCGCACAGCCGGTCCCTGTCGGCTGACATGGCGTCCGCGATAGCCACGAACATCGCGGCAAGGCGGGCGGTATCGATTGTCGTCATGTCTTCATCCCTTGCCGCTGAAGTCTACTGTTTGACGATGATCATTCCGAAGACCGGAACCCCACTTTTCGGGGTCACGGTCTAGCCGGCGCGAAACATAGCGCAGTCGCATGGGTGGTCCAGCATCGTCTGCAACTCGCCGTCGAGCTGGTGCAGCGTGATCGAGGCGCCGGCCATTTCAAGCGAGGTGCAGTAGTTGCCGACCCAGGTCGCGTGAATGGACACGCCGATATCGTCAAGCCTCTGCTTAACCCGACGGTTCATGATGTAGAGCTCCATCAGTGGCGTCGAGCCGAGCGAGTTGACGAGCACGGCGACTTTGTCGCCATGCACCGGCGCCATTTCGTCGAGAATCCGGTCCAGCATCTCGTCGGTGATCTCATTGGCTGTCTTCAGTTTTCCCCGCGCGATGCCGGGCTCGCCATGGATGCCCATGCCGATCTCCATCTCATCCGGGCCGATTTCGAAATTCGGCCGGCGGGTCTGTGGCAGTGAGCAGGGCGACAACGCCACGCCCATGGTGAACGTGTGGTCGTTGGCCTTTTTTGCGACGCGCTCGCACTCGTCGAACGACAGCATCAGGTCGCAGGCCGCACCGGCCGCTTTGAAGATGAAGAAATTGCCTGCGACGCCGCGCCGCCTGTGCCTGTCGCCAACGGGCGCGGAAGCGACATCGTCGGTGCTCAGCACCGTGCGCACCTCGATGTCGTCCATCGCTGCCATCTCGGCCGCCATGTCGAAATTCATCACGTCGCCGGCATAGTTGCCGTACATGAACAGAACCCCGGTGCCGCCGCTGACTGCCTTGGCGCATTCGAGGATCGGATCAGGGGGTGGCGAGGCGAAGACGTTGCCGATTGCCGCGGCATCGGCCAGCCCCTTGCCGACGAAACCGAGAAAGGTCGGCTCATGGCCCGAGCCGCCGCCGATGACGAGCCCGACCTTGCCGGGACGCGGCCCCGCGCGGGCAATTATCGAGCGTGGACTGCCGCCCACGCATTTGAGATGGCGCGGATGCGCGGCGAGAATGCCTTCCAGCATCTCGTCGACGGCGCGGTTGCCGTCGTTGATGATCTTCTTGGTCTGCACCGGCATCCTCCCGATCTCGGTATTCCGCAGATACTATCGAGTGTTGTCGTGATTTCCACCCGGCAGGAAAGGTTTACGCGGCAAGTTCTTCACCTGCCGCCAGGATATGCACGCAGGCCCTGGCTGCTTCTTTCCCTTAACCTGTGTGGGGCAGGGCGCCGCTAGCCGCCAACGCCATCACGGATGGCTGAGAAATAGCGATCGGTTCCGACCTGTCCGCCCTTCAGCGCCACTTCCAGCCCGTCGATTGCCTTGGTGCGCGAATGGGCGACGCACAGCGGGGAGCCGGGCGAGGCGGGCAGCGGCATCCTGACCGTCAGCGCATCGACGCCCATCTGTCCCAGCGCATGGCTGGACGTATCGCCGCCTGCAATGATGACGCGCTTCAGGTCCTGCTCTTCGGCCAGTTGCCGCAGCAGCGTGCCGAGGCCGCGGCCGAGCTTATGGCGAGCGCCTTGCTCACGGTCGATCTCGGCGCCGCGATCGGCCGTGGGTCCGAGCGCGGTGTAGAGGATGACGCTGCGCCCGGCTTCCAGGCCGGCGCGGCCGCTTGCTGCCGCACGCGCTATCGCCTGTTCGGAATTCTCCGAGACCAGTTCGATAGGATCGACTTCGATGCCGTCGAATCCATCGGTCAGCGCATGGCGAATCTGCCGCTCGGTCGTCGGTGAGCAACTCCCCGAGACCACCGCGACGCGGCCGGCAGTGCCGGGTGGCGAAAAGCGGGACTCGGCGTCAACGGCGGCAGTCTCCGCCCATTCGGCAATCAGCGCGTACTCGATGCCGGACGAGCCGACGGCGAAGGAACCACCGCGCTTGCGGCTGCGCCAGATCTCCCTGCCGGCAAGCGCCTGGCTTTCCGGACTGTCGACATCGATGAGCACGATCGCGGCACCATCCTCGGCGAGGCGATCGAAGGCCGCCGACCGGTTTGTCGAACGCAGCGTCGCGAGGTCGAGCAATCCCGAGGGCAGTGCGGTCTGCCGCGACAGGTGGATCAGAAGATCGGCCTCGTCCATCGGCGTCGCTGGATGCCGGCTCATCACCGGATGGCGATCGATGCGGTAGTATCTGTCGCGATAGGCCGCGAACAGATGGCCGAAGGCGGTGTATCGCTTGAGCTGCGGCGCGCCGACCAGCAGTGGCACGCTGGCCTGCGCGAAGACCGAACGGCCGATCTCGATTGCCCGGCCGATGCTGCCGATCGTCGGGCTGGAATCGAAGGTCGAGCAAACCTTGTAGTGACAGATGGCGGCGTTTAACGTCTTCAGCCAGGCGAAGGCATCCTTGAGATGCGTGTCCATCCATTGCGGTGTCTCGCTGCGGCTGGTGCCCGCGAGGCCAACCGCGCGGCAGTGCGGGAATTGCGCCAGCTGCGCCGCGTCCGGCTGGCGCATGAACAGCACGGTCGGCACGCCACCGAGCTCCAGCGCCTCCATCACATCGGTCGAGCCGGTGAGGTCGTCGCCATAATAGCTGAGCAGAAGGTCCTGCATGGCTCAGGCCGCCTTGCCGTCGCCAAATTTCTCGATCGAGCGCGCCAGCTCGGCATGGCTCTTTGCGAAGTCCGTGAGCGCAATGCCCTCGACCGCCGCCTGCCAAGCCTGCTGCACGGCGCGCACGCCGGCGCCGGGTCCGTCCGGATGGCTAACGATGCCGCCGCCGCACAAATAAAGAAGATCGACGGTGCGGCCGGTGCGTTCGTAGGTTTCAGGCGCCTGTCCGCCCCACTGCCCGGAACCTGCCACGGGCAGGGCGCAATCATCGGGCGAAAAGAGCGGTGTCGTCACCGCCTCGAAGGAGCGGATGAAGGACTCGTCCGGCTCCCAGTATTTCGAGGCGATGCCGTTGATCTGGAACTGGTCAACGCCGAGCAGCCGCCAGAACTGCTGCCACACGCTGAAATCCATGCCGAGCCCGGGATGTCGGGTGAGGATGTCCCAGCCATTGCGGTGCGCATGCAGCACCAGGCCGGAACGTTTTCTCAGGTACGCCATGCCGCCGAAGCCGATGGAGTTGATGTTGACGACGGCGCAATTGCCGCCGGCTTCGACCACGAGATCGTGGTTGCGCATCATTTCGTCGGGATCGGCATGAGAGATGCCGAAGGCATGCATCACCTTCTTGCCGGTCTTCTGCTCATGGTCGAGGATCAAAGGCATGATGGCCTTCACCCGTTCAGCCAGCGGCGAATAGGCCGGGCTCATCAGCTTCTCGTCGTCCTTGATGAAATCGACGCCGGCCTCGATCATCTCGCCCACCATCGCGGCCGTCTCATGCGGCCGCAACCCCAGCGCCGGCTTGACGATGGTGCCGATAATCGGGCGGCCCTGGACGCCGGTCAGCCGGCGGCTGCCGGCGACGCCGAATTGCGGGCCGGGATGGGCGCCCTTGAATTCCGGCGGCAGCTTCATGTCGACGATACGGATGCCTGACAGGCCCTTGATCGAGTAGGTGCCGCCAATGGCGATGGTCATCAGTGCCGACAGGTCGGTGCCGACGGCGTCGAACGGAAAGGCGATGTCGACATCGGCGCGCCGGAAAGGCCCGCTGCCGGCCTCGGGAATGGACGGCTGCGCGGCATCGGGCAGAGGCCGGATCGCCAGCACGCGGGCCGCGACGCGCGCCTTCAGCTCTTCCGTCTCACCAGGCAGCGCGACGAAGGTTCCAGTCGACTGGTCGCTGGCGATCTTGGCCGCCAGTGCCTCGATGCTGCCGGATGTTTCGATGCGGTAAGTGAGGGTGATCATGGAATGCCGGCCGGCCGAAAAGGGTTCGAAAAAAGTTTCGTCATGCGGCAAATCTGGTATAATGAGTACATGAGTAAAGCAAGCAAATATTCCAATCTCGCGTCGTGGCACGGGTAAGGCGCAGGCATTCCGGTAATCCGGCCGGAAATGCTAAACAGGAACCGGGCCAGGGAGTGATTCGCCACGATGAACCGTTCGGAGCCGATCGTCCGGCGCAAGCTTTCCGATGAAGTCTTTGCACGGCTGCAGCGGCTGATCACCAGCGGCGAACTGCAGCCGGGTGACGACATGCCGTCGGAGCGTGAATTGATGGAGCGCTTCGAGGTTGGCCGGCCGGCGATCCGTGAGGCGATGCAGGCGCTGAACAATATGGGGCTCGTCGCCATCTCGCATGGCGAGCGCGCCAAGGTGTTGCAACTGACCGCCAAGTCGATCATCAGGCAGGTCGATGGCGCCGCCAAGATCATTCTTTCTTCATCGAAAGACACGCTCGAGCACCTCAAGAGCGCGCGCATTTTCTTTGAGCGCGGCATGGTCAGGGAAGCCGCGGAAAAGGCCACCGCCGAAGACGTGCAGCGGCTCAAGGCAACGGTTGCCGAGCAGCGCGCCGCGCGTGGCGATTCCGAGGCTTTCATTTCGGCCGACATGAAGTTCCACACCCAGATCGCGATGATATCGGGCAACCCGATCTACGTCGCCGTCAGCGAGGCAATGCTCGGCTGGCTGAAGGAATACCATACCGAGATGCTGATCTGGACCGGCAAGGAAAAGTACACGCTGACCGAGCACGAGGAGATCGTCGATCGCATCGAGCATAGGGATGCCGAGGGCGCCGAGAAGGCGATGATCAAGCACCTCGAGCGCTCGCGCGCGCTCTACGTGATGAACTCCGAGAAATAGCCCTAACCGAGCCTGGTAATGGCGTAGGGCGACATCACCAGATGACCATGGCCAAATGCTGAAGCGTCGACCTGGACATCGTCACCCCTGAGATTGGCGAGCCACACAATGGTCTCGCCCGAGCCGGAGCGGCCGGCGAGCGCAGCAACGTGCGTCTCGTCGCTCGTGCCGGTCGAGACATGCGCGAGCCCGGCCAGTTCGCAGAGCCCTTTGATAGCTTGGAAGATCGGTCGCGGTGATCCCTCTACGGCGGGTTCGCCCGACGCCGCCAGCACACCGAACGGACCGGCCAAGCTCGACAGCGTCAGCATCTCCAGCCCGGCCGGCGCGACGCGCGCGGCATAGCCGATCGTCCACGCGGCGGCGAATTGGCCGTTGTGGCGCGGATCGCGGTTGGCCATGGCGATGCGCTGTTCCTGGGGATTGTCCTTGGTCGCGCCGCCATAGGGGTTCTGCCGCATGGCGATCGTCGACGGGCCGATCCGGTACGGCGTCGCGCCGAAGATCGCGCGCGCCGACCGCGTGATGAAGGGCAGAGCCTCCAGCGATTGCATGACGCTGAGATCGTCGGCGGCATGCACGAGCGGGCAGGTGCAGTGAGTGACGAAATCGAGCAGCCCGGCCGGCACCCGCTTGCGGTTGAGCTCGGTGAAATAGCTGAACATGCCGCCGCCGAGCCGGATATCGGGAAAGGCGCGCCGCGCGGCGGCATAGACGTCTTCGAGCGGCGGACAGTCCGGCCACGCGCTGCCCGGCGGCGTCGACTGCCGGTCGACGGAAGGCGAGACGGCAATGGCCGAAAGTTTTAGCCCGGCCTGGCGCACCATGTCGGCGACGGCTGAAAGGTCAGCTTCGAGATCGCCCGCGCAGGCAACGACGCATTCCAGCGTCGTCTGCACTGGATAGGCGGCGGCAAGTTTTGCAAAGGACTGCAACGCACCCAGCCCATGGCCACGTGTCGGGTCGTAGTGGAAGACAAGTTGCTGCGGGCCCAGCGCGGCCAATGTCGGAAGGTTTGCGAGCGCGGCCTCCACGTCATCCGGGTAGATGATCACGCCGATATCCGGCAGCCTCTGCCCGGCCTCGCCGAGTTCGATGCGCACCGGTTCGGTGCTTGTCGCGACAGCCGTTATTTTCCCCTCGCCGATGATGCGCAGGCTGATCGTCTGCCTGACGGTTTGACCGACAGGCAACACATAGGGCCATGGCAGCGCCAGCGGCCGGACATAGGTCTTGTAGGACGCATCCGACCAGTTGCGCTGGTCTTCCATCTCGAAAGTGTCGCCCTCCATCCGGCATTCGGCGGTGACGCCGGGCCGGACCTCATGGGTAATGGCGCGCAAATCCTTGAAAGGCTGCCAGGGATCGATCAACAGCGGCAGCTTCGTCGCCACCAAGCTGCCATCGGTATGCTCGACCGTGACCGGGCTGCCAGCCAGGCCGGCGATCGGATGCAGGATGCAGAAGCCGCAGCGATTGGTCTCAAAGTCGCTCTCGGGCAGAGCGCTGACGTCGAACACCAGTTCGCCGCTGGCGGAGCCCTTGATGGTGGCGCGAAAGCCGAGCCGGCTTGCGTCCGGCCCCGTGCAGCTTGCTGAATAGCTGACCGAAAAGGCGTCTGCGTCCTGGTCGATGACAAGGTCGGTCAGTACAGGCTCGTAAGTGCCCCAGTGGCGGTCGCGCACGATATAGGCGATGGCCCGGAGCACTTCGGTGCCGCCATGGCGGATGGTGCGCAGATTGCCATTGACGAAGTCCGCGCTGAGCGCGCCGGCGCTGAGCCTGACCGGCGCGGCTTCGACCACATGCGTGCCATAGAGGAGGAAGCCGTCGGTGGTCATCTCAACAAGGCGTCGAGCTGCACCGGTTCCCGGCTCGCCGCACCCGTATAGGCGGCCTCGACCAACGCGAATGTCTTGAGATTGTCGGCGCCCGAGGTCGCCGGTTCGATCCCCCTAGCCAGGCAGTCGACCCAGTGCTGCTGGATGGCAACGACGCTCTCCTGGATGTTGTGCCATGGGCGCGATGCCCAGGGCAAGAGCGGCGGCGAGACGTCGGTGACCCTTGTGCCGTTCCTGCCGGTGACGGTGAGCCGGTAGCCCTGCGCCAGCCGGATTGTGCCGTCGCTGCCGTCGATCTCGATCAGCGTTTCGGGAAACGGCTCGACGGCAAGCTTCGTCGCGTAGCTGCAGTCGACGACCGACGTCACGCCGTTCTTGTGGTCCATCAACATCGTCGCGACATCTTCGCCAGCGATATCAGGGTTGATGCGCGCGGTTCGTGTCGTGATCGTCGACACATCGCCCAGCAGGAACCGGGAAATGTCAAGGCTGTGGATGCCGAGGTCCTCGATGATGAAGCGCTTTCCCTTGGCGAGATAGGGCTGGCCGGAAAACACGTCATAGGCGGAGCGAAAGGAGATACGGCCGAAGAAGGGCGTGCCGATCTCGCCGCTGTCGAGCACGGCGCGCACCGCCTGGATCGGCGACTGCCAGCGAAAATTCTCATGCACCATCAGCGGTATGCTGGCTCCCACGCAAGCCTTCACCATCGCCTTGGCGTCGGCAAGCGTCGGCGCGAACGGCTTTTGGCAGATTGCAGGCACACGGTGCCGCGCCGCCATCTCGACCAGCGGCCGATGGCTGGGCGCGGTGGTGGCGATATCGACGAAGTCCAGCGTCTCGCTTTCGAACAAAGCAGCCGCATCGGTGTAGCGCTTGGCGATGCCGAACTGGTCGCCGACGATCTTCAGCCGTTCCGGGTCGCGGTCGCAGATGGCGACGATTGAGGGGCCCTCTATGTCGCGCCAGGCATGCATCTGGTTGACGGCAAAGAAGCCGCAGCCGATCAGCGCTCCGCGCAGCTCCGCCATGTTCAGCCTGCCTTCGCCATCTGCATCAGCGTCACCCGGCTCTGCAGCCGGCGCTGCGCCTGGTCGACGACGACGGCGACGATGATGACCAGGCCCTTGACCACCATCTGCCAGAATGAACTCACGCCCATCATCACCAACCCGTCCGAAAGAATACCGATGACGAAAGCGCCGACGATGGTGCCGCCGATCGTGCCGCGCCCGCCCGACATCGAGGTGCCGCCAAGCACGGCCGCCGCAATCGCGTTGAGCTCGAAACTTTCGCCTGTCGCCGGATGCGAGGCCATCAGTTCCGACGAGATGATCAGGCCGACGATCGCCGCGCAGAAACCGGAGAACATGTAGACGAACATCTTCACCATGTTGACACGAACGCCCGAAATTCGCGACGCCCGCTCATTGCCGCCGACAGCGAAGATGTGGCGGCCGAGCGGCGTGTATTTGGCGAGATAGGCCGCCGCCAGCGCAACGACGATCAGGATCCAGATCGCCACCGGCAGGCCGAGCAACCGCCCGGCGCCGAGGAAGCCAAAGCCGGTGGTGCCGAGCGCAGGCTTGCCGACCAGGTTCGGGAAGGTGCGGCCATCCGACGACAGCAGCGCCAGGCCGCGCGCGACATAGAGCACGCCAAGCGTGGCGATGAACGGCGCGACATTCAGCCGGGTGATCAGCAATCCGTTGACGGCGCCGATCAGGATGCCGACCGCCAGCGTGATCAGTGCGATCTCGACGACGTTGAAATAGATTGTGTAGCCGATCTGCAGGTCGATGCCGTTGAGCACGAGATAGCCGGCCACCATGCCGCACAGGCCGACGATCGAGCCGACCGACAGGTCGATGCCGCCGGTGATGATGACGAAGGTCATGCCCATGGCCAGGAACGCGTTCAGCGCCACATGTTTCGACATCAGGATCAGATTGGCGGTCGACAGGAAATTCGGCGCCGCGATCGAAAAGAAGATCAGCACAGCGATCAGCGCAATGAAGGTCCTCGCCTTCATCAACGTCAGCAACAGCGAGCCGCTCGGGACGGAGGAGGAGGCCGCCTTGGCCGGGATATCAGTCATGGGCTCTCCGTGTGCGGGGCCGGTCCGTGGCCAAGTGCCGAGGCGGCGACAAGGGCTGCCTCCGTCGCCTCGGCGCGATCGAACATGCCGGTCAGTTTTCCGTTGCTCATCACCGCAATGCGGTCGGACAACGCCATCACCTCGTCGAGGTCGGAGGTGGCGAACAGAATGCCCAGCCCGTCGCGCGACAGTTTGCGCATGGTGCGGAAGACGTCGGCCTTAGCGCCGACATCGATGCCACGGCTCGGCTCATCCATCAGCAGCACCTTGGGGCCGGTGAGCAGCGCCTTGCCGATCACCACCTTTTGCTGGTTGCCGCCGGACAGCGAAGAGACCTCCTGCGCCGGGTCGGCGACCTTGATCGCCAGTTCCTTCACCATCTGCGTCACCGCCTGTCGTTCGGGGCCGCCACGGATGTGGAACAGGCGCACAAACCGCGACAGGCTGGCCAGCGTCAGATTGCTGGCCACCGACAGGATCGACACCAACCCTTCGCGCTGGCGGTCTTCGGGAATCAGCGCCAGCCCGCGCCGGATGCGCCGCGTCGTATCGCGCTCCTTGACCTTCTTGCCGGCAATGAAGATCGCTCCGGTGGCCTGGCCATGGCGGCCCATGATGCAGTCGAACAGCTCGCTGCGTCCGGCGCCCATCAGGCCGTATATACCAAGAATCTCGCCGGCGCGCAGTGACAGCGAGACGTGGTCGACCGCCAGCCCGCCGGTCGCGCGCGGCAGGCAGATGTCCTCGGCGCGGAATATTTCTTCGCCGGGAACATGGCCGTCGGCCTTAGCGAAATCCTTGGCGTCGGAGCCGATCATCTGCCGCACGATCCAGCGCGTGTCGACGTTTCTCATCTGCTCCTGGCCGGTGATGTGCCCATCGCGCAGCACGGTGATGTAGTCGCCGATGCGGATCAGCTCTTCCAGCCGGTGCGAGATGTAGACGATGGCCACGCCTCGCGCTTTGAGGTCGGCAATCACCTTGAATAGTATCTCGACTTCCGCCGCACTCAGCGCCGAGGTCGGCTCGTCCATGATCAGGATGCGCGCATCCAGCGAAACCGCCTTGGCGATCTCGACCAGCTGCTGCTGGCCGATGCGCAGATCCTCGACCAGCATGTCAGGCCGGATCCCGGCCTGCAGGCGTTCGAGAAATTGCGCCGCGCGGCGCTCCTGCTCCTTGCGGTCGATCTTGCGGAACCGGTTGGTGATTTCGCGGGTAGCGAAGATGTTTTCGGCGACGGTCAGATTGCCGAACAGGTTCAGCTCCTGGAACACCATGCCGATGCCGCGGTTCACCGCATCTCCCGACGATGAGAAGGAGACCTCCTCCCCTTGCAGAAGAATCCGGCCGAGCGTCGGCTGTTCGACGCCGGCGATGATCTTCATCAGCGTAGATTTGCCGGCGCCGTTTTCGCCGACCAGCACATTCACCGCGCCCTTGCGCACCTCGAAATTCGCGCGCTTGACCGCGACGGTGCCGGAATAGACCTTGGAGACGTCTTCCAGCTTCAGGATGACATCGTGAGCGGAGGCGGCACTCATGGTTTCGGCCCGATTTCTGCCTCCGCCGGCGTCACCAGCGGCAGGTCCTGGCCGCTTTCGAGCGTATAGGCGCCGAGAACCTTGGCGGTCCGGCCTTCCAATGCGTCGCGCGGCAGTTTGGAAAGCACGGTTTTGTCGGCATAGGCGTTGAACGCCTTGCCGAACTGGGCGAAGTCGATCTGATTGGTAAAATCGTTGAACTGGATGAAATCGAGGCTGTCGCGCAGCGCGGTTCCCCGCATCGCGGGTCCGATCTGCACCCGCGCATCGGCCTTGCCGTCGCCATCGACATCGATATCCATCGTCGCCGCGCGCGACGCTGTGTTGGCGGCGATGATTTTGCCCTCGACGCGCACCGCGAAAGTCCATGGCGAATTCGCCTGCTTGTTCGGATTGCCATATTTGGCGCCGGCGGAAGCGGGATCGGTTTTCGCCAGCACGTGGACCTCGGCAAACGGTCCGGCTTTCCGCTGGAGATAGGGCACCACCTTCGCCACCCAGATCTCCTCGACCATCTTGTCGGGGTTGAAGGCGTTGCCGCTGTCCCCCGAAGGCGTCGGGAGAATCTTGCAGGCGGTCAGGCTGATGCCGACTGCAACGACAAGGATCGGCCAGGTCGGCTTGTTGTTCAGCATGATGGCCTGTTGTTCAGCATGGCGGTCGGCACCCACGGAAAATGGCGGCGAGGGACGAACCGAGATTCGCCCCTCGCTATTCATGTCACGCCGGCTCAGTTGGTCAGCGCAAAAGTTTCCAGCTTGGGAGCATTGTCGCCATTGACTAGAACGCAGTCCATCAACTGCTTTTCCTTCTCGGGCGACTTCTTGTTCTTGATGAAATCGTTGGCCTGCTCGACCGCCATCTGCGCCTGCGCATAAGCCGGCTGCAGCACGGTTGCCTTGATGCCGCCCGCGGTGATCGAATCGCGCACGTCGTTCGATCCGTCGAAGCCGACGACGATGACGTCCTTGCGGTTTGCTGCGACCAGCGCCGCATAGGCGCCCATCGCCATCGTGTCGTTGCCGGAGATGACGCCCTTGATGTCGGGATTGGCTTGCAGGATCGATTCCATCTTGGCGTAGGCCTCGGTCTGGCTCCAGTTGGCCGACTGCTGGGCGACCATCTTCAGATCCGGATAGTCGTCGATGACGTCGTGATAACCCTTCGAGCGGATGCCGGCATTGGTGTCGGATTCCTTGCCGACCAATTCGACGAAATTGCCCTTCTCGCCCATCAGCTTGACGAACTCCTGCGCGCCGAGCTGGGCGCCCTGGTAGTTATTGGAGACGATCTGCGCCACGGCAACGCCGGTGGCGTTGATCTCGCGATCGATCAGGAACGAAGGCACGCCCGCGTCCTTGGCCTTCTGCACGGCTGCGACGGTGGCGTCGGCGCCGGCATTGTCGAGAATGATCGCCTTGGCGCCGCGACCGATCGCCGTGTCGATCAGTTCGGACTGCTTGTTGGCATCGTCGTCATGAACGAGCACCAGCGCTTCATAGCCGAGTTCCTTGGCCTTGGCTTCGGCACCGACAGCTTCCGCCTTGAAGAACGGATTGTCGTGCGAAGGCGTGATGATGGCAATAAGGTCCGCCGCATAGGCGGGTGCCGCCGTGCCAAGCGCCAGCATGCCGGCGAAAGCCGCAAGTGTCATTCTGCGTGTGAGTTTCATGATGTCCTCCCGTTTGAAAAATTGCCTTGATCAACCAAGGCCACTGTCTGCATTCGAATTCATCGCGCGGCGCAGGTCGCTGATCGGTTCAGGCTCAAAAGCCGTTTGCCGGCTTCCCGAACGGATCGTTGCTCTCCCCGCCGTCCCTCCGCTCGTCCAGGCCCTGCGAAACTTTGTCGATCCAAGCCACCAACAGCTAAGCCAACTGGTATGATGAGTCAATCACAAATTCAGATGATATGTACCTGATGAGCGGCCGGGAGTCAGCGACAGCGGCTCCTGCGCCGAGGCATCGAGACGCTCCGGCGAGCACCTGACTTGGCCTTTCTCAGGTGATGCGCTGAATGCTCGCGGCGATCTCTTCCGGCTCGAACACCCGCTTCCAGTCGTCGCGCATCAGCACCGGCTTGCCAAATTCGATCGCCTTGTTGCAGGCGTCGGAGAACACGCCCTTGGTTTCGCCGAAGATGACGGCGCCCAGCACGTTCATATGGCCGAGCAGGAAGTCGAGCGCGGCCTGCTGGTCGACGCCGCGCGCCACGACCTCGTCGACGGCTTCCTTCATGACGACGAGCAGCGAAGCGCATACGGTTTCCGAAAGGCCGGGCTCCAGCAACGCCATCTGATCGACAGTGACACGGTGCGAGCGCATCACCGGCGCCCAGATGATCTTGGCGATTGCCTCGCCCTTGGCGTAATCCTCTTCCGGACCCTGCATCAGCGCGCTGACCATATGCTGCTTGGCCTTGACGCCGCCGAAATAGTCCTTCTTGGCCGCCATGTCGGTTTCGTCGTTGAAGATCGGCGGATGGCAGGGATGGGTGACGAAATAGGTCAGGTCCGGCCGCTGCGGCAAATGGCCGGCGAACGGTGCGGCAGCGTCAAGCACGACGACCATCGTGCCTGGCGCGAGCTTGCTCTCGATGCTGGCCGCCACCTTGCCGATATGCGTATCGGGTACCGCCAGGATCACCACATCGGCGCCGTTGAGCGCTTCATCGGCACTGACGGCATCAAAGCCCAGCCCCGATTTCAGCCGCTCGCGGCCGGCATTGCTGACCTCGACATGGCGTATCGTATACGGCGAGCCACGAAAATTGGTCGACAGGCGGTAACCCATTTTCCCGCCGGCTCCGAACAGCGCAATCGTCGTCATCTATGCTTGCTCCCGATTTCCAACGATGGCCGTGCCTATCGTCATGTTATTTACTGGTATGATCACTCTACCACAACCTCCGGGTTTGACCAGAGCCTTCATTGCCGTGTCATGCCTGCCGGTCGCCTGGCTGCATGGCGGGACTAGCATCGTCGGCTGGCGGTTCGGGCGGCGTTCGCCGTGTCAGGCTTGGCGTCCGGCCAGCGCGAGCACGAAGATGACGACGTCCTGGACGCCCGGCGGCAGGCCGATGATCTGCATGGTGGGCGACAGCCGGGCCTGCGCAACCTTGCCGTCCGCCGCCTTGCCCCAGCCAGCGGCAACTCGTCGAACTGCTGGCTGACCTCCATCCGGTGTGGTGAGTCAGGCGGGAAACAGGAACGCTGCGCTCGGGTCGAAAAAGACCTGACGTTGGCTCGGCGCCACATCATGCGAAGCGGTGGCGGAGAATGTCGGCCTGATGTCGATCTCCTGTCCAGTGCTGGTACGCGCAACGATGCGCCGCCGTTCGCCATAGAAGGCAACGTCGATGATATCTACGACCAGCTCCACACTTTTCGGTCCCCGGTCCAGACGAAGGGCCTCCGGTCTGATCATCAATCTGGTTTTTTGCCCCGGTGCGAGGCTGCCATTTGCGTTGATACCCGAGACCAGCGAGCCGTCGGCAAGGCGGATGGTGGCGGCACCGCCGACGGTTTCCAGATGTTCCGCAGCCAAAAAATTCGAATTGCCGATGAAGCCGGCGACGAAATCGGTCGCTGGCCGGAGATAAAGGTCCTCGCCGGTGCCGATCTGCTCGATACGGCCGTCCCTGAAGAGCGCGATCCGATCCGAGAGGTGCAGCGCTTCCTCCTGGTCATGCGTGACATAGAGGATGGTAACGCCGGTCTCGCGGTGGATGCGGCGGATCTCGGCCTGGATCTCCTCGCGCAGTTTCTTGTCCAGCGCCGACAGCGGCTCGTCCATCAAAAGGATCGGCGGATCGTAGGCCAGCGCCCGGGCCAGCGCGACGCGCTGCTGCTGGCCGCCTGACAGCGCGCCAGGCAGTCTCGCGGCAAAGCTTTCCAGCCGTACCAGGGCCAGCATGTCGCCGACCTTCTTCTTCACCTGGGCTTCCGGCCGGCGCCGGACCCGAAGCGGAAAGGCAATGTTTTCGGCGACCGTCAGATGCGGAAACAGCGTGTAGCGCTGAAAGACCATGCCGATGTTGCGCTTGTGCGAGGGTATCGCTAGCAAGGATTTGCCCTCCAGCTGGACATCGCCGGAGCTCGGATCCTGGAAGCCGGCGATGGCATAGAGCGTCGTTGATTTTCCCGAACCCGACGGCCCGAGAAAGGTCAGGAACTGACCCTTTGGAATGTCCAACGTGACGTCATGCACTGCGGTGATCGCGCCGAACGCCTTGCGCAGATTGCGGATGGAAAGGAAGGGCTGGGTCATGTCTGGAACTTTCGGCGCAGGAGTGCCGCCACTACCATCAGGGCAAGCGTCAGACCGACGAGCAGGCTGGAGGCGGCGGCGATGACCGGGCTCAGATCCGAGCGCAGGCTGCCCCAGATCTTGACCGGCAAGGTCTGCAAGGTCGGGCTGGCCATGAAGATCGCCACGACGACTTCATCCCAGGAGGCGAGGAAGGCAAAGATGGCGGCGGAAAAGATGCCGATGCGGATCGACGGCAAGGTGATCCTGAGCTTTGCCACGAGCGGGCTCGCGCCGCAGACGATCGCGGCATCCTCGATCGACTTGTCGAAGCCTTCGAGCGCCGTGGCGATCGGGATGATCGCGAAGGGCAGGGCAAGCACTGTGTGGGCGATGACGAAGCCGATCGTCGTACCGCCGAGACCGAGGCGCAGGAAGAAGGCGTAGATGGCGATGGCGAACACCACCACCGGCAACACCATCGGCGTCAGCAGCAGACCGCGAAGGATTTCACGGCCGCGAAACTGGCCGCGAACCAGCGCAAACGAGGCAAGCAGGCCGATCACCACGGCAAGGATCGCCGTCATCGTGGCGATGCGGGCGCTGGTCAGCGCCGCCTCCAACCAAGACGGATCGGCAAACAGTTCCTGGTACCATTTCAGCGTCCAGCCAGGTGGCGGAAAGGCCAGCCAGCGCGACGAGCCGAACGACAGCAGAACGATGAAAACTACCGGCAAGAGGAGAAAGGCGGCGACGAGCACGGTGAAGCCGAGCAGCGCAATTTTCAGCCATCCCATGCGGTCGTAGTCGAGCAGCATCTCAGACGCCTCCCGTCACGCGCCTGGCGCCGACAAGGCGCAGCTGCAATGCGTAGAGGGCCATGGTGACGACAAGGAGGATGAAGGCGGCGGCGCTGCCCAGCCCCCAATTGAGCAGCGACTGGATCATCTGCGTGATCATTTCGGCCAACATCATGTTCGACGTGCCGCCGAGCAGTGCCGGCGTGACGAAATAGCCGAGCGACATAACGAACACCATCAGGCCGCCGGCGGCGATGCCGGGCAGCGACAGCGGCAAGAGGATGCGACGGAAGGCCTGGAAAGGGCCGGCGCCGCACAGGGCCGCGGCGCGCAGCGTCATCGGGTCGATCGCCCGCAAGGTGCCGACCAGCGGCAGGATCATGAAGGGCAGCATGATGTAGACCATGCCGATGGTGACGCCGGTGAGATTGTTGATGAGCGGCAGCGGCTGGTCGATGATTCCAATGGCGATCAGCGTCCGGTTGATGACGCCGGTGCGCTGCAGCAGCACCATCCAGGCATAGGTGCGGGTGAGCAGATTGGTCCACATCGACAGGATGATGACGCCGAAGACGATCGAGGCCAGCGCCGCCGGCATGATGGCGAGCATCCAGGCGACCGGAAAGGCGACCAGAACAGTAACGACTGTGACCACCGCCGCGACCAGGAAGGTGTTGAAGAACACCCTGGCATAGGTGCCGTCACCCAGCAGCGTCGCGTAGTTCTGCAGGCCGGGTGCGGGCTCGGTGATGCTGCGCAACAGCAGGGCCAGCACCGGGACAACGAAGAAAAGCGCGATCAGGGTCAGTGCCGGCAGCAGGCCACCGAAGCCTGCCGGCATCTTTAATGTTCCGAAGCTCTGACGCGTTTCGACCGACATGGCGGGAACCTGATTGTGGACGAGACAGCCTGCGCCGTCTCGTCCCGTTCTGTTGCGGTGTTACTTCGCCTGCCAGGCGTACCAGCGCGTCGCGATGGCATCGCGGTTCTCAGCCCAGTAGTTCATGTCGAGGTTGATCTGCCCCTCCACATGAGCGTCCGGCAATGACTTCACGACGTCGGCGGGCATCTCGGCCTTGGCCTTGGTGTTGATCGGCGCGTAACCGCTTGCCTCGGCAAATTTTGCCTGGCCGGCCGGGCTGCTCGCCGCAGCGAGGAACTTCATTGCGGCATCCTTGTTCTTGGCGCCCTTCGGCACCACCAGAACGTCGGCCGCAGTCAGGTTCTGGGCCCAGGACACGCCGACATCTGCCTCGTCATGCTGAAGCGCAAAGACGCGGCCGTTCCAGAGCTGGCCGAACGCTGCTTCGCCGGAAGCGATCAGCTGCTGCGATTCCGCGCCGCCACCCCACCAGACGATGTCCGACTTGATCGTGTCGAGCTTCTTGAAAGCGCGGTCGAGATCGAGCGGATAGAGCTTGTCGGCGGGAACGCCATCGGCGAGCAAGGCGATCTCGATGACGCCGGGCGCCGACCATTTGTAGAAGGTGCGCTTGCCCGGGAATTTCTTGGTGTCGAACATGTCGGCCCAGCCGGCAGGTTCGCCCGAAACGGCGCCCTTGTTCCAGGCGAGCACGAAGGAATAGTAAAAGCTGCCGACGGCATGGTCGGTGGTGAAGCGCGGATCGAGATCGGCCTGCGGCACCGCTTTGAAGTCGATCGGCTCCAGCAGCCCGTCCTTGGCCGCCTTGATGGCGAAATCCATCTCGACATCGACGACATCCCAGTTGACGCTGCCGGCGTCGACCATGGCCTTCAGTTTGCCGTAGTCGGTCGGCCCGTCCTGCAGGACCTTGATGCCGGATGCGGCGGTGAAGGGCTCGGCCCAGGACTTGGTTTGCGCTTCCTGCGTCGTTCCGCCCCAGCTGGTGAAGACCATTTCGTCGGCCTTGGCGGCCGTCGTTGCGAGCAGTCCGGCAATGATGCCGGTGAAGATCAGTTTCATATCGTTCTCCTCTGTTTGTTTTCGTTGTGGCTGTTCGCGGTCGGCGTTTTCGCCTTGATCGCGAATCCCCGTCCGCGGCGCTACCGCATGACAAAAGGATCGGGAATTGGGTCGTCCGAGGTGCGTATCCAGACCGATTTCGAACGCGTGTAGTCGCGGATCGCGTCCATGCCGCCTTCGCGGCCGAGGCCGGACTGGCCGTAGCCGCCAAACGGAACCAGCGGCGAGACGGCGCGGTAGGTGTTGATCCAGACCACGCCGGCGTGGATGCCGCGCGCCATGCGGTGGGCCTTGGCAAGATTGGTGGCGAAGACGCCGGAAGCCAGGCCGAACTTCGTATCGTTGGCGAGCGACAGCGCCTGCTCCTCGGTGTCAAACGCCAGCACGCTCAGCACTGGGCCGAAAAGCTCTTCGCGCACGCAGGCGAGGTTTTGATCAGGCGCCTCGATGATCGTCGGTGCATAGTAGAAGCCGTCCGCCTTGCCCTCGGGGCGCTTGCCGCCGGTCACCAGCCGGCCGCCACTGGTGAGGCTTTCGGCGACGGTCTTTTCGATCCACTCGCGCTGGCGTGCCGTGGCGAGCGGCCCCATTTCGGTGGTCGGATCCTGCGGGTCGCCGATCCGGATCGCCTCGGCCTTGCACTTGAGCCGGGCGAGAAACTCGTCCTTCACCGAGCGCTCGACCAGCAGCCGCGAGCCGGCGACGCAGCTCTGGCCGGTGGCGGCAAAGATGCCGGCGACGACGGCGTTGGCGGCGCTGTCCAGATCTGCATCGGCAAACACCACGACCGGGCTTTTGCCGCCGAGTTCGAGCGTGGTGTAGGCGAGATTTTCCGCCGTGTTCCTGACGATCTGCCGCGCCGTCCCAGGACCGCCGGTGAAGGCAACGCGGGCAACCAGCGGATGGCTGGTCAGGCGGTGGCCGCAATCATGGCCGAAGCCGGTCAGGATGTTGACGCTGCCTTCGGGAAATCCGGCTTCGTGGACGAGTTCGGCAAAGGCGAGCAGCGGTGCAGGGCCATCCTCGGACGCCTTGAGGACGATAGTGCAGCCAGCTGCCAGCGCCGGCCCGAGCTTGACGGCCGACAGGAAGAGCTGTGAATTCCACGGCACGACGGCGGCAACGACGCCGATCGGCTCCGGCCGGATCGTCACCTCCATATCCGCCTTGTCGATAGGAACAAACGAGCCTTCGTGCTTGTCGGCGAGACCACCATAGTAGCGGTAGTAATCGCCGACATAGGCGATCTGGGCGCGGGTCTCGCGGATGATCTTGCCGGTGTCGCGCGTCTCGAGTTCAGCCAGCCGATCGGCATTGGCGACGACGAGATCGCCGAGCCGCACCAGAAGCTTGCCGCGCGCCGTTGCGGTCATCGCTGCCCATGGGCCGGAGCGCAGTGCCCGATGTGCGGCCTCGACGGCGCGGTCGACATCGGCGGCTGAAGCAGTGGGCATTTTTGCCCATGTTGCACCGGTCGACGGGTCGATGCTGTCGAAGGTCGAGGCGGCCTCCACGAACTGGCCGTCTATGTAGTTCCTGAATTCGCCGGTGCTCGTCACGCGCGCGGTCCCTGGAAGGCCGGCATCACTTTGTCGATGAACAACTGCAGCGATTTCTTCTTGCGCTCGTGCGAAAGGCCGCTGTCGATCCAGATCGAATACTGGTCATAGCCGAGCGCTTCGTAGGCCTTGAGCCGGGCGATCACCTCGTCGGCCTCGCCGATCACCAGATTCTGTCTGATCTTGTCCGGCGCATATTGCGGCATGGCCGCAATCTCGGCCTCGGTCAGTTCTTCCAGAACGCCCTGGTGCACCGGCTTCTTGTTCTGGAACCAGGCGCCGAACTGGCAGTAGAATTGCGACAGGTCCTGCGTCAGGCGATCGGCATCGGCCGCGTCCTCGGCGACGAACGTATGCATCAGGAGCATGATTTCCGGCCGCGGTATTTCGGGATGGGCGGCACAGGCCGTGTTGAAGCGCTCCATCAGGCTCGCCACTTCGCCGTCGCCTGAGGCAAGCGGCGTCACCTGCACGTTGCATTTGTTGGCCACGGCAAAGTCGTGCGAGTTAGGGTCACGCGCCGCCACCCAGATCGGCGGATAGGGCTCTTGCAGCGGCTTGGGCGATGAGGTGGTCGACGGGAACGACCAGAACTCGCCGGACAGTTCGAAGTCGCCATCCCACAGGCCACGGATCGCCGGCACCATCTCGCGCATGCGCTGACCCGCGCCCCAGGCTTCGAGCCCGGGGAAAAGCCGCTGGTACTCATAGCTGTAGGCGCCGCGCGCAATGCCGATATCGAGCCGGCCGCCGGTAATGACGTCGGCCATTGCTGCTTCGCCGGCGAGCTTGATCGGGTGCCAGAATGGCGCGACGATGGTTCCGGTGCCGAGCCGGATGCGTGTCGTCTTTGCGCTCAGATAGGCGATGTTGATGAACGGGTTGGGCGAGATGGTGAATTCCATCCCGTGGTGCTCGCCGATCCAGGCGGTCGCGAAGCCGGCCTGTTCGGCCTGCAGGACCAGATCCTCCAACTCGGCAACAAGCTCGGAATGCGGCTTCGTCAGATCCGAGCGCTCCATATGGACGAACAGCGAAAATTTCATCGGCGTTACCTGCGACCAGTAAGAGCTTGGGAAGGCGCGGCCCTGGCGAGCGGCCGGACCTCGCCTTCGACCTCGTTGCCGACATAGACACCGAATGCATCTTCCGTGCGTTCGCGGACATAGCGGGTCAGCATGGAACGAACCGCAGGATCGGCGATCCTGAGATCGGCGATATGGTCGATCTCGACAAGCCTGACCTGGCGATCCCCGGAGGCGGGGGTGGTGACCGTTCCCCGGTAGTAGACGTGCGAGCGCGACGGATCGGCCGCGTCATCCCACACCGCAAACAGGAAGCCGAGCTGTGCGTCGACCGCCTTGGCGGCGAGGCATCCCTTGAGGCTGCGGGCATCCTTCGGCGAGCCCAGCCCGCGCCCCGCCGGCAATTCGTGGAAACCGTCCGGGGTTTCGAAGAACAGCACTCGGCCTTCATTTTCGAGAATGGCGCCGACTTCGGTCCCATGAGGTGCTGCCGCCAGCGCCTCCTGGCTAAGGCCGGGCGTGACATAGGTGCCGCGGCAATAGCCGAGCGGTTGCGCACCATTGTGGGCGAAATCGCGCACGCGGCCGATCAGGATCGAGTGATCGCCGGCGTCGACCAATTGTTCCATGGCGCAATCGAACACGGCGACGGAGCCGTCGATCAGCGGATTGCCGGTTTGCCCGGATTGCCAGTCAACGGTAGCGAACTTGTCCGCGGCCTTGGATGCGAAGATGCCGGATTCGGCCTTCTGGCTCTCCGACAGGATGTTGATGGCGAAACCTCTTGAGGTCGAAAAGGCGCTGTGCCCCAGTGCTTTCTTGGCGATGCAGACAAGGACGAGCGGCGGCTCGAGCGAAACAGATGTGAAGGAGTTGGCGGTGAAGCCGCGCGGCTCGCCTTCCGCGCCGATCGTGGTGACGATGGTGACGCCGGTCAGAAACGAGCCTAGCGCCCGCCTGAATTCGCCGGCGTCAAATGCCGGCGCCGTCTCCGGCCTGGCGACAGCGTCTTTCCCAGCATCGAGAAAAGCCATTATGTGGTGGGTCACCTTTTCGGGCGAAGCGATTGTCATCATGTGTCTTTCGCCGCTCAGAACGAGACATCGGCCGCGCGGTGCAAGCCGTGCCATCGCCGCCGACATGGCGGGCGTCGAATTCCTGTCTTCCGATCCGGTCACGAACAGCGCCGGCACGGCAAGGTCGGCCAGGCGATCGACATGCTGGGTATCGGCTCGGGCAAACAGGCGATAGGTCCGCGCGTACCCCTCGGCGCTGACATCTTCAAGCGCGGCGCGGGCGGTTTCGGCAGCACCAGCCAGACTAGCCGGCAGCGGGTCGCCGAACCAACGCGCAAGCGTTGCGACGATGGCTGAAGGATCGCCGTGAGAGCCGAGCGCTGCCGCCCGTTCACGCACAGCCTGCGCCAGGGCCGGAGGGCGGCGGAAGACGGCATTGAGACAGACGACGGAGCTGACACGCGACGGTGCGCGAAGGGCGATTTCCAAGGCGACCAGCGCCCCCATCGAATGACCGACGATCGAAACGGAGGCGAGACCGAGGTGATCGAGCAAGCGGATAGCCTGATCGGCAAAGTCCGACAGGTTGGCGTTTTCCGGCGGCAGCGGCGAACTGCCGTGGCCGAGCATATCGATGGCGATCAGGTCGTGGCGGTTCCTCATCAACTCGATCTGCGGCTGCCAGATCACAGCATTCATGCCGACGCCGTGGATGAGCAGCACCGGCGTGCCGGAGCCGGCTCTGATGAAGCCGGTTCCGTCCGGAGCCGTGTCCCGAACCCATGCGGGGGCGGCGGCGTCAGCCATGCAGGTCCCCGACCTCCTTGAGATCCTGATAGCGATCGCCGATGCGATGATGTGGGCGGCCGCCAATGGAAGCGCCGAGCGCCACCACCAACTCGTCCGGCGACGGCGCATCGCCGATCTGGAAATGCACGGTCAGATAGTGGGAGCGGCGGCCTTCGTCGTTCTTGTCCATCAGCGGGATCATTATCGGCGTGTTCGGCCCGCCACGCAGATTGGTAAAGGCCAGATAGGTCTTGGCGCCAACGGCGCGGCGGTAGTGATTGCCGAAATGCAGCGTGTGGATCAGCGCGGAAGCGTGCTCGATCTCGCCCGAAGTGCCGCAGATGGCGGCCTTGCCGTAGCCTTCGATCGCCTCACCCGAACCGGCGACGGCGATGATCTCGCGGGTCAGCATTTCGCCAAGGATGGGAGCGATGGCGCGGATCTCGGGAGAAAGATCCTCGGTGAAACCACGGCCAGCCCAGGGGTTCGTCAGCACAGCCGCTACACCGACCAGTCGCAGCGGCTGGGGTGCTGCCTTTCCGCCTTCGATCAGCGTGTTCTCGATGTAGGTGACGATCTTTCGAATGGCCGGCTTCATCAAAATCCTCGGTCGGATAGCGCAGTTCAGCGCCGTCACGTCTATCGCGTCTTATGGTATACCATGCTATGGAGCGCCAAGAACCTTGTCAATTGGCCATGAAATCTGTTTTGTGGCCGTACCAGGGAGGCAGAGAAAAAATGTCAGAAGATGCGCTGCGGATCGACCGCTCCGCCAAGACGTTGCGGACGCTGGCGCTGGAGCGCATGCGTGAGGCGATCATGGATTTCCACTTCCAACCCGGCGAGAGACTGGTCGAGCGGCCGCTTTGCGATCAGCTCGGGGTCAGCCGTTCGGTCGTGCGCGAGGTTTTGCGGCAATTGGAGGCCGAAGGCCTGGTGCAGATGATACCGGGCCATGGACCGGCCGTGGCCAAGCCGGATCTCGGCCGCACCGACGAGATCTATGAATTGCGAGCGCTGCTGGAGGGCATCGCGGCGCGAGCTTGCGCCATGTCGGCCACGAGCGAGCAGATTGCCTTGCTCGATGGCGCTTTGACCAACCTGTTCGAAGCCTGGGCTTCGGGCGTGCCGGTCGCGGTGATGCGGGCGACGACCAAATTCTACGAGGCGCTGTTCGAAGCGGCCGACAAGCGTATTGCCTGGGAAATCGTCACCGGGCTGAATGTCCGCATCAACCAGCTGCGTTCGATGACCATCGCCTCGGACAACCGCCGCGAGCCGGCGATCGCCGAAATGACCGAAATCATGGACGCAATCAAGTTGCGCGACCCTGACAAAGCTGAGGTCGCCGCTCGACATCATGTCGAACAAGCTTGGTTTATCGCGCAGCAGTTGTTGCGACCGAGGTGACGACGCGTTTTGTTGTGCAGCTCAAGCGTCAATGTGAGCTCAAGACCGGTCCTGGCGCGAAGGAGGCGTAGGGGCGCTATGTTCGACTGTGGCGGAACCATACGGAACGATACGGGAAGATTTCTGGTTTTGGCCCGCGAAAAACCCCATGAAATCAACGTTCTTGATACATCCTCCGGGCCTACCATTATCGTTATTTATCAATGCTTACAGGTAGGTTCGCCAAAAGGTTCGCCAAGTAGTGGCTTGCGCGCCACCAGCCGTTTGAGTCATCCGAGTACATCAACGCTTTGGCGGACGGCGACATCTGCCTGCCGATCGGTTGGTCGGGCGACGTCCTGAAGGCGCGCGACCGTGCCGCTCAAGCCGGTAAGGGCGTCACAATCGCCGACTCGATCCCTCGGGAAGGCACTGTGATGTGGTTCGATCAACTGGCAATCCCCGCAGATCCGCCGCACGTGGACGAAGCGGATGCCTTCATCAACTAGCTCATGAAGCCTGAAGTCGCCGCCAAGAACACGAACTATGTATTCTTTGCTAATGGTAACAAGGCATCACAAAAATTTGTTGAAAGAAGCATTCTCCGCGATCAGTCGATCTATCCTGACGATGCCACGCTCAAGAAGCTTTTCACCGTCTTTCCGTACGACCCGAAGACGCAGCGCGTGGCGACGCGCACCTGGACCAAAATCGTTACGGTCAGTAATTGGATGCAGTTGCTCTTCCGACGAACCGCCTGATTGTTCATCGGTCATCCGTCAATCGGCGATGCCCGCTTTCTGCAGGCCATCCAGCCAGTGCTCTAGGTCCTCCTGCCGCCGATATGGAGAGTCGCGCTTGTAATCAGACAGAGTGAAACCTGGCTTCCGTTCAAGGCATCTGCCCCAGGCCAATCGTGCCTCTTCGGCGCGTCCTAGCTGGCCCAAACACGCAGCCAGATTGGCGAATCCCCGATCATAGTTGTTGTTATCCCAGCGGCGGAACGACTGCAGTGACGCCTCATAGTCGCCGAGCAGATAATGCGTAAATGCGAGCAGTTCGTGGATATCGCGGTCTTCTAGTGGATTGAGCCGTTGCAGCCGCTCGCCTACCTCGCGAGCCTTGGCGAGTTGACCGTCCCAAAGAGAGATGTAGCCAACCCAGTTTAGTGCCATCGCATTTGTGGGTCCGAGCACGAGCGCGCGTTGCCAATGGGTCTCAGCAGTCTCGAAGTCGCCTTTCCATGCATGTAGAGCGGCAACAACCGCCTCTGCGAGTCCGCTGGCATCGCCGAGTTCAATCGCCCGCAAGGCCGACTGCATCGCCAACGCTTTCAGACCTCCGTCGGCCCTGAAGGCGGAGAGCGTCGCGTAGGCGTCCGCGAGGCACGCATGCGCCCGCGCCGAATCGAGCTCCCAGCGAAGGGCCAGCTTAAAGAACTCGATAGCGGCGATGGTGTCGTCTTCCGTAAAACGGTGCGTAGCCTCGACTCCGCGCAAGAATGCGTCATAGGCACCAAGGCTTGCTTTGGCTTGCCTGGTCCGCGCGACTTCGGCAGCTCCAACCCTACCGACCAACGCCCAGGCGATCCGTTCTGTCACCTCGTCTTGCACGGCGAAGAGGTCGTCGATGCTTCGATCGTAACGCTCGGCCCAGACGTGATTGCCGGATGATGCTTCTATCAGCTGCGCAGTGATCCTTACGCGTGCTCCAGCCTTCCGAACGCTTCCCTCGACGACGTAGCGTACCCCGAGCTTCCTTCCCACCTCGGTAGTGTTTACGGACCGTCCTTTGAAAACGAATGAGGAATTGCGAGCGATCACGAACAGGCTTTGGCTACGGCTAAGCTCCGTGATTAGATCCTCGGTTATTCCGTCCGAGAAATATTCCTGTTCAGGATCCGCCGACATATTAGCGAAGGGAAGCACGGCAACAGACGGCTTAAACGGAAGCGGCAAATCCTTCGCCGAGGCGATAGCGACCGAAGCTTCTTGTCCCCCCTCTCCCGTTTCGACCCGGTAGGCGCGAACCGCCCCAGCTATGTTCTTCATCGTTTGATCGCCAAGGTCGACGAGCTCGTAAGGAAGTTTGCCATTTACCTGATCATAAACGCTGCGCCCAATGATGACGCCTCCGGGCTCGCTGACCTTTTCCAGTCTCGCCGCAATGTTCACGCAGTCGCCGTAGATGGTCGTCTCATCCAGGATGACCTCACCAGCGTTGATACCCATTCTGAAGGCCATTCGCCGGTCTTCAGGAAGATCTGTATTGCGTACCGTTATGCGCTCTTGCGTCTCGACTGCGAACTGCAACGCATCGACAGCGCTGGCGAACTCGATCAGCAGACTGTCGCCCGCGGTGCTGACCAGCCGACCCCTGAATTGCGCGACCTTTGGATCGATCACTTCCGCGCGCAGTGCCTTTAGATGGAAGAGAGTCCCGGCCTCATCGGCCCCCATCAAACGCGAGTAGCCAGCTACGTCCGCTGCCAGAACCGCCACAAGCTTTCGTTCCGGGCGCGCCACAATGCCTCCTGAACTACAAAGACGCCACGTGGGTTTGCTGAGAGCGTAGCACTCGCGTGTATGCGCAACTAGCCGTCAGAGACGCGCGCTCAACAGGTGAACGTCCGCTATCGTTTTTCGGAGGCCAGAATCCGCCATTCCGCAGTCGGCCCACTCACGACATTCAGCACGCTCAATGTAAATGTCCGTTCCTGATACTATCACTACCTCACGCAAACACTTCAGACGCTTCTCGCACCGCCATGCGGGACACTTTGGGCGAGGCGCATTTGATCGACAGGCAGAAGCAATCGTGTTGAGTGGGACAAAAAGATTGAAAAGCATTGGAACAGATTTGAATGTCGGATGGTCCCACCGGATTCTAATTTGTTGATTATGTTCGTTTTCCAAGCATCCTCCGGGCCCACCATTGGCATAACTATCTGATTTAATTGTAAGCGAATTTAAACCTGTCTTTTGGGGATTTATTGACTCCTCCCAGCCTCTTCGCTCCCATCCACGAGTGGGTCGAGTTCGCGGAGTATGGAAAGGATCGAGCCGCGAACGGCCGACATCCAAGAATACATCGACCAGGCCCTCCATCGAGCTTCTCTAGCTGCGGGGGACGTGAAGCGCCACTCGATCTCGTCCTTCCGACTTAGCGCGGAAGAGCGCCAGATCGGCGGCATTGACGAAATCGTTTGGTGTCTCGTTCTCCTTGGGCACTGTTGTCGCGACGCCGACGCTGATGGTCACCCGATCCGGGCCGTGCGGGATGTTCAGGTTCCGCACGCTCTGGACGAGCCGCTCCGCGATGCTGCTCGATTGTTCCAGCAAAGTGTCGACCAGAACGATGACAAACTCTTCGCCTCCGTAGCGCGCAGCGAGATCGGTGGAGCGGCCGGAACTGCCCTGGATTACCCGGGCGATTTGCTTGAGCACCTCATCGCCGGCCATGTGGCCATAGGCATCGTTGTATCGTTTGAAGTTGTCGGCATCGATCATCAATAGCGACAATGGGGACTGTGCGCGAAGAGCGCGTTTCCACTCAGCCGCCAGATATTCGTCGAAATAGCGCCTGTTGCCGAGACCCGTCAGGCCATCGATCCGCGTCAAACGCTCAAGCTCGAGATTTGCGCTGATCAGCTGTCGCTGGCTTTCCCTCAGCGCGCGGTACGCCGCGTCTCGCTGGACATGATCCAGATAGGCCCGCGTGTGATATCGAATGCGCGCAATCAGCTCGATGCGATCCGGCAGTTTGACTAGATAGTCGTTGGCTCCGGCAGCGAAGGCTTCGCCCTTGGTAGCTGGATCTTCCTTGCTCGACAGCACAATGACTGGAACCGAGTGTGTCGACGAATGCTTCCTGTATTCCTTCACCAGATGCAGCCCGTCGACCCCGGGCATGACGAGGTCCTGCAGGATAACGGTTGGCTTTACCTCATCCGCGACGGCCATCGCCTTCAACGGGTCGGTGCAGAAGTGCAAGGCGATATCGGGCTCGTTGGCCAGGGCGCGCCTGACCGCCTCGCAAACCATGACCTGATCATCGATGAGCAGAACCATCGACGAATAATTATCTGCCAGTGGCGGCACCGGCTCTGGATCTTGCGTCATCAGAAGAGCCCTTTCACGTGGGGCGCCCGCAGGCTTCGATAATGCGTAAGCCGATAGCGCTCAAAGGAAGAATATCTACCGCCGCACCGATCGCAGCGGCGGCCTTCGGCATGCCATAGACGGCGCTGGTTGCTTCATCCTGCGCGATTGTGAGATGCCCCTTGTCGCGGAGTTGTTTCAGCCCGCGCGCCCCATCCCTGCCCATGCCGGTAAGCAGGACCCCAATTACCGAACCCGGCCACCATTGCGCCGCGCTTTCGAAAAACACATCCACGGACGGCCGATAGACGTTGTCCTTGGGGCTGGACGTGTAGCCAAGTTGCTGAGCCGACTTGAAAACCAGATGATCATCCGAACTGGCGATAAGAACGGTGCCCGCTTGAGGCCTGTCCTTTTCCTGCGCCGCACGGATCGGAAGCCGGGTATGCTGCCCGAGCCAATCGGCAAGGCCTGGAATGAACTGAGCATCGAGATGCTGGACGAGCACGATTGCGCCGCCAAAATCAATGGGAAATGCGCTGAGCACCTTTGCAACGGCAGCCGGCCCGCCCGCCGAGGCGCCGATCGCAACCAGGCGTCGAGGGGAGGGGTCGGCTGCGACTGATATCCGCCCGCCTGCCTTGGATGGCACATCACGGACCAGCTTACCGATCGTTGCAATCTTGTTGGTCAGAAGCCGTGCGGATTGCGAGGAGGCGTTGCCAGCGATGCCCACCGACGGAATATCAACTGCATCGAGCGCGCCATGACCCATTGCTTCGTAGACCCCGGCGACGTTGGCTTCGATACTGGCGGTTACCAGCAAGATCGAGCACGGGGTTTCTGCCATGATTTTGCGGGTCGCTTCCACGCCGTCCATCTCTGGCATTGCTAGATCCATGAGTATCAGATCCGGCAGGTCACGTCTGCAGGCATCGACCGCCTCACGCCCATTGGTCGCCATCCATGCGACCTGATGTTCGCGGGTCGACACGACCAGCCGGCGCAGAAGCTCGACCGCCATCGGCATATCGTTGACTATGCCGATTCTCATTCGTTGGCTTCCAATTTCGATCTCATCCGGTCGCCTCGCCAATCATGTCCACGACGGCATGAATCAGCGCCTCGTCCTGAAAGCTGCCCTTGGTCAGATAGTAGTCCGCGCCGGCGTCAAGTCCGCGCGAGCGGTCTTCCTCGCGATCCTTGTACGAAACGATCATGATCGGCGTGTTCTTGAGATGAGCGTCCTTGCGGATCAAGCTCACCAACTCGATGCCGTCCATACGCGGCATGTCGATGTCGGTGACGACAAGATCGAAGGGGCCGGAGCGGACGGCATTCCACCCGTCCATGCCGTCGACCGCCACTTCGACCTCATAACCATGATTGCCCAGCATCTTGCGCTGGAGTTCGCGAACCGTGAGTGAATCGTCAATCACCAGCACGCGCTTGCGCCTGCCGGGTTCTGGACCGCCCGCGGCACGCCGAAGGGCTCGAAATCCGCCGGATGATGCAAGCTTCTCCACCGATCTTACCAGATCATCCACGTCGAAGATCAGGACAGGCGAACCGTCTTCCATCAGGGCCGCCGCGCTGATGTCCTTGATCTTGGCAAAGCGGGGATCGAGAGGCCGGATCACCAGCTCGCGTTCGCCGAGGAAACGATCGACGATCATGCCGTATGCTCCGCCCTGACCGGCATCCACGACGACGACCGAGAGAGCGTCCGGTTCGGGTCCGGGCTCACCCCGGTTCAGCACCTCGCGTGCCGTGACCAGCCCGATCTGTCGGTCGTTCAGACGAAAATGCGGCCGGCCCTGAAGGAGATTGATCTGCGTCCGCTGCAATTTCAGTGTCTTCGAAATGGCAGCGAGCGGAAACGCATAGGGCTCGCCATCGACATCGACGAGCAGCGTGCGCAGGACCGACAACGTCAGCGGCAGTTGCAGTTGAAACCTGGTTCCGTGCCCGAATTCCGAGGAGACGCTGGTGATACCGCGGACCTCCTTGGTCATCGCCTGCACAGCGTCGAGCCCCACACCACGGCCGGAGACGTCGGTAAGGCCCAGTTTCATCGAAAAGCCCGGCAGAAACAGGAAGGCGAGCAATTCCGTTTCGCTGAGTGTGTCGGCACTTTCCCTGGTTGCGAGCTGCCGGGCGACGATCGTCTCGCGCAGCTCCGCCAGGTCGATGCCCCTGCCGTCGTCCACCACGGTTATTTGCAGCAGGCCGGCATTGTGCCGCGCTTCGAGCCTGATGAGACCCTCTGCCGGTTTGCCTGCCGCGACCCGCTCCTCGGGCGGTTCAAGCCCGTGGTCTACGGCGTTGCGCAGGAGATGCCCCAGAGGTGCGTCGAGTTGTTCGAGGATGTCGCGGTCGATGCCGGTGGAGCCGCCTACGATCTCCAGCCGCACCCGCTTGCCGAGGGTACGACCGAGGTCGCGGACCATCCTCGCATAGTGCCGCACGCCGTCTTCAAACGGCCGCATCCGGCTCGCCAACGTTTCGTCGTACAATCTGTTGGCAAGATCGGTGGCTTTTCGATCGACTGAATCCAACTCATCGAGACGCTCCGCCAGGAACGCCTGGCTCAGCCGAAGCTTTCGCTGCGCTTCGGCCAGCGCCTCCACCACTGCTTCGTCCTTTGAAACAGCCGGCAGCACTGCATGAAGGTCGTCGAACGCACTTGCGACGTCCGATTGAAGTCGCTTCAGCCGCAGCAGCCCGTCGGCGAACGGCCTGAGCCGCCGCGCTTCCATCAGCGACTCGCCGGCCAGCCCGAGCAATCGGTTCAGGCTGTCCGCCGTCACCCGAACCATTCTGTCGGAGCCGATGCTTCCTTGCCTTTGCGGTTCCGCGCCCACCAGGAGGCTCGCTGAAAGGGTCGTCGCCAGCTCCCCCTGGGCATCCGCGAAATCAATTTCGGATTTGCCGGGCAAGTGGGTGGCGTCGGGGAGAGACAATTTTGCGAACTTGGCGAGAAAGGCTTCGACTTCAGGGGACACGCTCTCGCTCGATGGTCCCGATGCGATCAACTTCAGAAGGTCTGTGCCTTGCAGAAGCGCATCGATATGCTCCCGTCGCACCCTGAGATGCCCGCGTTGCGCGGCGACCAGGCAATCTTCCATGGCGTTTGCAACTTTGACCGCGGGCATCAGGTCAATGATGCGGGCGGCTCCTTTCAGGGAATGCGCGGCCCGCATGCATGCTTCCAGGGCATCGGCGGCCACAGGATCGCGTTCGAGTGCCAGAAGACCGGAGGTCAAAGCCTGCGATTGCGACTCCAGTTCGGCCTGGAAGAGGCTCAGCATCGAAACCTGGCTGAAGTCCTCGTCTGTCATGCGATGCTCCGATCCAGCATCGTGAGCAATTGTCCCGGGTCGAGACAGCCAACGGCTCGTCCCTGCCAGGGCAACACGGCAACCGTGGCGGCCGACAGCGCCTTGCCGATCGTGGCCGGCACAGCGAGCGTGTCTTGTTCCCGGTAGCGGTGTAAGCCGTGGATCTCGTCGACCGTAAAAGCAACCCGCTTGTCGCGCTCGCCCACCACGACCAGCCGGCGAAATGCCTTGGTTCGTGCGCCTTGTTCGCCCTCCTTGCGCTCGTCTATGCCCAGCAATTCAGCGAGCGACAGGCAGATCAGCAGTTCACCACGGACATTGGCAATGCCGAGCACCGCGCTGTTCCTGCGATGTGGAAGCGAATGAACGCGACGGGATTCAGCCACTTCATGAAAAATACCGACTGGAAGCGCCAGCCATTCCTCTCCCAAACGGAAGAGGACGGCAGTCTGCAGCGCCTCGTCGTTCGCCAAACCGAGCTCGGCACGACCAGACTTGTCAGGCCATTCGCCGCGATATGCCGAGGGCGCTGCACGGTCGAGGAGGCGCCGTGCAATCTTCTTGTAGGTGGGGCAATTTCGGCAGTGGAGATGCTGCTCCAGCAGCGGACATGACTTGTCGCCGCGCACGCCGATCCGGCGCCAGCAGTCGTCGATTTCAATCTCCTCCACCGGCTGAGCGATCCCTGTCGAAGCCGCCATCAGCTGCCGCTCCTTTTCTGGGCCCGATCCAGCCGGCCGGCCAATGCCTCGGCGCCGCTATGGTCGCCTTGCTTTCGAAGCAGCAAAGCCAGATGGACGAGAGCTTCCCGATGATTTGGCGCGAGATAGAGCGCCCTCCGATAGCTTTGCGCAGCTTCGGGCGCAGCGCCATCCGCATCCTGAACGAGGCCCAGCAGGTAGAAGATTTCCGCCGAAGGACCGAATGCCTTGAGATGCGCTAGGGCGACTTCCTGTGCCTCCTTTACCCGGCCCGCATTGGCGATCCGCTCAACCGCAATCAGGCTTTCCGCGAGTTGGTCAAGCGGCTTGGCTGTGGCCTGCACGCGACCTTCCTTACCGATTGCCGGCCGAGGCGGAGCAACAGGCTTGGCCTTGTTGACCTTCGGGGTTGGGGGCCGCACAGGAACGGCGGCGGAAACTTTCGGGGCCGCGGTCTTCATGGGCTCAGACTTCAGGAAGGCGAAGGCCAGTGGCCATTCAGCGGAAACGAGGCCGTGCAGCCTTGGAAGCGCCGCTTCCGCCGGACCGACCAGAAGAAGTCCGTCCTTGGCCATGAGGTCCTTCAGGCAGATCAATGCGCGATCCTGCAGCTCTCGATTGAAATAGATCAGCAAATTGCGGCAGAGCAGGATGTCATAGACCTCTTGCCCGAAAGACACGCGAGAATCGAACAGGTTTCCGACCCTGAACCGAACCTGTTTCAGCACCGCAGCATTCGGGCGCAACCCGCCCTCGGCCGCTTCGAAATAGCGATCCTTGAAATCGAGATAGCTGCCCCGAAACGAATTGCGCCCATAGACAGCGCGTTCAGCCATCGCGATATTGCGGCTGCTGACGTCGACGGCATCGATCTTGAATTCGTGTGCCGCAAAGCCGGCATCGAACAGGGCCATGGCGACTGAATAGGCCTCCTCGCCGGTTGAACATGGCAGGCTCAAGACCTTTATTGGCTGGGCACACTTGTGTTTGCGCGCATGCCGCGCCAGCATCGTGAACGCTTCCCGGTCGCGAAAGAACCAGGTCTCCGGTATCACCACCGCATTGATCAGCTCTTGCAGCTCCTGCGCGGAACCGATCAGATGTTCCCAATAGGCCTGAGGGTCGGTTATCCGGCATGCTGCCATCCGGTCTTTGACCGCCTGACGGACCACGGTTGGACCAACGCTGGCAGTGTCCAGTCCGATGGTTTCCGTCAGGAGCTTTTCGACTGCACCGGTCATCAACCACCCATCTCGGCCTGGCGGAGCAACGCGGTACGGATCTCTTCCGAAAGCAGCGCTTCCGCCTTGACCCACTGAATGATCTCCGGGCCATCCGAAGCCACCGGACCAAGATAGGGCGGCGTTCCCGGCTCAAGTCCGAAAGGCGCGAAATCGGCAGGGTCCCGTTCGAGCGTATCCGTCACCCGTTCCGCGATCAGCCCCAGCAGGCGTTGCTCGCCATCTTGCGCCGGATAGCGCGTCACAACGATGCGCGTGCTCAACCGCGGCTCGGATGGGCGGCCAAGCGCCAGAAGAGTAACATCGATCAGTGGGATGGGTTTTCCGTTATAGCTGACCAGACCGACCACACCGGTCGGCGCGCCAGGCAACGCTTTAACATCGATATAGGGCAACACCTCTTCAATCTGGTGCACATCGATCAAGTAGCGATCCGTACCCATGCTGAAGGCGAGGAATAGCATTGTCACCTCCGACAGCGAGCTTGCTATGCTCTCAGCTTGAACCTTGAAATGCTGCCTCGCAGCCCGCCCGAGACTTGATTGAGCTCGTCGATCGCGAGCGTCGATTGCTGAAGAGATTCGACTGTTTGCTGAGCCGCCTCGCTCAACTGGGTCAGCGTGTCGCTGATCTGGCCGGCGCCGGTCGCCTGGGCTTGCATGCCTTCATTGGCGACTTCGAAACGTGGCACCAGGCCCTGAACCTGCTGAATGATTTCGAACAGTTGCCCGCCGACCTGCTGGATTTCCTGCATGCCCCTGCGGACCTGTTCTGAAAATTTGTCCATTCCCATCACCCCGGCCGCGACCGCCGACTGGATGTCCTTGACCATCTGCTCGATATCGTAGGTGGACACGGCCGTCTGGTCCGCGAGCCTTCGGATTTCGGTCGCCACCACAGCAAAGCCCCGGCCATATTGGCCTGCCTTCTCCGCCTCGATGGAAGCGTTGAGCGACAAAAGGTTCGTCTGATCGGCGACTTTGGTGATGGTCGTCACCACCTGATTGATGCTGCCGGCTTTCTCGCTCAGGATCGCGAGTTTGGAATTGATTGCGGCCGCAGCTTCCATGACTTGGTGCATGGTTTCTTCCATGCGCGTCAGTCCCGCTTGCCCTCCGCCGGCGACGGCGGCCGTCTGCTCGGCAACTGTGGAGACCTCGTTCATCGTGCGCACGAGCTCGTTTGACGTGGCGGAGATTTCCTTGGCTGTCGCGCGGATCTCCGTGGTGGTCGCCGCGATTTCAGTGGCGGTCGCCTGCTGTTGCTTGGAGGTGGCGGCGATCCCCGTGATCGACGTGCTGACCTGGATGCTGGACCTTTGAACCTGACCAATGAGGGTGGTGAGATCGTCCGCCATTGCGTTGAAGCCGTCGGCAAGCACGCTGAATTCGTCCCGGCGCTTCAGCTCGATGCGGTCGCTGAAGTCGCCCTGCCGCATCAACTGAACCGCGTCGACCAGACGAGTGAGCGGACCTGTGATGGCGCGAAACAGCTGGTAACCCAAAAGCAGGGCCAGCCCGAGGGCTGCCAGCAAGCCAACGCTCAAGCCCAATTCCGCCGTTCTCACGATCGAGCTGATCCGCTCCGTCGCGCTGTTTGCCTCGCCTTTGTGATCCTCGACCATGGCCTGCAGAGCAGACTGCAATTTCAGAAAGATCGGCTCTACGGTGTTCTTGATGGCCGGGCCTTCATCGGGAGTTTCGCCTTTCGACAAGGCAGCCCGGCTTGCGTCCAGCACAGCAGCTTCAGCTTGGCGAAATTGGTTGGCTAGTTCTTTGACGGCTGCATAATTCTGTTTGTCGACATCGGAGACAATTGTCGCTTCATAGTCGTCCATCTGCCGCTGCACCTGGTCGCGATTGGTCGCGATCGCGCTTTCAAGCGTGCGTTTATCCGATGGGTTGTCTTGGAGCGCATACTCCTGAAGCAGGCTATGGGCCGTCATCTGGCCGATCATGATCTCGGTGCTGTGATAGAGGTCCGGGAGGATGCCCTTTTCGACCTCTGTCGCCTCCTGCTCGGCCTGGAGAAACCAGGCATACGCGACGACGGCTATCACGCACATCACCACCAGGACGGCAGCGAAACTGACGAGGATGCGGTGGCGTATTGTCAAACTCTTCATGGGTACCGTTCACCTGGGGGCATCGTTGTCGGCTCGACCAGCGCTCGTTCCGACGTTTCGAAAGGTGCATCAAAAAGCAGTAGTTTGATGCTGAATGGTTTCTTTTCCGTTCAACCGCTGATGACGGCCAATCGGCTCGCCAATCGAAGCGTTGTCATTGGGCAGAAGTGATAAGCCGCCGGGCATCGCCACTCACTATGTCATGCTGTGTGGAAAAGCTGTCGCCGCACTGTACCCGCCGGTAATCATCATAGCCGGCGCTCAGCGGCGCGCTTGAGGGCGTGTCGATCGGACGTTCGACTAAAAAATGGTGTGGGCAGATGGCTTCCGATGCCGACTGGACCGAATTTCGTCGTTTAAAGACGTTAGTTATCCCTTGGAGCTACAGCCGCGACATAGGTGTCGAGGTACCCTGTTAGCCAACGATCATTTCCCTGTTCGCCTTCATAGGGATATCGCAGCAAATCCTTGAATCTGATGCAAGATTTCGGACCCGAATTGGCCAAGCTTCTCAAAATCGTTGTAAATTCGCTGTTTTTCCACGCCTAAGAGGGAAATCTGATAGAGACTGGTTCGCTAAACGACTGCCTGCACCACCATTCAGTCTGCCAGTTTTGGCGTGTTGTCGACTGTCTCAGAATAGTGTCGACATTCCGCAGGTTAGCGGCACGCTCGCTGGAACGATTGGCGGAGATGCCACCTTCTGGACCCACCCTGGCCCGATTTTGGGCATCCGTCTCTGCGGGCCCATTTCCGTAGCCAACTGTTTGGAAAAGCGATGTCTGGCTGATGGTCGGAATCAGAGACCGAGGAGGGCGAGATACCGCCCGCCATGGCGCGTTTCGGTAGCCGGGACTTCGCGCTTTCATTCATCGAATGTGGCAGCGTCGGTGACTTCGACGTCGGATAAGCAGCCATCGCCTATGCTCCTTCTTCAGTGACGCTGACGCGGTCTTCTGTGACCTGGTGCTGCACCTTGGCCCTTATTGCGACCTCATCGCCGATCTTGATGCCCTCCGCCAGGGCTAATGACTCTGGCCCGGCAAAGGGCTTCGTCAAGATGTTGCTAATATTCTGCTGGAGGCGCAAAGTTTGATCGCGCTCGCCGTCGCTCACATCTGAAGCTGCCGGGAGGCAACTATGCGCGCTGGAATGCTGTGGTTGATATGTTTCTGTTTGCTCCCGCTGACATCGCAGGCGGCAGCCATTCATGACGCCGCCAAGAAGGGCGACGTTGCGGCGGTCGCGGCAGCACTCGACTCGGGTGTCGGCGTCGATGAAAGCGACGGAAGCGGGACACCACTCTATCTTGCTGTCAGAGCCGGGCATCTCGCGGTAGCAAAACTGCTCATAGAACGCGGTGCCGACGTCAACGCCGCCCCGACGCTAGCCTTGGGTCCTGCCCTCATGCCGGCTTTGGCTAAACGCAGGATCGATCTGATCAAACTGTTGCTGGACGCCGGCGCAAATCCGAATTCGCCGCGCAACCGCGAAAACGCCATCCACATCGCCGTCACTGCCGGTTGTCTCGACTGCGTAAAGGCACTGGTCGAGGCCGGAGCGGACGTGAATGCGAAGACGAAGGACGGCAAAACGCCGCTCCATTTGGCAAAACTCAAGGGGCGCCGCGAAGTTGCCGACTATCTCTTGTCTCACGGCGTGATCTTGCCGACACCAGCGCCGATTTCGGCGAAGTTGGCTTCTGCGGATGTCGAAAAGGGCAGGAGCACCTTCACCCACACATGTGGCGGTTGCCACAGTGTCGAGCCACAGGGCGGAATCAAGACGGGACCGAATTTGTGGGGGGTCGTCAGCCGCGACAAGGCATCTGTGGCAAATATGCGTTACTCCGAGGCCTTGTCGAGCTGGGAGGGGGTATGGACGTACGAGGACCTGAATAAATATCTCTTCGGGCCTATGCTAACCACGCCGGGCGTTTACATGGAGATCCCGGGTCTTCCGGACGAAACTGAGCGAACAAACTTAATTGCCTACTTGCGCACACTCAGTGATAAGCCGATCCCGTTGCCCTGACTCATCGACACGGCCAGCAAATCCTCTGTCAAGCTGATAAGCAGGCCGGGCCGCTCCTGTTTCGCCAGGACTTGGTTCTACGAAGGAGACGAGCAAGGCGCATCTCATCTCGGTCGACAAGCTCACCCGCAAACTCATTGCTGACTACTCCCAACACGAAAGCTGCCCGGCCATTAGCGGGGGAAAACGTCCGAACAAGGTTCTGCTGCAGACTTGCGAACACCCCCCAACAGACTGTCGGGCCGCTGACGGCGCAAGTTTAATGCCGGCAATTCTCTCCTGAATTGGGACATTCGCAGGCGCATCTCGAGCCGGCCCCGGCGTTTTGCCTAACCCGCCAAATCTGACGCGCGATCCTCGAGCGTACACATGATCGCTTCATAGACGCTTGCGATCTCTTGATCGATCTCTTGGTGCGTCATGCCTTGGACCTCGGCAGCCCGCACGGCGTCGGCCGCCATGGTGGTCACGACAAGGGCGGGGTCTTCAATTCGCGGCGGCAGATGGTCGAGCATCCATCTGCGTAGAAAGTCTGCGGCGCGCCTGCTCATATTCTGACCTGCTTCAACCCGGGGCAAAATCGGCGAGCTCCTCGACCGCTTCCTGGATGCCGTGCGCTGCCGCGCGCTCGAGCCAAAGGCGGCCGGCCACCGGGTTGCGCTCTCCGGCAAGACCTCTGGAGAGATACCGGCCCAGCATGAATTGGGCCTGTCCGTGCCCACGTTCGGCGGCGGCGGCAAACCATTTCTGCGCCGCCACCTGATCGATGGGCAGGACCTCGCCGGAACTGTGCAGCGCCCCCAGGGCAAACATTGCCCCAGCATGACCGTCGGCGGCGGCCCGTTCGAACAGCTTCACGGCGGCCTCCGGCAAACGCTTGCCGCCGCCCCCGTTGAGCAGCATCTCCGCAAGTGCCACTTGGGCGTCGAGCACGCCACCTTCGGCTGCCTCGGCAAACCAGGCGCGGGCGTGATGCGGGTCGGCCACCACGCCACGCCCATCCCTGAGCATACGCGCATACATGTATTGAGCCTCGGCCACGCCTTCGGCCGCGCGTCTTAGCCACTGCGCAGCCCGACCTTCGTCCTGGCGTACACCGACGCCGTTGGTGAAACAGAGCCCTAGATTGAACGCAGCGGTCAAGTCGCCTGACAATGCGGCAGCCTCGAACCATCGGGCTACACTTGCAGTATCTGCCGGCTCGCCAGCCCCTCGAAGCACCAGGTTGGCCAGGTCTACTTGTGCTGCCTGGTTCCCGCTGGCCGCTGCAGTGCGCAGCCAGCGTGTCCCCTCTTTCTCATCCCTGACAACACCGTTTCCCGTCAAGTAGAGAGATGCCAGCGCGCGCGCGGCGGCCTGGTGACCCGCCTCGGCGGCCCGTCGATACCATGTTGCGGCTTCCGCAAAATCCGGCGGCCGGCTCTTGGCGTTACGATCACCCAGGAAGTGGGCTGCCTCTACGTTGCCGGCCAGCGCGGCGCGCCGCATCCACGCCCCCCCGGCCACGGGATCCGGGTCGACGAGACTCCCGTCGATCAGCGCCAGCCCTAACCGGTACTGGGCCGAGGGAAGGCCTTTCTCCGCAGCTTGCTGATAAAGCCCCGCGGCCGCGGCAAGATCGCTCGTGACTCCGAACCCATGTTCGGTGAGGACCGCGAGAAGGTAGGTTGCGGTCGGCAGGTCGGCATCTGCCGCGCGCCGTACCTCGTCGGCGATCCTGCTCCGTTGTTCCGGCCTGCCGCGCCGGGCCAGCGAGAGGGCAAGGCCGAGACTTCCTTCGGCGCAGCCAGCTGCGGCCGACCTTTCGTACCAGCGCTGCGCAGCATCCGCATCCCGCATCGGCTCGGGGCCGCTGGCCAGAATGTAACCGAGGACCGCCTGTCCCGTTGCCGAGCCTGCCTCGGCCGCCTTGGTGGCAAAACCGAGTGCAGCAGCGAAGTCAGGTTCGCCAGAGTATTCTCGTTCGAAGAGACTCACGGAGCCGGCATCGCGGCCGTCAGCATCCGCGGGCACCAGCCCGGCCAGATAGAGGGCAGCCAGAAGAGCCTGCGCGTCAGCACTTCCGTGGTTCGCCGCCCGCAGCAGCCAACGCCTACCTTCCGCCCGGCTCGCCGGCACGCCTGAGCCCTCTAGATAGCAACGGGCGACCCGATACTCGGCATCGACGAGACCGGCGCGTGCCGCGACCGCCAAGTGCGGAAAGGCTTCTGCCGGCTTGTCGCTGAGCTGGATTGCCCGGCGCAAGGCCGCTGCCGGGAAGGCGCGATCAGTCAGCCGATTCAGGATTGCCATCGATGCGACCCCTCCGTAGTCCCAACTGCCCTAGGGTTCCCGCATGGCTTCCTGGCCGATCGGGAGCATCACGCCAAGAATGTATTTGAGCACGGTGCGCCGGCCGACTTTCACATCTGCCGTCACCGGCATGCCGGGGCTGACCACGAACCCGGCGGGCACGTCGTGCAACGCGACCTGGTCGATGGAAATCCGCGTGCGATAGAACGGCTCAGCATCCGAAGGCAGCATGGCCCGGGAGCTGTTCTGATCGCGCACTTGGTCTCGTGCCGAGAAGGAATCAGGGCTGAGCGCTCGCACGGAGCCGTGGGCGAGGCCGTA
The DNA here is from genome assembly GCF_053714315.1 of Mesorhizobium sp. PL10. Taxonomy (NCBI): domain Bacteria; kingdom Pseudomonadati; phylum Pseudomonadota; class Alphaproteobacteria; order Hyphomicrobiales; family Phyllobacteriaceae; genus Mesorhizobium; species Mesorhizobium sp. PL10. Next base: position 5,535 of record NZ_JBSKBR010000011.1, on the reverse strand, counting down.
TTGCGAATAGGGAAAGGTGTCGAACTTGATGACCACCGGATCGCCGACATGAACGAAGCCGCTGCTCCGGCCGACGATGTTTGTCTCGATCTCGAGAGGCGCGTTGACCGGCACCAGAGTGATCAAGCGCTCACCAGACTGCAGAACCGACCCAACCGAAACCTTCGCCACCGACTGGACGATAGCGTCGGCTTCGCTCCGCAGTTCGACCAACTGCTTGCGCAGCTTCGCCTTGTTGAGGAGTTCGCGGGCGTCGGACAGTCGCGAGTTCGCCTCCGACAGGCCCTGCGAGACTTCCGCTCGCCAGCTCTGAATGTAGCCGTTGCGGTCCGCGGCCGCCCCCGCCTGCTGGCGTTTGGCGGCTTCTGTTGTCTGCTCGGCATTGCTGAGCGAGCGGGACATTTCCGCCCAGTTGTCCTCGGCGAGGAGTGTATTGAGGCGACTTCCCACCTGTCTTGCTTCCAGCTGTTTTCGCATCTGTTCGATCGAGGCCGCGACTTTGAGCCGCTGGCGATAGCCTTCCGCATCAGATTGTGATCGCGAGATCACGGAACTGAGTTCGTCAAGCTGTCGGTCAAAACTATCCAGCTTGGAGTCATAGACCGCCTTACGACGCTCGAAGATGGACGCCTGCAGGGTCCAGCTTGGATCGAGACCGTCATAGTTGAAGGCTTGCCCGTCGGCCTCTGCCTTCAACCGAGCCACTTCGGCCTCAAGCGTCGAGACCTGAATTGCCAGCGACTGGAGGTCGGCTGAGGCAAAGGTAGCATCGAGGCGGGCCAGCAATTGACCGGCTCGCACATTCTGTCCTTCGCGCACGTCGATCGAGCGAACGATCGCCGTCTCCAGTGGCTGCACAATGATGTTCGGCGATTGTGAGACCACTAGCCCTCTGGTCGTCACCACCTGGTCGACGGGGATCAGCCCCGCCAAGGCAATCAAGGCGATTACCAAACTCGAAATAACCCAGACGATGCCCCGCGCCGTTCTCGGAATTGGCGCATTGGCGATCGCCGTCGACGGCCACTGGAATTCGAGGATGACCGGTGTGGTCGGATCGTTCGTTTTGGTCCGCTGCCAGCGGGCTGGGCGGATGGCGACTGAGGTGCTGCTGCTCATGGCTTGCTATCCCATTCCACCTTTTGGCGTGCCGCCAAGCACTTTCGCGCCGGTATGGATCGCCGATTTGCCGGCGATCTCGCGCTCAATCGACATCGTCAATCCAGCCGCGACGGTACTGCCACCGGACGCCCGGCGCGGCCGTCGAGGTGCCGGTTCTGCTGCAACCATAGTTGCCTGTAGAGGGGGCATCGTTCGAGCAGGGTCGCGTGCGGGGCCACGTCGAGTACCTTACCTTGCTCCATTACCAGGATCTGGTCACACTCCGTGAGCGAGGAGAGCCGGTGCGAAACGATGATCATCGTGCGTCCGCTGGCAATGCGCATCAGGTTGTTGCTGACGACCGCTTCGCTCTCCGGGTCGAGTGCACTGGTCGCTTCGTCGAGGATGAGGATGGTCGGATTGTGGATGAGTGCGCGCGCGATCGCCAGCCGCTGCTTTTGACCGCCCGACAGATTGGGCGATCCTTCCTCGATGTAGGTGTCGTAGCCATTGGGCATTCGTTCGATAAATTCTTCGGCGCCGGCCAGATGTGCGGCACGCATGGCGTCGGAAAGCGTCAGGCCTGCGCGCCCGGCAATGATGTTGTCGCGAATCGATCCGCGGAACAGGAAATTGTCCTGGAGCACCACGCCGAGCCCCTGGCGCAGGTGGCGCAGGTTGAATTCCTTGAGGTCGACACCATCCAGCTTGAGGAATCCGCTATAGTCTCGGTTGATCCCCTGCAGGAGACGCGCGATCGTCGATTTTCCCGACCCGCTGCGCCCGACGATGCCGAACATGGACCCTGCCGGAATGTTGAAGCTGACCCGGTCGAGTGCGGGCGTCTTCGTACCGATATAGCTGAAGGTCAGATCGCTGAGCGTGATCTCGCCGACGAGCCTTGGTCTCAGGCCGAGGGAATTCGAACTGCTCTCCAGCGGCCGGTTCAGGACAGACGCCGCCTCGCCGATCGCTGCCCCGACCTCCTCGTAGTCTTCGATCAGTCGTGCAAGCCCGACGAGGGGTTGTGCGACGCGCTGGGAGATCATCATGAAGGCGAACAGGCCGCCTACCATATATCCCGAACTGTCGTTCATCGCGAGATAGGCGCCGATCAGCATAGTGCCAAGCACCATGGCACGTTCGATCGGCGTAACCAGGGTCTGCGGCCAGCTGGCGAACTGGCCGAAGGCCAGGCGCGCCCTTCCCGACTCCGCCACCTGCTCGTCCCAAAGCGCCTTGCGTTGCGGCTCGAGACCAAGTGCCTTCACGGTCTTTATCCCGACAACAGTTTCGCCGAGCGCGGCCGCTTTCCATGTCTCGGCTTCGATCACCCGCTGGTACCTGCGGCGCATCGGCTTGAGGAAGGCGAGAATGATCACCACGATCACGCCTGCGCAGGCGATCACGATCCAGGCGAGCTTGGCGTTGATGTAGAACATCACCGGTATCAGCACGCACAGCGTAATCAGGTCGAGCAACGTGCTGAGCAGTTTGCCGGTCAGGAACTCGCGGATGCGATAGACCTGGGCGAGACGGTACATCGTCTCGCCGGCCGGATGACGCTCGAAATAGTCCAGTGGCAGGCGCAGGAGCCGACTGAAAACGTGCAGCTGCAGTTTGGTGTCCAGACGCGCGCCGACGACGTTGATGATCAATCGTCGCGCGTGGCCCAGGAGCGTCTCGTAGGCGAAGACGACGGCAATTATGGCCGATAAGAGCAACAGCGTGGAGACACTGTTGAACTGCAGCACCTTGTTGACGACCGTCATGACGATGAGCGGCGGCAGAATGGTAAGCACGCTGAGCGTGAACGAGGCGATAGCGACGTCGCGGAGCGGCCGACTTTCGAGCCGCACCAGTTCGACGAGCCAGCCGAGAGTGAAAGGCGCATCCGCCTCAACAGAGGATCGCGCCTGTCGCAGCAGCACCGCCTCGCCCGTCCACACCTGCGACAGCCGCAACTCGTCGATCGCGGTGGATTGACCATCATCAGGCGCGTCCGCGCTTTTGAGGAAGACCAGGTTGCGCTCCGCACTCGCTCCGGTGAGGAGCCCCGCGCCCCCATCGTTAAACAACAGAACGACCGGTCCGGTGTCCTGAAAGCGCAAGAGGTGAGACCAGCGAACGCGGACGGCGCGAGACCACATGCCGCCATTACGGGCCCATTCAGACAGATCAGTGGAGGTTGGAAACGGACTTGCACTTGCCGCCCTGAATTCGTTCGGGTCGAGCTCGACCCCGTAATATCGGGCGACCGCGAGGATTGCCTTGAGGCGCGGCCCGACCTGGTCAAACTCGGCGGGGCCACCCGGAGTCCGCCCCACTGCGCTCTCGCCGCCGGCCTTGCCGGTCCCGTCGGCTTCGGTGTCGGTGCCGATTTGGACGGGCTGGATTTCGGCGTTAAAAGGGATGCTCACCATGGACTTCCCTTCCGGCACGCAAGCCAAGGTTCAGTGGTGCCCAGGGCAGACCGTCCCCGTCGGGATTTCCGGCGGCACTGACTACACCTTTCGCCACTTGCTCGCACGAGCCCTTTGTCCTTTCGGAAATAGTGGACGCGCAGGCCTTGCTCTCTCGCAAAGCCCGCGCGACCATTTCTATCCTTGGACCGGCTTCTATTGCGGTTTGTCCGGTCACCATTCCTGCTCACTCATGCGGCTTCAGAACATCCTTCAGAGCCTTCTTCACTGTGTCGTCGGTGTTGGTGTAGCCGGCGCCCTGCTTGGTCTTGTCCGAGATCAGGTCGGTGCTCGCACCCAACGGCTTGTTCTGGTTCTGACCAAATCCCCTGATCGTGTTGAGGACATTCAGGAGGTCGGTCGTCACCGAACTGGCCGCCAGGCCGACAAGCTGCCGGAACGACGCATGGCTGACGGCACCACTGTCGGTAGAGCCGGATTGCAGGAACTGCGTCGAGTCCTTTAGGCCCAGCGTACTGGTCGTGAGGTTGGCTTTGTGACCAGGGCCGTTTTCGGCATTGTTATGGTTCCCGGAATTACCAGGTGCATCCTGATCTCCATTGCCAAAGCCGTTATTGCCATGGTGGTCACCAGTCTCACCGCCCGGGCCGGTCGCTCCGGTCGCACCCGTCGCTCCGGCTGAGCCAGTCGCTCCGGTCGAACCGGTTGCACCTGTGGCGCCGGTTGCGCCAGTCGAGCCGGTTGCTCCGGTATCACCTGTTGCTCCCGTCGAGCCAGTTGCACCAGTCGAGCCAGTCGCTCCGGTCGAGCCCGTTGCACCAGTCGAGCCAGTCGCTCCGGTCGAACCGGTTGCACCGGTAGAGCCTGTTGCTCCAGTCGAGCCAGTCGCACCGGTATCACCTGTTGCTCCCGTCGAGCCAGTTGCACCAGTCGAGCCAGTCGCTCCGGTCGAGCCCGTTGCACCAGTCGAGCCAGTCGCTCCGGTCGAGCCCGTTGCACCAGTAGAGCCGGTTGCTCCCGTCGAGCCAGTCGCACCAGTAGAGCCGGTTGCTCCGGTCGAGCCCGTCGCACCGGTCGAGCCGGTTGCACCTGTCGAGCCAGTCGCCCCGGTCGAGCCAGTCGCTCCGGTCGAGCCCGTTGCACCAGTCGAGCCAGTCGCTCCGGTCGAGCCCGTTGCACCAGTAGAGCCGGTTGCTCCCGTCGAGCCAGTCGCACCAGTAGAGCCGGTTGCTCCGGTCGAGCCAGTCGCACCGGTCGAGCCAGTTGCACCGGTCGAGCCCGTTGCACCTGTCGAGCCGGTTGCTCCCGTCGAGCCGGTGGCGCCGGTCGCGCCAGTTGCTCCGGTCGAGCCGGTTGCTCCGGTCGAGCCAGTTGCTCCGGTCGAGCCAGTCGAGCCCGTTGCACCAGTCGAGCCGGTTGCTCCGGTCGAGCCTGTTGCACCTGTCGAACCAGTCGCCCCGGTCGAGCCAGTTGCTCCGGTCGAGCCGGTTGCACCAGTCGAGCCGGTTGCTCCGGTCGAGCCAGTTGCACCTGTCGAACCAGTCGCCCCGGTCGAGCCAGTTGCACCGGTCGAGCCAGTTGCTCCGGTCGAGCCGGTTGCACCTGTCGAGCCGGTGGCGCCGGTCGAGCCAGTTGCTCCGGTCGAGCCAGTTGCCCCGGTCGAGCCAGTCGAACCGGTCGAGCCAGTTGCGCCGGTCGAGCCAGTTGCACCTGTCGAGCCGGTGGCGCCGGTCGAGCCAGTTGCTCCGGTCGAGCCGGTTGCCCCGGTCGAGCCGGTTGCTCCGGTCGAGCCGGTTGCACCAGTCGAGCCGGTCGCTCCAGTGGAGCCAGTCGCCCCGGTATCACCTGTTGCTCCGGTCGAGCCAGTCGCTCCGGTGGAGCCTGTTGCTCCAGTCGAACCTGTCGCTCCCGTGTCGCCAGTTGCCCCTGTGGCTCCGGTGGAGCCTGTTGCTCCAGTCGAGCCCGTCGCTCCAGTCGCTCCGGTATCACCTGTTGCTCCAGTCGAGCCAGT